>JBDTYQ010000038.1:0-31800 GCA_040005515.1 bacterium
GATGTACACTATTGCCCGACCAAATAGTTCCGCCGTCATTTATGCAGAGCTTCGACTCCCCAACCTACGATTATCAAGCGCCGGGTGGCCTGCTTTCGCGGAGCCGCCTACTAAAGTGGATGGCGATCCTGGGACTGTGGATCCTCCTCGGCTTGATCTATGCCGGACCGATCTTCCTCGAAGTGCGCGGCGAGGGGATGAATCACCGCGCCTCGCGCATATTCACCTGGGCGATTCTGACATGGTGTGTCTGGGCGCCGCTGACGCCGGTGATTATCTGGCTGGGTCGGCGCTTCTCCCTTGCTGAGAACAAATCCTGGAAAAGCAGCCTCCTGATCCACATCCCCGCGTTTCTGATCATTTCTATGCTCCACAGCGCGGCTGGAACGGCAATAACGCTTACCGTCAAACCATTCGACGACATGGGCACAGGCCCAACAGCTTTTTTGCCGCGCTTCTTCTCGCGCATGAAGGGTTCATTCGGTTCGGACCTGTTGGTCTATGCCGCTGTCCTCGGCGTTTGTTATGCGATTGATTACTACCGCAAGTATCGCGAACGTGAGTTCCTCGCGACTCAGCTCGAGGCGCAACTAGCACAGGCACAATTGGACTCTCTGCGAATGCAACTCCATCCGCATTTCCTGTTTAATACACTCAACGGAATCGTCGGATTGGTGCGCGACAACAAGAACCAGGCGGCTGTGACTATGCTAGTCGGTTTAAGCGACCTCCTGCGACACGCGCTGGAACATTCAAACCAGCAGGAGATCGAGTTGAAAGACGAGCTGAATTTCATCAAACTCTATTTAGAAATTCAGCAGATGCGTTTTTCCGATCGGCTGCAGATCGAGTTCGCTATCGACCCTGCGACTTCAAAGGCGCTAGTGCCAAATCTGATTCTCCAACCGCTCGTTGAAAATGCTTTGCTACACGGCATCGGTCGCAGCACCGCTGCCGGCGTTATTGCTATCAGGACACACGTCGAGCAGGATCTTTTGAAGCTGACCGTGTCCGACAATGGATCTGGCCTGGCGGATGGCTGGCAACTGCGGAGTGGCAATGGGATCGGCTTATCAAATACAGCGGCGCGACTGCAACAACTCTACGGTGGGAGACACAGACTAGATGTGCGGAATCGGGAAGAGGGTGGGGTGGAAGTCATCGTGCTTGTACCGCTACGGATGAGCGATAGTGAGTCCAAAGTCCAACGTCCAAGGCCCAAAGTCTCTTTTCCGATGGACGAACCTAACTTGTAGACTCCGACAAGCCGAACTCGAAAAAAGTCGAAATGGACCTGGACTCCCCGGTAGCGAACGATGGACATTGGACCTGGACACTAGATCGTGGCTAGCGACAAGATCAAAACGTTAATTGTCGACGACGAACCGCTCGCGCGGCGGAACATTCGTTTGCTGCTTGAGCAGGATCCGCAGATCGAAATTCTCGACGAGTGCCCGAATGGTCGCGAAGCTGTTAAGGCCATTAAGAACTTCGCTCCCGATCTCATCTTCCTCGACATCCAGATGCCGGAAATGGATGGCTTCGATGTGCTCGCCAAGGTCGGAGCCGAACAAATCCAATCAATCATCTTCGTCACTGCTTTTGATCAGTACGCACTTAAAGCGTTTGAGGTACATGCGCTTGACTACCTGTTGAAACCTTTTGATGACGCAAGGTTCAAAGTCGCCCTGCAGAAAGCAAAGTCGCAAATTGAACAGCAGGAGCTGAATAAACTCAGCAAGAAACTACTGGCCCTGCTGGCAGATCGTGAAAGTAAAGCCGAGCAGTCGAACTCCCCGAAGACCTACCTCACCAGGCTAATGGTAAAGCTGGCCAATCGTGTGGTGCTTCTCAAGGTAAATGATATCGATTGGATTGAAGCGGATGGGAACTACGCAAAGCTGCATGTAGGCCGCAAGTCACATCTGTTGCGCGAAAAGATGCACGACCTGGAACTCCAGCTGGATCCCGAAAGGTTCGTGCGCATTCATCGTTCAGCAATCGTGAATCTCGATCGCATCAAGGAAATGCATCCGCACTTCAACGGCGACTACATCGTGGTTCTCGAGGACGGAGTTCAGCTGAAACTGAGTCGCAGTCGTCGCGAGCAGCTCGAATCGCGGCTTAAAGCAGTCTCGTAGATCGGCCGGTCCACACGCAATTAGCCGCGGATTACGCGGACAACTCGGATCTGATCAAAACAGGAAACGCGTTTTAGATCCGTGTCATCCGCGTAAATCCGCGGCTGAATTCGTTGAGCTTCTTACTGGTTCTTCTTCGCTTCTGTCTGTTTGCTCTTTTCGCTTGCGCGCGTGTAGTTCGCGGCGAAGACCGCGGCGTTCGGATCATTGTTCTGCTGACTCAGCGTCTGGGCCCGTTCATATTGCGGAAGCGCCTTATCAAGTCGGCCACTCTTTTCATAAGCTTCCCCCAGACTGTCGTAAACGTTTGCCGAATTCGGATAGCGTTCGACGTTGGTCTTGAAGATCTCGATTGCCTCGTCGTATTTTTCCGCGCCCAGCATCTGGTAACCCAACTGATTAATCAGATTCTCGGGGACAGGAATGGGATAGCCAAACTTCTTCGTCAGCCCCTGATAGTGCTCCTCCGCGGCCTTCAAGCCGCCAGCTCTTGCACCCGTCGCGGGGTCACGCGGCATCTGCCAACCGTCATAGACTTTGCGCAATCCCAGATAGTGACTGCGCAGGACGACTGATCCATGATCTTCGTCGTTGAACTGCTCCGCTTCCCATTCGAAACCTTTGATCTTGCTCTTCTCAAGTAGCTTCTTAAAACTGACAAACGCGTTACCAATGTCGCCGGGTTCATTGCCGAGCGAGGTAAAGAGCGTCGCATCCAGTTCTTTTCGTCCGGCCAGAAACGCTTCCATGCGCTTCAGTGTCGCTTCATCGCTCCACTGCAGCGAAGGGCTAACAGCAATGTACGACTTGAACAGTTCTGGCCGTGTGATCATCGCATGTAGTGCGAAGAGGCCGCCGAATGAATGGCCCGCAAGTACTCGGTACGGCTGCACTCGATAATTCTTCTCAATCTCCGGAATTAGTTCCGTCTCAATGAACTTGAGGAACTTATCGGCGCCGCCCGCGGTGGGAAACTGCGCGGCGTTTGGACCAACAGCCGCGGTCGGCGTCAGGTCTCTCGTGCGATCAGTGTTAGGAATGCCGACAATGATCATCTCTGACATGCGGCCGTTCCGCGCAAGGAATTCGACGGTCGTGGACGAATGGGCGATGTGCGCGTCGCCGTCCGTCATGTAAAGAACGGGATAACTCAGCTTGTTGGTGTCATAGCCTGCGGGTGTCCGCACGAGGATTACCCGGTCTTCGCCAAGCACGGTCGACTTGATTGTCAGACGCTTGATGGTCCCCACCTGGGCAAACGCGGGGGAGGAGATGAGTACCAGTGCGGTTATCAGTCCGAGCAAGCAAACCGCACGGGTCAGAAAACCTCGACTTTGTTTGGCGGCATCAGGACAACACATCGCGATGCCGGAGCGATCAGCAAGCACAGAAAGCGGGGTCATTCGCATACTCCTATAGTGGCAAGTTAATTTTCAGACAAGATTGCAGTCTGCGGGAATTCTGGCATTATCTCTAACATCTACAGCATCAGACTGTGAAACACTTTGTGACCAGACGGCCAGAGGATGTGACGAACTGCGTCATCCGCGTTCATCCGCGGCTAATTAATTATGATCTCATCGACAAAGATCCATCCGTCGCCCCCGCTCCCCTCATGCCACGCCGCAATTTTCCCAGGACTTCTCGCCTTGACTCGAATATAGCGTGTCGTTTGCGGCAAGATCGTTTTCACAAAATCCTTTATCACCACGTTGGAGTTACGTTCCTCAACTTCACTCGGAATGGAGAGAACCTTCGTGAAGCTCTGCCCGTCGCTTGAGAACTCGAATTCCACCTCGCGCGGCATCCAAATCCACGACCCAATATCCTGCAGGAAGCCGGCGCCGAGTTGAGAGACGCTCTCATTCTTTCCCAGATCAATAACCGCTACGAAGTCCTGTCCTTGATATCCCTGCCAGGCGCCGCCGCTCCAGTTAGTCGTACCTCGAATGCCATCGATCAACGCGAGGTCGCCGCCGCCGTTATATTGCGAGCTGTATTTTGAAAGGAGTTTGAGCGTCCAACTGTGAGGAATGCGCACGTAGTTGGCGGTCGCAATCTGGCTTGTCTGGCCGGTGCCATCCATCGCAATCGCTTTGACGGTCGTGGATCGATCAACAACGAACGGCCGGGTGTAGCGTTGCGCACGCAATGTCGGCTCGGACCCGTCGGTCGTAAAGTGAACTTCCGCGTTCTTAGTGAGGCTCGCCATCCTGACTTGCAGGAAGTCTTTGAAGGCCTTGCCGTAAGCGCTGATCGCCGGTACAGCCACGAAAGCCGCACCGGGAATTTGAGAAACGGGCACCTGCTTCGCACCCCAATTCACGTTAGGTTTGGGCCCCATCTGAAACACAAGTAAGCCACCGGCCATGATGTCCGCGTGCGACAGGAAGGATTTATCGTACGGTCTGCCATTAAGCGTGGCTGACTGGATGTACACATTGCGCTGCGACACATTGCGGGCACGGATCACGAACGATTTACGGTTCTCAAGGTTGAAGCGCAGTTCGGGGAAAAACGGACTGCCGATCGCGTAAATATTTGAACCCGGCGTCACTGAATAGAAGCCAGCGACACTCAACACATACCAGGCCGACATCTGTCCGCAGTCTTCGTTGCCAATCAGACCATCGGGTGTTGGCTTGTAGAAACCATCAACGATCTGCCGCACACGCGCCTGCGTCTGCCATGGCTGATTTCCATAGTCATAGAGATAAGCCATGTGATGGCTAGGCTCGTTTCCGTGAGCGTACTGTCCCATCAAACCCGTAATGTCCGCCTGTTGGCGTCCAGTTGTCCTGCTTTCTATGGTGAACAACTCGTCGAGCTTGCGGACAAATTGCTGTCTGCCACCCATCAGTTCCATCAACCCGCTGATGTCCTGAGGCACAAAGAACGAGTACTGCCACGAGTTCGCTTCCGTGAAATTAAAATCGACTTCGCGCGGATCAAATGGAGCAAGCCAACCGGCATTCGCACGAGGTCGCATGAAGCCGGATTCAGAATCAAACACGTTTTTGTACGACTGCGCCCGCCGCAGATAGCGATCATAGTCAGCAGGATGGCCCAGAGCTTTTGCCATCTGCGCAATACACCAATCGTCGTAGGCGTATTCCAAAGTCCGTGAAACGGATTCCCTCTCTTGCTCGGCGCCGATGTAGCCCTGTTTCGTGTAAGAATCCAGTCCGTAATGTCCTAACTCAGCGCTCTGCTTCATTGCCACGAACGCCTGCTCGCGAAGAGCATCGTCAAAACCCTTGATGTCCTTTACCGCCGCGTCCGCGATGACTGAAACCGCGTGGTAACCGATCATCGTGTCGGTCTCGTTTCCGGCAAGCTCCCACACCGGCAGCCGTCCACCATCCGCATACTGCGCGAGGAAGGTCTTGATGAAATCCAATGAGTGTTTTTGATCGATAAGGTTGTACAGCGGGTGAGCTGCGCGGAACGTGTCCCATAAAGAGAAGACTGTGTAATTGTTGAATCCGACTGCGGTGTGCGTCTGAAAATCCCGGCCACGGTATTTGTTGTCCACGTCCATAAAAAGATTGGGCGCAAGCATCGTGTGGTAGAGCGCGGTATAGAAGGTCTTCAGCTGGGATTCCGTTCCGCCTCGGGCTTCGATCTTGCCGAGTTCTGCATTCCAGGATCGATCTGCGTCTCCGCGCACGCGATTGAAGTCCCAGTTGTCTAACTCCGCAGCCAGGTTCTTTCTGGCGCCTTCGATGCTCACCGCCGAAAGCGCAACCTTCGCGAGCACCGCAGCGCCGGCCATAGTTGAAAACTGGAAAGAAGCCTTGAGATCCGTGCCCTTCGCCTCCGACGAACTCGCCACCTTCTGATCGAGCATGATGTCGGACTGAACGAAAGGCCGCGAAAACTCCGCGACGAAATAGACTATCTGATCTTTGGCCCAACCTTCGGAACGGCGAAAGCCTTCGATGTGCGTGCTATCGACAATGCGCAGGTACGAGTCGAGCACTTTGTCTCGGTGCGTTAAGTCAAGAATGATGTTGGCGCGCTGAGTTGCTGGAAATGAATAGCGGTGCAGGCCGACGCGTTTTGTCGCTGTCAGTTCAACCAGAATGTTGTCGTCATCGAGCCTGACCGAATAGTAGCCGGGCCGTGCTGATTCGTTCTGATGGCTAAAACGTGAGGCGTATCCGTTGTCAGGCCCGCCCGCAATACTCGACTTACTAGTGGGCTCGTACGAGATATCGCCGACGGTCGGCATCAGGAGAATGTCGCCATAGTCGGGAATGCCCGTCCCGCTGAGATGCGTGTGACTAAAACCATAAATGATGTTGTCGGAGTAGTGATAACCGGCGCAGCTATCCCAACCAGTCAGCCGCGTGTCGGGACTCAGCTGGACCATTCCGAACGGCAACGACGCGCCGGGAAAGGTATGTCCGTGACCACCGGTGCCGATGAAGGGGTCAACGTAGTGCGTCAAGAGAGGCCGATTTTTTGTTTGTGCCGCGGCCTGCAGCTGCAGGAGCAGCAGGGCGCACGTAAGGAGAAGAGTTTTCACAGGATTTGCACCAACGGTAAGTAAGTTTCTGAAGCCTGATGATCTGACCTTCAACTGCTATACCCTACGTCCGAGCATGCGCAAGCTAACAGCTTGTGTTACATCGAGCAAGACCTGTTACCGCCGTTGAGTGAAGATGGATCGCAACCTTTTGAGTTACGTCCGCATCGCAACTGACATTGCACACCTCTCCCGCTTGCAAAAGCATTCGAAGCTTGCTAAACCTCGTAATTGAAAGGCTCCTGGAGAAGAACGATGAAAAAGATTTCTTGTGCTGTATCTGCAGTGTTTTTGGCCTTCGCTATCGTGTTTCCGGCCGTCGCAGACACCATTCGGTTGAAGGATGGCAGCGTGATTCGCGGCCAGGTGATTGGCTTTAGAGACCAGCAGTTCACCGTTCTCATTGGAGCAGGTGCGAAAGGACGTCGTGGTCGAACGACAATTTATGTAGAGGACATTGAGTCTATCGAATTCGATTCGGCGACGACGGCAGCCGCGTCTGTGCTCGCTAATGAAGACATGAATTCGGGAAACACCGGCACTGTGACTCCGCCGACCAGATCCAATCCGCAGCCTGATACCACCACCGTCCCGCGATCGACTGGTCCTTTAGGCGCCTCGCCGACTTTCTTTACAATCAAGGTTGCGGTGCGTGCCGACAACGCGAGTAACGGTTGGTCGAACAGCGGCCTCGTTGTGCGCAAGGGACAGCGTCTAAGAATCAGTTCATCCGGACGCGTCTCGCTCGGCAAGGGGCGCTTCGCAACGCCCGGGGGCATCGCGACCGTTCCCGACAACGAAAAGCTGATGCGCACCGAAGCCACCGGCGCCTTAATCGCGGTGATCGGCGACGACAATGACGATTTCCTCCTCATTGGACCGAGGCGCGATTTTGTTGCTCAGCGCGATGGCGTGCTGTTTTTGGGAGTAAACGAAGGCGATCTCAGCGATAACACCGGCACTTACGATGTGGTGATCGAAGCCGAGGCCGGCAGTACGCCGCGGTAGGCGGCAAACCTGGGGTTTGCTTCGTGGCATCTGACCGCTGTGAATAATTAGAAAAAAAGGCCAGATTAAGATCCGGAGCGGCAAACTAGTCAGACCTTTCCAATAGTGACGCCTGTTACTCCGGTTCCAGGGGTGATGTTATGAAGCGCTTATTGTCTTACCACCATTTTGTCGCCTTCTCGCTGATCGTCGCTTTGCTCTTCGGAGCCGCCGCCGATCTCGCAGTCGCGCAGTCTCGTCGCCAGCCGCCAACTTCAAACCAGAAGAAAAACAAAAGACCGACAGATACCGCTGAACCTGGACAGAAGCCCGAAGAGCCTTTGCCTCCCGACCTCACAGGCCGGCCTCAGGATGCAGAGAAAGTTACGATCTCCACGCAAATCGTCAACGTGGATACTGTTGTCTATCACAAGAAGAATGGTCAGATCGTTACGGGTTTGAAGAAGGAAAACTTTGCCATCTTCGCGGATGGGAATCAGCAGATAATCACAAACTTCTCTACTCCCGACGCGCCAATCACTGTTGTGATGGCCGTTGAGTACAGCAAGTGGACGGAAATGTTTGGCTACTATGCCAGCAACGGATATGACCCGGGCACGTATGAAGTGATCCGGCCTACCGCGATGTTCCTTTCCCAGTTCGTCAAACCACCCGACGATTATGTTTCGGTTGTTGCTTTTGATATCCGCCCGACGCCCTTGACCGACTTCACGAATGATCCGCGGCGCATTAACGAGGTGATTAACCTGCTCTTGCGCAACCAACCGGCGTTCAGAGAAACGAATCTTTTCGATGCGATGAAGTTCGTGCTCGTGGGCGGGCGAGGCGATTCGGTCGTGCTTGAAGATTCCAAATCCGAGAAGGCCGACTATGCGGGGTTAGTAACTGTTCAGGGACGAAGACGCGCGATGATTCTGATCGCTTCAGGCATCGATACATTCAGCAAGGTTAATTACAGCGACGCACGCAAGGTGGCGCAGAATGCCGGTATCCCGATTTATATCATCGGTACCGGAAATCTCTTTTTCAAGAAGTACGGGGATTCACTTCCGGCGACGGACGGAATAACCGGAATGCCGGGAAGACTAACTTTTCTCCAGGCACAAAATGCGCTCCAGACTTTTGCGAAGGAAACGGGCGGCGCTTATTTTCCCTACACGTTTGAAGGTGAGCTACCTACTATTCTGCGCTCGATCAACGGACTGCTGCGGAGTCAGTACAGCCTCGCTTTCAACCCGGGCGACGTGCGCGACGGCAAGCAACATAAGATCAAGGTAAGCGTGGACGTGAACGGCGACGGCGTTTACGACGACAAGGAATATGTGATTCAAGCCCGCTCTGTGTACAACGCACCGAAAGGACCGTAGGCGCTGGTAAGAGTAGGCAGTAGGCAAGACGTAAAGGCAGCGAACTTGGTTTCGCTGCCTTTCGACTTTAACAGAGGCATGGTGTCTGCTGTCTGCTTGCTCCCTACTGCCCACTTCACTGCCAGCTGCTTTCACTCGCCATACAGCCGCAGTCGAAACTCATCATTGAAAGCGTAGGTCTCCGAACGCTTGCCGGAGAAGAGTCTTGACTCGCGCAAGAGCATCGGCAAACCACCTTTCGCAAGATTGAGCCCGTACGCTTCGCTCGAAAACACAGCAGCAGTCTGGGGGTTCAGACTCTCCGGCAATCCATAGCGGATCGCTTTCTGCGCCAGCGGGGAAAACCCTGCCGTGCGACGCGGATTAATCAACTCAAGCGAGTGATCGAAGATTTGCACTCGAGTGGATTGCTCGCGTATCGCGAGGTCACGATGGATGATCATATTCGCAACCGCTTCGCTCACGGCGCTACGATGATAGTTGGACCGCGCGGGGACCGGACTCTGCTCCGCAACGGTGTCGGCAAGCTTTCGTTGACGGCGCTCGCGCAGATCACAATAACGACTGATGAAGCGAATTGTTGACTCGTAGAGCGTCGCCAGGTTGCCGCTAAGTTTCACTCGTTCGACGACAGGTGCCTGTGCGGAATCGCCGCCAAAGCGCGTCGCCACAATTGAACTGCGCGGCAATAACTCCGCGACGCGTTCATCCTGTCCGAAGAGTATTAGCCCGGCCGTCGTGGGTACCACTTCCAGTCCGTTATTGGTTGCCAGTAACAACTCGCGCTCGAGCACCTCTGTGGTGGGATAACCGTTTCCGCCGGCGGCGCTCGCTTCATCAAGCGCGTCGCCGGCGAACTCTCGCAGATAGCCCCACAACTGGGCCTCGTCAATATCTCTGATCGTTGCGCCCATCACCGGCACGTTTTCATAGCGAAGTGGCCGCGCTTCATCCAGGAACGCCGACAACTCCTCACGCGATGCTTCCCTTTTCTCCGCTCCCATACGCAGGTAGAAACGGCCGTCACGTGTGCGATACGGACGTCGCTTCCCATCTACGTCGAGCGCCACAATACGGCGTCCGTTATCGAAGGCGATGCGATCTATAAAAGGAACGAGTGCGGGTTGGATTTCTTCGCGACAAATCTTGACCAACTCCTCCTGCACCGCCTCGGCATCGTCAACGCCTTCGACGCGAAGTTGATCGCTTACTCCGAAGATGATCACGCCGCCACCAGTGTTCGCGAGTGCGACGATCTCCTGCGCGATCTTTTCGCTGTTGGAAAGTTTGACCTTAAGTTCGAGGTAGGTGTCTTCGCCGCCGCGAATCAGACGCAGCAGTTCCATTCTCGATGTTTGGGGCGTAGAGGTGGAAAGGATGTACTCCTGAAAGGAGCGCTCGGTGGTTGGTTCGTGCCGCTGGTTGCTGCGAAATCTTCTGCGAGCCATTTGTGTATGGACGGGGCCGCTTCGTTCATGCCCGCCCGGATGCGCCGTGTCCCGGAGCATCGCTGGAATAAAGTGCACCGGCTAAGTCCGGTGTCTAAAGAGTTCAATCATCGGTCGGTTCGCGAACGGCTTCTAGTATTTCCACTTCCCGCTGTTCCAAAGACCGTCCCTGGGCACCGATGAGCAGCAGGTAAAAACCAATCGCGATGGCCGCTAACAACGCCAGTGTAGCATATTCAACTAACAAACTTTGGGCGAGAAAACCCGCTGCTGTTGCGGCCAACGGCGGCAGCGCGAGCAGGATTAAGATGGGGATCAGAAGCAGTCCCACAGCGCCGGAAACGTTCAGGCGTTTTCCAAATTTCATCCGCTTGGGAAAACGGATCGAAAGCCAGTTGCCCAGGATTGAGGTGATGGCCGCAAAGATGAGGAAGCTCAAACCTGCGAACGCAAGTCCTTTCATTGTGACGTCACCAAAGACAATTTGATTTATTAGAAGTAACGCCGAAGCGAAGACGAGCGCCACAAGCGTGATCGCGATATTTTTGCCGATAAGGATCTTGCGGCGCGCGACTGGCGAGAGAATCAGCGCCCGCATGCCCCCTTCTTCAAATGCAAAATGGTTGTTGGAAAGCCCGCTGAGAATGAGAAAAACATAAAGCACGCCGGCGGTAGCCATTAAGCCCGAGCCGTAAACAAAGAAGTCGTGGGCGAGTGGACTGCCGCTTCGCGACGCCTCAGTAGCGAAACGATTCGAATTCACGAGGCGAATGACTATCAGGATCAACGGCATCAAGACCATCATTCGCAGCTGTGCGTTGCGGAGGATGTACCGTAGTTCCTTTTCCGTGACAGCGGCCAACTCTGACGAAAACCCCGGGAGATCCCATCCTGTATAGACGGTTGTTTCGGTTAGCGCTTTAGGGGCGACACTGCGCTTCGCTCCGCCCGCGCCGAGCGCGGCGCGCCTCGCAATCCAATACGCGACGACAACGAGAGCGATCGTGTAACCGCATAACGTCACAATCGACAGAAGGTAGTGCCCATTCGCGCGTTCGCTCAGTCCCGCGGTCAAGGCATATGCCGCTGCGCCTGGCGGAGTCCAGCGCAAACCCTTGAACGATGAAGCATGCTTTAGAATCGCGGGCGCAAGCTGGCCGACTAGAGCACCACCCAGTCCTGCGATCACTCCGATCAGCGCGAGCAACGTCTCGCCACGCGTTCGTTTCCGGCGGAGTAGCGCGCCCACTGAAATCGAAAGCCACTTTGAGAGCGCCAAGCCAAATGATGCCGCGAGCAATCCTGCGATCAGGGCCCAGCCGAGCCTCCCGGTTCCGAGACCCGCTCCCAGACTAAGCGCGAGGATTGCAGGAACAGCAAAGATGGATTGCAGGCTGACAGTCTCACTGATGAAGTCGAGCGCAAAGAGTTTCCGCAAGCTGATCGGATAAAGTAGCATTCGTCCGGGATCAAACTGCCGGTTGCTGCCAATGCTGAGCGGCAACGTCGCCCACATCAGAAAACAAAACGAAAGGATCGAGAAAAAGATAAACTCGACAGACGGCAGTTCTCTCGCAGTGCGGCTGGCGGCCTGCCCGCGCGAGAGACTCTGCGCGATGTCAGGAGAACTCAGGGCGTAAGCGGCAACGCCGAGACCGAGTGCAATCCCTACCGCAAACGTTAAGGCGACAAGCAGTCCGAGGATGGAGACAAGGCGATTGGCGACGGCTTTGCGGGAACGCATCGAGTTCCGAAAGAGCGTCCACTTGAGCCAAAGCAATGTTAGGAGTTGAGACAATTTGATTTGGTCTTTGGTAAGAACTTTATACTTTGTTCTTTGTACTCTGTCGTTCAGGCTTGGTTGACCCTGGCAGTATAGAATGAACTTCCCGAAAGTGTGTGCCTGGCTGAATAGAGTGGACGAGGACTCCGAAGACCAACTACAAACTTCCAAGTTCATAGCACGAAGTTCAAAGCACAAAGATGCAACACGCCGCAAACGCTTACGTCAGCCTCGGATCAAATCTTGGAGACCGTGCGGACAACCTGCTTCTCGGTGTACGCGGCATGTTCGACGCCGGTCTCAAGGTGGCTCGACTCTCGCACATCTATGAAACCGAGCCGGTCGACACCTATCCGCAACCACCATTTCTCAACCTCGTTGCCGAGCTTCAGCTGGATGCTCTGCCTAAACCGGAACAGATGATGGCTCGGCTGCTGCGAGTGGAGTATGCCCTCGGTCGCACACGCGATGGATCGAAAGGACCACGGACGATCGACTTGGACTTGCTTCTATATGGCGACCAGACGCGTGACACTGAATTACTCACTCTCCCACATCCGCGTGCACATTTGCGTCGGTTCGTCCTTGCTCCCCTTGCCGAACTCGCTCCCAACCTGATCTATCCAACACTCGAACGAACTGTCGCTGAGCTGCTCGAAAATTTGGAAGACGACTCTGAGGTTAGGCTCTGGCAACCGTGAGCGTTGCATGAAGTGGCTCTGGCTCTGCCGCGTCCGTGAGGTAAGCCTCCGGCTTACCGAAAGCCAGTTACTATCCCGAGGTACGCCTCATGCGAAAACGGAGGCATAGCCTCAGCAAAAATCGCCCGACGGTAAGCCATAGGCTTACCGCACGCATTACGGCAAAGCCGCACGGCCCAGGCCCCATCTCCCTTGCTCGCCTTTCACTGTGCCTTTATTCCCCTCTGCCCCTCTCCCCTTTTCCCCTCTGTCACTCTTTTCCACTTTTTTTCGTTTGCCGCTATAATGCCCCCACTTGCTAACACGCCTTCAACATCTCCAAAATTTGCCAGCTGATTGGCACTTTAATAGGTCACAAGCCAAGGTGGCCTGAGAGAGCTGAGCCATGCCTTATCTGAAACCCGAGCGTCCGGAAAAAGTTAGTGCGCCTTCACTGCGAGCCAGCAAACAACGCGGCGAACGGCTTGTTTGTCTGACGGCGTACGACTACCCCACGGCCCGCATCGTCGACGAAGCCGGTATTGATATCGTGCTCGTCGGTGACAGCCTCGGCAATGTCGTGCTGGGATACGGCAACACCGTGCCCGTCACGCTCGACGAAATCATGATCCATCTCAAGGCAGTGCGTCGTGCAGTACAGCGAGCCTTGCTTGTCGCTGATATGCCTTATGGATCTTTTCACACCGGGGCTGACGACGCGGTCAAGAATGCGCTGCGACTTGTGAAGGAAGGTGGTGCCGAAGCCATCAAACTCGAAGGCGGTCGCAAAAGGCTTCCGCTAATCAAACGGCTCGTCGACGAAGAAATCGCAGTGATGGGTCATATCGGATTGACCCCGCAGTCGATCAATAAGCTCGGCTCTTATCGCGTGCAGGGAAAGACCGCAGTGGCCGCGCGCGAATTGCTCGATGATGCGCTCGCCCTTGAAGAAGCCGGCGCGTTCGCCATTGTGCTCGAAGTCGTACCGCGAGAGATCGCAAAGTTGATCACGGAGAGCGTCAGCATTCCCACGATCGGCATCGGTGCAGGTGTGCACTGCGACATCCAGGTGCTGGTCCTGCATGACATGCTCGGGCTCTCATTCGGAAAGCTTGCGCGCTTTGTGCGGCCTTACGCCAACCTGCATCAAACAATCACTGATGCAGTCACGCGCTATGCCGACGACGTTCGCGGTGGAACGTATCCTTCCGATGACGAGTCTTATGCTCTACCTCTCGAAGCGGCTGCAGAACTCCACATCACCACGCCAGTAAAAGACTCGAAGATCAAGAAGTCCTGAATTCCCCTAAACCTATGGAGATCATCAATCGCCGTCAGCGCATGAGTTCCGTCGCGCGCAAAATTCGCCGCGAACAGGACCGGACCATCGGGCTTGTGCCTACGATGGGAGCGCTTCACGAGGGACATTTGAGTCTTGTCAGAGAAGCGCGGCGCATGTGCGCTGTTGTCGTCGTTTCCGTCTTTGTTAACCCCACCCAGTTTGCGCCTGGAGAAGACTTTGAACGCTACCCACGCGATCTGACGCGAGACACAGCGCTTTTAACCGACTACAACGTCGACTACATTTTTGCGCCTACCATGGAAGAGGTGTATCCGAAAGACTTTTCGACATACGTGAATGTTGGGGGGCTTTCAAAGTTGCTCGAGGGTGAGTCCCGCCCCGGTCACTTTCGCGGGGTCGCTACCGTTGTCGCAATTCTTCTCAACACCGTCCGGCCTGACTTTGCTTTTTTTGGACAGAAGGACGCGCAGCAGGCTTTGATCATCAAGCGGATGGTGCGCGACCTGGCATTCGACTCGGAAGTGATCGTCCTGCCAACCGTGCGCGAAGACTCAGGGCTCGCCATTTCATCGCGCAACGTTTATCTCGGCGCGGAGGAACAGCAGTCCGCCGCGGTCATTCATCGCGCGCTGATGCAGGCCCGGGAAGTCTATAAGAAAGGTGAACGACACGGCGCGAAACTGGTCGAACTTGTGCGCACCACAATTGAAGCGGAACAGCGCGTTCGCCTGGATTACGTAAGCGTCGTTGATGCTGACACGTTGGAGAAGATCGACAAGCTTGACGACCGTCCGATCCTGATCGCTGTGGCCGCATACGTTGGCAAGACTCGCTTGATCGACAACACGATACTCAATAGAGCCAAGAAGGATGCGGCCACAACCAAGAGCTGACGTCGCGCAACTGCGGTTTCCTCCCTCCCTTTGCTAAACTCTCCGTCAAGGTATGCCTGAGCCAAACAAACAAAAGGCCCACATCGGTTTCACTCTAAACGGAGAACCGGCTGAGGTGGCGTTCGCGCCGCACAAGACGCTGCTGGAAGTGCTGCGCGAAGATCTCAATCTCACTGGGACGAAGCATGGTTGCGAACTCGGTGAGTGCGGGACGTGCACCGTCCTCGTTGATGGACGCGCAATCCTTTCATGTCTGATGCTCGGGCTCGAAGCCGAGGGCAGGAACATAAAGAGCATTGAAGGCATGGCCGATGGCGCAACATTGCATCCGTTGCAGCAAACGTTTGCCGACCTGGGCGCTGCGCAATGCGGTTATTGTTCGCCAGGTTTTCTGTTGGCTGCAGAGGAACTACTGCATAAAGATCCGCAGCCGTCGCGCGATGTGATTCGCGAAGCGCTCTCCGGGAACCTTTGTCGCTGCACCGGCTACATCAAGATCTATGAAGCTGTGGAGCTGGCCGCCGCGCGCATGCGCGGTGAAGCGACGGAGCTGCCGCGAGAGAGCATTTATGGCTATGAATAAATCAGCCGCGGATTAACGCGGATGAGGTTTCAGATTCAATTTTTGAACCCCTAGATCCGCGGTCTCCGCGTGAATCCGCGGCGCAGTTCGTCAGTGATGGCAAAGGAAAAAAACAATAACGGCGAGCCGCTCAAAGTGGTCGGGAAACCCTTCCGCAAAGTCGATGCGCGCGCGAAGTGCACGGGCCAGACGAAGTTTGCCGACGACATCGTGCTCCCCCGCATGCTCTTCGCAAAGATTCTGCGCAGCCATCTTCCCCACGCGCTGATCAAAGGCATTGACTGCACCAGGGCGCTCGCGTTGCCCGGCGTCTTCGCCGTGCTTACCGGCAAAGACTTGCCGATTTCCTACGGCATCCTGCCCGTCAGTCAGGATGAACACGCTCTCTGCATCGACAAGGTGCGATTCATTGGCGACCCTGTGGCGGCCGTCGTGGCGATTGATGAAGACACCGCCTTCGATGCGATGAATCTGATAGAGGTCGAATACGAGGCGCTCAACACGATTTCTTCAATTGAAGAAGCAGTGATGATCGACGAACCGCGCATCCACGAATATGGCGACGGCGGCAACATCCACAAAAAAGTCTCGCTTGAGTTCGGCGACGTCGAAGAAGGGTTTGCCGAAGCTGACCTGGTTCGCGAGGACACCTTCTTCTACGAAGGCAACACGCATTTGCCGCTCGAGCAGCATGCTGCGGTGGCGTACTTTGATACTGACAACAAGCTGACGCTTTGGAGTTCGACGCAGACGCCACATTACGTGCATCGCGCGCTCGCGAAAGTTTTGCAGTTGCCTGCCAGCCATGTGCGAGTAATCGCGACGCCCAACGGCGGTGGCTTTGGCGGCAAGAGTGATCCCTTTAATCACGAAATCATAGTCTGCAAACTCTCGATGATCACTGGCCGTCCGGTGAAGTGCACGCTCACACGCGAGGAAGTCTTCTACTGCCATCGCGGCCGGCACCCTGTGTTGATGAAGGTCAAGACGGGAGTGAAGAAAGACGGCGCCATTACCGGAATGCACTTTCAGACGTTCCTCGATGGAGGGGCGTACGGCAGTTACGGTGTCGCCAGTACCTTCTACACAGGAGCCCTGCAAACTGTCACCTACGATGTACCGCGTTACAAATTCCAGGGCGTTCGCTGCTTCACGAACAAGCCGCCGTGTGGTCCAAAGCGCGGACACGGAACGCCACAGCCGCGTTACGCTCTCGAAGTTCAACTAGACAAGATCGCCGAAGAGCTGAAACTCGATCCCGTCGATATTCGCCGCAACCATCTGGTCAAACCGTTTTCGTTGACGGCTAACTACCTGCGGGTCGGGAGTATGGGACTCGGTAAATGCATCGACAAGGTCGTGGAAGGATCGGATTGGAAGAACAAATTCAACGGCTGGAACAAGGAGAGCCGCAAGCTGCCTTATGGGAAAGGGATCGGCATCGCCTGCAGTTCGTACATCTGCGGTGCGGGCCTGCCGATCTACTGGAACAGCATGCCTCAGTCCGGAGTGCAGTTGCGCCTCGATCGCCAGGGCGGTGTCTGCGTGATGTGTGGCTCGACAGACATCGGTCAGGGGTCCGACTCGATCCTTGCCTACATTGTCGCTGAAGTTCTCGGAATCGATCCTTTTGATATTCGCGTCGTTACTGCTGACACGGATCTGACCCCGGTTGATCTGGGAAGTTATTCGAGTCGCGTGACATTGATGACCGGAAACGCCGCGATTCAGGCGGCCGAGCGCGCGCGCGAACTGCTGGTGATGGCTACGGCCGAAAAACTCGGCGTGGCTATTGAGAACATATCGCTCGGCGAACGTAGAGTCTTCGATGTTGAGAATCCTGACGTTGGTGTTTCGTTTGCGGAAGCAGTCGTGCTTGCGGAATCGAAGTTTGGAACGATCGGCACAGTCGGTTCTTATTCGCCACCTCCCTCGCCCGGCAAGTACAAAGGCGCAGGTGTCGGACCATCGCCGGCTTACAGTTATTCCGCAGCGATTGCGGAAGTGGATGTGGATCCGGCGACCGGCATCGTGGTTGTCGAGCGTGTCTGGATCGCGCATGACATCGGCCAGTCGATCAATCCGATGCTTGTGATGGGTCAGGTGGAGGGCAGTGTGTACATGGGTCTGGGTGAGATCCTGATGGAAGAGATGGCCTATCGCACAAATCGCAACGTCGTGCACAAGTTTCCCTCGATGCTTGAGTACAAGAGCCCGACTACGATGGAGATGTGCGACGTCAAAACGTATCTTATCGAAGACGCCGATCCGAACGGACCTTTCGGCGCAAAGGAAGTGGGACAAGGACCACTGCTGCCGATCCCACCGGCGGTGGCGAATGCCGTTTACGATGCGGTCGGGGTGCGCGTTGATGAAGTGCCGTTGATGCCGGAAAAGGTTTTGAAGGCGTTGCGTGATAAGGCGAAAGGCAAAGACGGACGATACGGCCCGACGTCGGTGCCGGAGATCAGCTGGCCCGAGCCGATGAAGGTCACAACGCCTGCGGAAGGTGGCGATGGCCGTGAGATGCCGCGCGTGGCTGTGCATTCGTAGATCCGTACTGACAACTTGCATGGATAAGAGAACCACATCCAGCGACGACGAATTGCGGTCCCACAACGACTCCAGCAAGATGAGTGACTTGGGTGAAGTAAGAGTAAAAGTTCAGCTGTCGAATGCGGGCGATGAAGTGTTAGTTCGCCGAGGACTTTTGTCTGCAGATAAGGTGCGCAGATACGAGGCTGATGCGCTAGTCGATACCGGTGCGGTGCGATCTGTTCTGCCGCTCCACGTTGCTGAGCAATTGGGTTTGGCCACGGTCGGAAAGGCAAGAGCAACCTACGCGAATGATTCAACTGACGTTGTCGACCTTACGGAAGTAGTCGGCATTGAAGTCAATGGCCGGCGCACGACCGAAGAAACTCTGATATTGGGCTCAGAGGTTTTGATCGGACAAACGGTACTGGAGAGTCTTGACCTGTTCGTCGATTGCGTCAATCGGCGGGTCACCGGGAACCCAGCGCATCCCGACCAGCCAGTGATCAAAATCAAGTGGGTTGAAGTAGTGAGGTCTTGAGCCCGCTCGCGGAGTTGGACTCGCATTCAGCTCGTCGACGTTGCTGGACACTTGTTCGGTATCGTCTGGAGGACGGCGAGATTCCCAATGGGGATTTGAGTCAGTGCCATACACTCGATTCTTCAAAAGTTTGAGTGCCAAATCGATATCACCAGCGCCGGTTGGTAGCATGGACGCCGCCAACCGCAAAAGACAGCGAACAGTCTTCGTTGTCCAGTCTGCGCGGCTAGAGAGCTTTCTTGGGAGCTGGGTATGACGAATAATCAACGACCGCGGAACTGACACACTAACTATTCACTTTTATTCACTTTCTATGATGCGACTTCCCAAATTCGACTACCGCGCACCGCGAGAAATCGCGGAGGCGGTGAAGATCATGGCCGGTACCGGACCGGAAGGGCAGTTCGTTGCCGGAGGCACAGACCTCTATCCCAACATGAAGCGCAGGCAACAGACTCCGAAGACAGTGATCTCGATCATGCGAGTGCCGCAGCTGAACCAGATCTCGGGAGAGGGAAAGTCAGGAGTCAGGATCGGAGCTTCGGTAACTCTGACAGATATCTGCGAACATCCGATCATCAATCGTGACTACCCTGTCGTCGCGTATGCGGCCCGCACAATCTCGACGCCCCTGCTGCGAAACATGGGTACGATCGGCGGGAACCTGTTGCTCGACACACGCTGCAACTACTACGATCAGAATTACGAGTGGCGTAAAGGCATCAACTTCTGTTTGAAGAAGGATGGTGACGTTTGCTGGGTCGCGCCGGGAAGTTCGAAGTGCTGGGCCGTGCAGTCTTCAGATCTGGTTCCCGTAATGGTGGCGATTGGCGCGAAGCTCAGGTTTGCATCAACGCTGGGCGAGCGCGTGATTGACGCAGCGGGGTTGTATAACGACGACGGCATTGATTATCTGCACAAGCGGCCCGATGAGTTGCTGGTCGATATTGAACTACCGCCGACGAACGGCTGGCGCGCTTCTTACCAGAAGCTTAGACGGCGCGGTGCCTTCGACTTTCCTGTTCTCGGAGTTGCTGCCTGGGTTCAGTTGGACGGTGCCGGCGCGGTAAGCGATGCGCGAGTCATCCTCGGAGGCATTTCTCCCTCACCGCTGGAGGTTAAAGATTCCAGCCGCGCGCTGATCGGCCAGCCGCTTGATGCTGAGCATATTGAGGCCGCCGCCGAAGCCGCCTATATCAAAGCTCGCCCGCTCGACAACACAGACTTCGTGATGAACTGGCGCAAGCAGATGACCCGCGAATACACGCTCCGCGCTTTGCGAACGATAGCAGACACAAAGTAGTTGGTTTTGGTCTTTGGACTTGGGTCTGTGGCCTTTGTAGTTGAGTTTAGTTCCAGCCGGTGACGAGTTTGATCACTAAGACCAAAGACCAAAGACCCAAAGCCGACGTTGCCGCACTCCTTCTCGCGGCCGGCCAATCCCGCCGCATGGGCGCTTTCAAACCGCTGCTTCCCTTCGGCAACACCACAGTCATTCACAGTTGCATCCAGAATCTTCGCGGCGCAGGTGTAGACCAGATCGTCGTCGTGCTCGGCCATCGCGCTGCAGAAGTTCAGGCGAGTTTGAATGATCCGCAGCTCAGTTTCTCGCTCAACCCTCAGCCCGACAGCGAGATGAGTACCTCAATCATCTGCGGCTTGCAACAGCTGCCGGCTAAAACTGGGGCCGTGCTCATTGCCTTAGCGGACCACCCTGCAACCCCACCCGAGGCGATTGAGGCCGTCATCAATGCCTGGCAGAACGGAGCAAGACTCATCGTCCCTGAGTTCCAGGGTCACGGCGGTCACCCCGTTTTAGTCGATCTGGTCTTCCGTGAAGAGTTGATGAGACTGGATCCAGGTTTCGGGTTGAGATCACTGTTCATTGCGCACAAAGACGAGGTAAAGAGGTTAGCTCTGAAATCACCTTTCGTTGCGCGTGATATGGATACATGGGATGATTACCGCGCGTTGCACGATGAGATCTTTGGCAATAGTCCCAATGATATCGGTCGGTGACGGCAGTGTTCTCCCTCAATCACCGAAAAACATTCCCGCGAGACCCAACTAAAGGGTTCAACCTGCCATCTAATTGTCTGTCGGCTCAGAAGGTCCGGCGCTGACAAGCCGGGATGACCGATTGCGGTTGCCGGGCTTTCAAAGAACGGCGAAGGAGAAAGGATGCTTCTCAGAAACGGCAAGGCCCTAATGGCCTCAGTTTTGTTAGTGCTACTGGGCTCCAGCGTCGCTTTCACTCAAAAGAATGACGGACCAGTGGACTTCTCAATGCGGTCCGTTGATGGTCAGACTGTCACCTCCGAGAGCCTGCGGGGCGAAGTTGTGGTGCTCGCATTTGGCGCCTCCTGGTTGCCGCTATCTCGCGCGCAATTACAGGGAATCAAGAAACTGGCTGACGAATACAGCAACCGCGGGGTGGTGGTCTATTTCGTCAGTACCGAATCGGAAAGCGAGAACTCCAAGAATTTCGCGTCAGACGCACAGCTTCGCGCCTTCGCTGAAAAGTATGGATTGAAAGTGACGGTCCTGCGCGATCCTGATGGCGTGATCTCCAAGCAGCTCGGAATCGATCAACTACCGTCGATTGTCATCCTCGACAAGCAAGGCAGAGTTCACGGTGAACCAATTCGGGGCCTCGATCCCAATGGCCATCTTGCTGAGCAACTGGCCGGCAAACTGAAGGACATTCTCTAAAATAATAGCCCACTTCATTTCGCAGGCCGCCTACTAACGGGCGGCCTTTTCTCTTTTAAGGGACAGGCTCAATTACTTCTTGCCCCTGTGAACGGAATCTAATACCTTGCTGAGGTCGTATGAGCCTCAAATTTATTAATCCAACATCGCTGGGCACACCTCGTGGCTTTTCAAACGGCGTGTTAACCGAGCCCGGATCACGACTTCTCTTTATTGCCGGTCAGATCGCTTCCGACGAACAACAAAAGATCAGCAACACCGATTTCGTTGCTCAGTTCGAACGCGCTCTAGCCAATGTGATAGCAGTGGTCTCAGAAGCCGGCGGCAGACCGGAACAGATCGTCCGGCTCACAATCTACGTTACAGACAAATCCGAATATGCGAGACGAACGCGTGAGGTAGGAGAGCGTTATCGCGGGCTGATGGGCAATCACTTTCCTGCTATGGCGCTAATCGAAGTAAAAGGCCTGCTGGATGACGCCGCGAAAGTCGAGATCGAAGCAGTGGCAGCGTTGTGATTACAGACCAGTCCCTACTGCTTTCTTCTCTGTAACTATCAAGAATCCATGTTGACTCCGCAAAACTTCCTCTACAGCCTGAATGACGGAGTGGCGACGATTACGCTCAACCGGCCTGAGCGCCTGAACGCGTTGACGTTCGAAGTGTACCGAGAACTCACCGACACCTTCGCCGCGCTTCGGCACGAAAAAGACGTTCGCGTCGTTGTCATCACAGGAGCCGGGCGCGGCTTTTGTTCCGGCGGCGACGTTCACGACATCATCGGTGAGCTTTTCTCTCGCAACATGGAAGGTCTTCTTGATTTCACACGAATGACCGGCGAGCTCATTCAAAACATGCGCGCGCTTCCGAAGCCGGTTATCGCCAGTCTAAACGGGACAACTGCAGGCGCCGGTGCTTGCATCGCTCTTGCCTCTGACATTCGGTTGGCGAGTGAGGCCGCAAAGATTGCCTTTCTCTTTGTGAAGGTCGGTCTCTCCGGCGCGGACATGGGCGCTGCATACCTACTGCCGCGTATTGTGGGTCTCGCGAAAGCGACAGAGCTCCTCTACACCGGAGACTTCATTCCCGCCGCGGAAGCGCAGCGAATTGGTTTGTATAACCACGTGGTGGCGGCGGATGAGTTGGCCTCTGTGACTGCGGAGTTTGCCAGGCGCCTGGCGCATGGGCCCTCGTTCGCAATTGCCAAGACAAAAGAGATGCTCAACCGCGAGCAGGATATGGATCTGGCTACGGCTCTTGAGTGCGAAGCCCAGGCGCAAGCGATCTGCATGCAACATCCGGACTACCGAGAAGCGTATGAGGCGTTCGTCGCGAAGCGGCCGCCGAAGTTTGAATAAGAATTCGGGAGTGGGGTGGCAAGCGCAGGCGCGACACCGCTTTGGATTCCCTCACCTTCTGGATCCAATAAGTTGAAAGCTGGTTCTCCTCACTGGCCTCACGCTCCGCTTCATCGACTCTCAGATGGCGGCGTTTATATTTCTGGGAGACGAAGGTGACCTACGAAAGTCTTACCTCGCGCGGTTGAACTACGTCCATCAGAATCTGTGCGGCATGGCCTGGTTCGGATTACTAATCAACACCCTTGGTGCTCAGCGGCCTGGTTCGAGCGAACGGCTCGAGCGGCGCAAGTCAAAACCATCTATGCTTTTAAGATAGATCAGCTGCGAGTGTATGATGAGTTCGAACCCGAGCCGGATTGGTAATTGAAAAGCGTCGCCGCTACGCTCTGCCGGCGCACTCCAAAATATGGACACATTCATCAACTCACTTCCCTTCTTCACGCCGGAGCATCTTAGTCTCGCCGCGCGGATGTCCGCGCTCGTTGAACAGGTGATCGAACCACAGGCCGGCGACGAAAGTGACGTTGATACCTGCGCACGCGATTTTGTCGCAGTCCTCGCGAGGGCCGACGTGCTTCGTTACGCGGTTGCGAAGCCGGGGACGCCCCTTGATGTGCGCTCGCTCTGCCTAATTCGCGAGACGCTTTCGTATTCGTCCGCGCTAGCCGATCTCGCTTTCGTAATGCAGGGGCTCGGCACCCACGCAATAAGCCAGGCCGCGCCCGAGCATGTAAGAGACTTCTGGCTCACTCGAGCAGCGGAGGGGAGGTCCATTGCGGCATTCGCCCTCACTGAACCCGATGCCGGATCGGACGTGGCTGCAATGAAAACGACGGCGCAACGAGATGGCGATGCATGGGTGATCGACGGCACCAAGCGCTTCATTTCAAATGCAGGCATCGCTGACTTCTACACGGTCTTTGCACGCACGGGCACGCAAACCGGGGGACGCGCTGAGTTGTCCGCGTTTGTGGTGAGCGCAAAGATGCCAGGCTTCAGTGTCGTCGAACGGACGCCCATGATCTCGCCTCACCCGATCGGACAGATTGCGTTCAATGGCTGTCGCGTTCCGGCAGAGGACATGGTGGGCGGTGAGGGAGACGGCTTTGTGCTGGCGATGCGGACGCTCGATACCTTCCGCGCAAGCGTTGGAGCCGCGGCGTGCGGCATGGCGCGACGCGCGCTCGATGAGTCTGTGCGCTATGCCGGAACCCGGAAGCAGTTCGGCCGACTGCTTGTGGAGCACCAGTTAATTCAGGAGAAACTGGCGGACATGGTAACTGAGCTTGATGCGGCGCGTTTGCTTGTCTATCGCGCGGCGTACTTGAAGGACACGGGAGTTGAGCGTGTGACCCGCGAAACCAGTGAGGCGAAACTATTCGCCACGGAAGCTGCCGGGCGCATTATCGATCAGGCGGTACAAATACACGGCGGGGCAGGATTGGTCCGTGGCAGTGTTGTCGAGCGGCTTTATCGCGAGGTGCGCGCGCTGCGCATTTACGAGGGGACGTCGGAGATTCAGAAGCTGATCATTGCGAGCCAGTTGCTGAGGGAGTAGTCAGGAGGCTGGAAAGCTAAAACCGGTTCACATTCACCCACAAGCTTTATTCTTTAACCATTCTTTTCCAAATCAGGATTCCACTCATGCACTTACATATTTTTTTCGTCTTGGCGTCCTTGGCGTTCCTTGGCGACTTGGCGGTAGGATCGCTGTCCGAGAGCTCAAGCAGGCAGGCAGGAATGCCTGTCCTCGTCTAAATGAAAATCAACATCATCGGCGGCGGTCCAGCCGGCTTGTATTTCGCGATCCTCATGAAGCAAGCCGACCCGTCGGGTGAGATTAGCGTCTACGAACGCAACGGTCCGGACGACACCTTTGGATGGGGTGTTGTCTTCTCCGGCCGGACACTAGCGAATCTGCGCGATGCGGATGCTCCCTCTCACGCCGAGATCACCAAAGACTTCGAAGCCTGGGACAACGTTGATATCGTCCATCGCGACGCCAAAATCTCCATCCACGGTAATAGCTTCTCCGGAATCGCGCGTCTCCGGCTGCTGAAGATTCTCCAGCGAAGAGCAGAAGAGCTAGGCGTGCGACTTAGTTTCCGCACGGAGATCGCGGACCTGGATGCGCTCGCAAAGGACTGTGATCTGCTGGTTGGCGCCGATGGCGTGAACAGCACTGTGCGGGAGACGTACAAGAGTAACTTTCATCCGGCAGTGGGCGTTCGTCCCAATAAGTACATCTGGTACGGAACCGAGAGACTCTTCAACGGACTGACGCTTACCTTTCGCGAAACCAAAGCGGGAGTGTTCGCCGCCCACTCCTACAAGTTCAACAAGACTACCAGCACATTCATCATCGAATGTGATCCGCAAACCTGGGTTGACGCGGGCTTCGCGAGAATGGGCGATGCTGAGACGAAATCCTACCTGGAGCGCGTTTTCGCTGCCGACCTCGAAGGCAAGGCGTTGCTCTCAAACAATTCGAAGTGGATCAATTTTCTCCTTGTGAAGAACGCGCAATGGAATCACCGCAATATCGTGCTGCTCGGCGATTCATTGCACACAGCGCATTTCTCGATCGGGTCGGGCACCAAATTGGCGATGGAAGACGCGATCGTGATCAGTAATTGTTTTGTCGAGACGCAGGATGTTGACGAAGCCCTGATTCAGTTTGAGGTGAGTAGAAAACCGATGATTGAGAATTATCAGGCAGCGGCTCAGGACAGCATGGAATGGTTCGAGAACGCGCGGCAGTACATGCACCTTGACCCTTTGGCGCTGGCTTATAGTTTAATGACGCGGAGTGGGCGGGTAGATCACGAAGCGTTGCGGAAACGCGATCCGGTGTTTATTGCTGCATGGGAAGAAACAGGCGACGGAAATCGGAAAGACGACTAGCCGCGGATAAAACGCGGACGGCGCAGATCAGAGTCTATTATTACTAAAATCCGCGTCATCTATTTCGATCCGCGGCTGATGGTTCCTTCGATTATGTCTTCTGCCTCATACTGTTCAGCCCTATCTCTTCCAGTCCGGCGGAATCAAACGCCTTCGACCGTCTTCAGCGAGCACTACTTGCGGCTCGTCCAGTTCAGTGCGATCCCACAGCTTGCACGTCACTTGTTTGTGAACTTGATCAAGCGCTTCGCAATAGTTCGTGTACGTACACCGGCGAACTTCATTGCCTCGACCCAACTTCACTTTCAGGAACCAGTCAGGATCTGCTAACGCCTGCCGCGCGAAACCAACAATGTCAGCCTCATCTCGCTGCAAAATCTCTGCAGCCTGTTCGAACGTCGAGATACCTCCGGTAGCTATCACTGGAGTTCGAAAGCCGGCAGCGTTAACTGCCTTCTTGATCTGCGCCACCTGCGGCACGTTCCTGCTGAACGGGCCAACCTCATCTGACAAGGTTGTCGGCATGCATTCGTAGCCGCTCCGGCCCGTGTACGGATAGACCGCCTGGCCCACCTTCGGCTGTTGCGCGTCTTCAAACTTGCCGCCTTTTGAAAGCGAAAGGAAATCCAAACCTGCGCGCGCGAATTCTTTGCCGAAGAAGGCGGCGTCGCTGACTTCAGTTCCTCCAGCGATTGCTTCGTCTGCGAGAAAACGGACGCCCACAACGTAATCGCCTCCGACGCGCTCGCGCACCCCTCGGTAGACCTCCAGCGGAAGACGCACACGGTGCTCGCGTGCTCCGCCATAACCATCTTCACGCGTGTTCAGCGCACTGAGAAACCCCGCCATTGTGTAAGCGTGCGCGTAGTGCAGCTCCACTCCATCGAACCCGGCTTCGCGCGCCCGACCAGCAGCACTAGCGAAGATAGCCGGTAAGACGTGCGGCAGATCGCGGATGTGATCGAGGTGGGTGTCGGTCACGCGCTCGCGATAACCAAGACGCAACGATTCTGACTCGCGCTCGTCGAGGACGTCAGCCACAGTCTCCTCCTCAGCATTGAGAAGGAATTCGCGCACACTCTCTTCTGTAGCCTCCAGCCAAACTGAGTCAGCTGTGAGTTTTGCCAGCGCTTGCCTGTGGTGAGCAGTGATCGAAAGGAAGCGTTGAAAGTATTTCGTTCTGTCGGGCCGGCGTTTGATGGCAAGAAAGTCGATGATTTGAATGAAGAGTTTGGTGTGTCCACCACTCGCCTCGCGAACGGTCTCCACCAGTTTCTGCAAACCGGGAATGAAACGATCGTGTCCGATACGCAACAGCGGGCCGCTCGGAATGTCGCGTACACCCGTCGCCTCTACTACGAGCGCTCCCGGCTGACCTTCTGCAAATCGCCTATACCAATCCAGGTTTGCCTGAGTTACGAACCCGTCTTCCGTGGCGCGCCAGGGCACCATCGCAGGGACCCATGTGCGCGACTCTAGAGCGAGGCGACCCACATTGATTGGCCGAAACAGAAGCGACTGTTCAGCTCGCGAAGCAGTGGGCCAACGAGTCTCGGGAATTGCGTGACGAATGGGATTGGCAAACTTCCACATGAATGCTTGTCACTTTAGCACGACTATCAAGAGCAATCGCTGCACAGCCAAGATCGCATCTGGAGTGTCATGACGGACCTAACGGCACCTGACCGTTCGGGGAAATTGATCTCATATGGTCATCCTTCGGTAATCAAGAATCGGGGGTCTAAGCACCTACATTCACTCTGTGGTAAATTAGCGCCCAACTATTCGTGCGGGGGATCAACTGTTGACGGATGAACTTCTAAAGTGGCGGCGCGAGTTTCCAATCCTCGGAAATACTGTTTACTTGATCTCGCACAGCCTTGGGGCCATGCCGCGGGAGACGATCGCGCAACTTACCGACTACGCCGAAATGTGGGCGACGCGTGGAGTGCGCGCTTGGGCCGAAGGCTGGTGGGACATGCCGCTAACGGTAGGAGACGAAGTAGGAAGCATCATCGGAGCTGAGCCAGGTTCGGTCGTGATGCATCAGAATGTCTCAATCTGTCAGTCGCTGATCCTTTCGTGCTTCGAACCTACTCCTGAGCGAAATAAGATTGTCTATTCGGAACTCAACTTTCCGTCCGTGATGTATGTTTACGAGGCCCACGCGCGCAACGGGAATCTGCGGATTGAGACAGTGAAATCTGATGACGGGATCACGGTTCCACTCGAACGAATGCTCGCAGCGATTG
Organism: bacterium; assembly: GCA_040005515.1. Lineage (GTDB taxonomy): Bacteria > Acidobacteriota > Blastocatellia > Pyrinomonadales > Pyrinomonadaceae > PSRF01. The sequence continues at coordinate 28,043 of JBDTYQ010000038.1, forward strand.
ACGAAACAACGTTGCTGGTCCCGTTCTCGCACGTGCTCTTCAAGAGCGCGTTTCTGCAGGACGCTAAGGCGATCACCGAACGTGCACACGAGGTCGGGGCGAAGGTAGTGCTTGACACATACCAGTCGGCCGGCACCGTTCCATTTAATGTGAAAGACTTGAAGGTAGATTTCGCAACCGGGGGTTCCGTCAAATGGCTGTGTGGCGGACCAGGCGCTGGTTATCTTTATGTGCGACCTGACCTTCACAGTCAGCTGCAGCCCAAGACAACTGGTTGGATGGCTCATGAAAGTCCGTTTGCGTTCGACACGGGGCTGCAATACGCGTCCGGTATACGGCGCTTTCTCCACGGCTCGCCGGCGATTCCCGCCCTTTACGCGGCGCGGTCGGGCTACCGAATCATTAACGAGATCGGCGTCGACAAAATTCGCCAGAAGAGCATGCGCCAAACGACTCGTTTAATTGAGATGGCTGAAGAGGCCGGGTTTGAAGTGACCAGTCCCAGGGATCCTTCGCAGCGCGGCGGGACGATTACTCTCATGCACGAGAATGCTGCTGCGATTGCCAGTGAGCTAATCAACCGCGAGTTCATTGTTGATTTTCGTCCCGGTGCCGGCGTTCGCATTTCGCCGCACTTCTATACAACTGATGAGGAATTGGAGCTTGTTATTCGCGAGATGAAATCGATCCGGGATACACGCGCTTATTCCAAACATGAGGTGGTAGGCGCAGCATTCTAATAAAACCGAACTTTAAACTTTGATTCTGTACTTAGATTTTAGTTTGCAAGCGAGTCAGGATCCCAAGGTCGAAGTACCAGGTTCAAACTCCATCAATGTCTAACGAATACGGCACCAAGTCCCCGCTCTCATACAACAAATACCTGCGCGTTCCGGATCTGATCGCGTTGCAGGATTGTCTCTCCGGTCCGGAGCACCATGACGAATTACTCTTTATCACCGTGCACCAGGCATACGAGCTTTGGTTTAAGCAGATCCTGCACGAACTCGACGCGGCCATCGCCATGATGGACCAGGATCGCGGCTGGGCTGCGGCGCGCACGATACGCCGGGTGGTTGAAATCGAAAAGTTGCTCGTGAACCAGATTCACATTCTTGAAACGATGACTCCGATCAGCTTTCTCGGCTTTCGCGAGCAGCTGAATCCCGCGAGTGGCTTTCAATCAATGCAGTTCCGCGAAATAGAATTTTCCTCAGGACAGAAGCACGAAAGCATGTTGCGCGAGTTTAGCAATGACAGCTTCGCGCACGAGCGACTGCAGCGGCGCTTTGCGGCTCCCTCACTGGGCGACGCATTCTTCGCGCTGCTGCGCCGCCACGGGTTGAATGTCCCGGCAGACGACGAGTCACTTGGCGAAACGGAAAGGCGGAAACTCTACGAGCAACGCACTCAAGCCATTCTTGAGATCCTGACGCATTTTGAAGAACGCTATGAAGAGTTTCAGCTGGCTGAAGCCCTGCTGGAACACGATGAATATTTTTCGCTTTGGCGCTCGCACCACATTAAGATGGTCGAGCGAATGGTGGGCGCAAAACGGGGCACCGGCGGCTCAGAAGGTATTGGCTACCTGCGCACGACCCTGAACAAGAAGTTCTTCCCCGAAATCTGGGAAGCGCGTACCTATCTCGACGTTAATCACGGTACAGCAGGCTGTCCTTTCTCAGCCGCCTCAAACGACGGGGGCTAGATTTTGTCTGCCACGAGAAACCTATGACAAAAGAACGACGCAAGGCCCCTCGGGTAAAGGTGAACTATCCTGTTCGTTGGGAAGGCGTGCTTTTGCAACAGTCGGCTACGTTGACTAGCTTGAGCACGAACGGCTGTTTCATTCTTAGCGGCGGGAAAGTCGAACCTAAGGAATTGATTCGTTTGGAAATCGAATTGCCAAACAGCAGCGTGGTCTACTTCTGGTCAGAAGTCGTTGATGAAGCTTTTGAGATTGGGTTTGCTGCTCGCTTTACGTCCTCAAGCGATGAAGACAAGGTACTTCTGACCAAGACCATCAACGAAGAACTCGCCCGCGGTAACACAGAATAACAGTTCGTTCACAGCTTGTTTTCGTTCCGCCTGCATGACAATTGAATTTCCCGAAAAGTTTAATCTCGCCGATTACTTCCTCTATCACAACCTCGAGGAAGGCCGCGAAAACAAGACTTGCCTCTACTTCGAGGAGCAATCGTTTACTTATGGAGAAACTGCCCGCAAGGCGAATCGTGTCGGCAATCTCTTGCGAGAGTTGGGACTTCAGCAGGAACAGCGGATCCTGATCGCACTTCTCGATTGTCCGGAGTTCGTATGGTCGTGGTTTGGCGCCGCCCGTATCGGAGCCGTCATCACGATGGTTAATCCACTGCTGCCAGCGATCGATTATCGATACTATTTGGACTACACGCGGGCGCCAGTTGCCGTCATCCACGAATCGCTGTTGCCGGTCTTTCGGGAAGCGACGAGTAATGCGCCCTACCTTCGAGCGGTGCTTGTTGTCGGTGGGGAAAATCGAGACGAACGTCCCTCGAAGCGCGCCTCCTGGTTCCACTTTGGCAACTCGGTCAGTGCGCAGTCTGAAGAATGTACTCCAGCTGACACTCACCGTGACGACATCGCGATCTGGCTGTTCACTTCCGGATCGACGGGCCATCCGAAGGGTGCCGTTCACCTACAGCACGACTTGCCATTTAACACGGAGGTCTTCGCCAAGCGCACCATCGGGGTTAATGAGCACGACATTACCGTCGCCGTTCCGAAACTCTTCTTTGGTTATGCAACCGGCACAAACCTGCTCTTTCCCTTCGCGGTCGGAGGCGCCACTGCGCTTTTCGCTGAACGCTCAACCCCGGAAAAAGTCTTTGAAGTAATAAATCGTTACCGGCCGACTATTCTTACTACCGTTCCGACCATGATCAACGCGATGCTCAATGCTCCTGCACGTGCCGAGCACGATCTCTCGAGCCTTCGTTTCTGTTACTCTGCGGGCGAGGCCCTCCCGATAGAGTTGTATGAACAATGGAAGAAAGCCTTCGGCGTTGAGATCTTCGATGGCATTGGTTCAGCGGAGATGTTTCATATCTATATTTCAAATCGACCTGGTGACGTCAAACCGGGAAGCTTGGGGACAGTCGTTGAAGGTTACAAAGCGAGGATTGTGAATCCGGAGGGCAACGCCGTCGCAACCGGCGAGATGGGCACGCTCCGCATTAAGGGCGACTCAGCGGCCCTTTGCTACTGGAACGCTCACGAAAAGTCGAAGCAGACGTTTGCCGGTGACTGGTGCTCTACAGGAGATCAATTTCATGTAGACGAGGCTGGTTACTACTGGTATCACGGCCGTGCCGACGACATGTTAAAGGTTTCCGGGATCTACGTCGCACCGGTGGAGATTGAAAGCTGTCTGCTGCAACACGAATCGGTGCTGGAATGCGCCGTTGTGGGACATGAGGAAGGCGATGGGCTGATAAAGCCCAAAGCGTTTGTTGTGCTGCGCGAAGGCTTTAAAGCAAACGAGCCTCTAGCAGGCGAAATCAAAGAATTTGTCAAAGCTCATCTCGCCCTTTACAAGTATCCACGCTGGATTGAGTTTGTATCCTCCCTACCCAAGAACGACCGCGGCAAAATCGATCGGAAGAAATTAAAGGTAGCTTCGACCGAATGAGGAACGCTGTTCTCTAGAGAGTCGCCAGCTCGCTAACGAAACGTCCACCCAACTTTTCGTCTTCCTTATCTCAGACTCTCATTATCAC
>JBDTYQ010000039.1:0-31590 GCA_040005515.1 bacterium
CCTCCAGGCGAGTTGGGCGAGCGTGGCTAAGGGAGCCGGTTGTTGGAATCTGGAAAGATGGAGGGGGTTGCCAGGGAGGAATGATGAATCCGGAATTAAGACCGTTGACTTGCGTCTTGGGTTTTGGGACTTGGTTCTTGAACTACGTGAGCTTGTCGCGAAGTTTCTTTGGGAGCTTGTCGCGCACCAGGCCGTACGCAATCGTCAGCAGGCCCTTGAGTTCCGCGGCGGGCAAGGCATTGAAGCGTTCGAGAGCTACCCAGTGATAGCGCGCAACGTAGGGCGCTGGGATGATCCCTTCCTGCTCGATCAGTTCCGCAAACTTTTCCGGTGTGCACTTGAACGACATGCAGTGGTCTCCGCCGGAATTGAGGGAGACGACTGCGAACATCTTGTTCCCGATCCGAAATAGCAGATCACTCTCCCACTGTACGTCTTCGGTAACGTGAGGCAGTGAAAGACAAAACTTTTGCACTGATTCAATGTCCATTTGATCGTGAATGGTAAATCGTGAATCGTGAATAGTAAAACCAAACGATCGATATTGGAGCGAACCGCGGGAGCGCCTCAACTCCTGAGGGTTGAGTGAAGCGCAGAAGAAGACTCATCAAACGAGCTACGTATTTTCCAACACCAGCATCGCAGTGTGCCCGCCACCTGACGAACCTGACACAGTTGTTATTTGTTCTTGGTTTTTGGTCTTAGAAGTTGGGTCTTGGCTTCTGCTTTCTGCTTTGTGCCTTCTGCTCCTGAACCTGCTCCTGCTCCTGCCTCCTGACTACTGACCTATCTCCTCATCAGCTCCAACACTGCTGCAGTCATTGCCTTAACTCCCGTGCGCAGCGTCGGCTCCGGCACGGGAGCAAACAATGCCGAATGCAGCGAAGGCAGGGGCGCACCACCTTCATGACTCTGCCTCACCTTCTGTGGATCCACCGCTCCCAGCCAAAACATGACCGACGGGATCTTGTGGTCGAGGCTGAAGTAACCAAAATCCTCGCTCCCCATCACTGGCGGTGTCTTGATCACATTCTCGGCACCAAGCGCTGCCACGAAGGCCGCACTCAGCCTTTCAGCCAGGGCGGGATCGTTGTAGGTTGCAGTCGTTACTTCCGTCTGACTGACTTTTACGATCGGTGCGCGGTCAGCCGGAATCCCCGCAGCGACGGCTGTGCCCATCGTGACGCGCTCGATCGCTGCCAGAAGTTTTTGTCTCACTTCCTCTTTGTAGGCCCTGACCGTCAGCTGCAGGTTCACTTCATCGGGAATAATGTTAGGTCTCGTGCCGCCGTGAATCGAACCCACCGTCACCACGGCAGGGTCGAGCGGCGAATTTTCGCGACTGACGATCGTTTGCAACGCCAGAATGATCTGCGCGGCGAGCACAATCGGATCTTTCGTCGCTTCCGGTTTCGATCCATGACCGCCGACGCCGCGAATCTTGATGTCGATATTTGTGGAGCTTGCTAACGCAAATCCTGGAACGACGCCAACTGTGCCTGCTGCCAGGTCGGCACTATCGTGCAGGGCGATGGCGAAGTCGGGTTGTGGGATGGTGGTGTAGAGACTGTCCTTGAGCATCGCCCTCGCACCATCAATCGTTTCTTCGGCAGGTTGGCCAATCAGAACGAGCGTCCCGTGCCACTGATCTTTGAGTTGAGCAAGAAGTTTCGCGGTACCGAGCATCGTCGTCATGTGAATGTCGTGGCCACAAGCGTGCATTACGCCGACGTCCTGCCCGGAATCACTCTTCGTTCTTAACGTGCTCGCGTAGGGCAGCCCGGTACGCTCCTCCACCGGAAGCGCGTCCATATCAGTGCGAACCAGCACGGTTGGTCCAGGACCATTCTTCATGACCGCGACAACACCATGGCCGGCCCATTCGGGACGTTCGAACTTGCCGACGCCCTCGGTGACTGCATAGCCGAGCGCCTTGAGTTGCGCGGCAAAGAATGACGACGTCTTTACCTCTCGGTGCGAAAGTTCCGGCGCAGCGTGCAGCATCTTGTAAGTGTCGACGAGTGAACTGATGTCACGATCGATAAGCGGATCAAGAGCGCGCTGCGCGGCGGCACTCGTGAACATGGCGGCTGTCGAGAGAATCACTGCAAGAGTTGTTTTCAGCATATTTGTTCCCAGTCATGAGCTACGCAGCAGTTCGCTGATGCGAGCGAGGTGATAGTCGTCGTGCTCCGCCTGAAAATAAAGCATATCGACGAGGCGCATTTGCTTGTTTAGCCGCGGATGCAACGCGCTGCGCGCGAACATGTCCGCATCAAGAGAGTCGAGACGTTTGACTAACCGCATTCGCTGTTCGCGAAAGCTATTCAGGATCGAGGTGATTGGCACTGTGTTGTGCTGTGCCGCATGAGTCTTGCGGTTCGACATGTCTGCCGCGGGCAACTCCGAGGCATCCGCGATGTATTGATCAAGGCGCTGCGCGACTAGCTGTTCGAGGTCGAGCAGGTGCCCGGCATTTTCCTGAATCGACCAACGGTCCTGAGTCCGGCGTTGCAGGACTTCGGCTGGTGGTGACTTAGTCAGATCTTCGAGGCGTGCAGGCGTGCCACGCAGGCGTTCGATCATCTCCGGATAGAGTCCGTCAGGGAAATTGAACTCGAACGCTCGAGCTTCCCATTTGATCCGTTCGCTCATTTTTTTAAGAATGGAAGACCGATCACAAACAATCGGGCTGACTGTTGTTCCTTGAAGGTTAGTAGGAAATCGTTTGCGAGCCGTTTTGTTGGAAGTTGCGACATCCTACTCTCTGCCATTAACGCGAACAAGAGTGGAGTCTCTCTTAGCTATCTTTTTGTTGAATACAACATCAGTTTTTGCGCGAGGTTTCGTACACTCCATGTACGATTCTACGTTGCAGTTTCGCGATTTTTCCGCAGCAATACCAGTAAGTTCAGGCGATCGGCGCAGTTCTCAGCGGTATATAGATTGCCATCTTTTGTAGTGGATGCAGCCGTGCGGTTGCTAGCTCGACATCCCCTACACACACCATAATCGAACGCATTAAAATTGGGAGAAAAGCCGATGAATAAATTTGTTATGAGCGCGCTGGTAACCGGAGCCGTAGGCTTAAGCCTGAGCGGAGCCGCAGTTGCCCAGCAGCCAACTACAACGACGATAACGCAGACACCAACTACCGTAACCAAGACAATCCAACACTCAGATGGCACTTACACAGTAATCGAGTATCCAGTAGGAAAAGAAACAATCGTCACGTTAGATCCAGTTGCACTCCAGGGCGCTGGTGGCACAGCGACGATTTTGCGTGATGCTGATGGCACCAAAATTAAAGTTAACTTGACCGGCGTTCCCAAGGATGTAACGGGCGTGAATCTTTACGCAGTCGATCCCGATGGAATGGTAACTTCGCTCGGCCCGGTTGTCCTTGCTGATGGTTTGGGTACTTTCACGGCGACGACTCCACTTAACAAATTCATGTTGGTGGCGTCTCCTGAATCAACATTGACCGCTTACGATCCGACCACAAAGGTCTACTTCAGAAGCGCTGTCCCCACTGGCTACGCGGTGATCCCGCACAGCTTGAATCCTGTCGGTGAGAAAGTTGGCGCCAGCACCACTGAAGGTGCGACTGCAGCCACTGCGTATACGGTGCCGATGCTGAACATCCCGGCTTACAAAAAAGGCGACGACACCAAAATGAAGATCAACTTCAGCGGCGCGCTAACAGGAACACGTGCCAACGTCTTCATCGAGCCGCGGAAAGACGGTCCGACCGAAATAAAGCTGCGTTTCCACGAGCTGAAGGAATCACCGACCGGAAAAGTGTTCACAGTTTGGGCCGTTGGGCCTGACAATACTTACGTCAAACTCGGTCAGGTTGTGAATACTCCTGGACGGAATGAAGCTGAGATCAAATCAGAGGTTGCCCTGAAGGACTTTGGTCTGCTCGTGACGATGGAAGATGCCACTGGCACACAGGTAAACCCCATGGGACCCAGCATTGGCATCGTCGAAATCTCGAAGTAAGCGAGTAAGACAGGCATTCCTGACAGTTCGAAAGTTCGAATTTGTTAGCCTATTCGAGGGTCGCCGCTGGGCGGCCCTTTTATTTTGCCCCAGCAAAAAAACCTTGCCGCGGTAGTCTCTTCTTCTAGTAGAATGGCTGAGTGATTTAGGAGCTGTGCAACGCAGCTTCGTCAAAGCCGGAATCTCAACCCGGCCCGCTCCCCTAAAAAACCGGACAAGCCCCGTTCGGCACCAATCAAAGGACAATTTAGTATTTCGTCGCTTTGGCGTGATACCCCAAAAAGGCCATGAAAAGACGCGTCCTCCCTCAGTTGCTGCTTATAGCTCTTGCTTTCGTCACTGCCGGCAAGAGTTCCGCCCAGGACACCCTTCCCGAATTAGTAAAGCGAGTGAAGCCGGCCATTGTCGCCATCGTCACCTACGATGCGAATGACGACCCGTTGCTGACCGGGAGCGGGTTTTTCATTCGGCCCGGTCAGGTTGTAACCAACCTTCATGTGGTTCGAGGCGCGCGTCGCTGCGAAATCAAGACTCTCGACGGTAAAGGTAGAGTATATCCGGTCGCCGGACTGCTGGCCGTTGATGAGGACGGCGACCTCGCCCTCCTGGGAGTGGACGTCCCGTTGACCCGCGGTCGCTCCAGCGAGTTGGCCACGGTGCTCCCGGAAGAGGGAGAAAAGATTTTCGTGATTGGTAATCCGCTGAAGCTTGAAGGTTCGGTCACTGATGGAATTGTTTCGGCCGTTCGCGAACTCCCGAACATTGGCAAGATCATTCAGATCACCGCTCCGATCTCACACGGTAATAGCGGCAGTCCCGTTTACAACCTTAAAGGCCAGGTTATTGGAGTAGTGACAATCAAAGTTACTAATGGACAAAACATCAACCTCGCCATCGGCGCCGACAGGGTGCGACAGCTGCACCCCGGCAAACGAAAAATGTTTACTGAGATTGCAGCCCGCGATCGAACGGCAGACATTGCTGAATCGCTCTACAAGAACGGACTGGATTCCTTATGGCTGGGAAACTTTGATAGTGCGGTCGGCTATTTCGAGAATGCGGTCAATAATGATCCGTCTCGCGCAGACGCCTGGGTTCAGGTGGGCTACTGCAAAGTGAAGCAGGGAAAAAGCGCAGAGGCGATTAAGGCTTATCAACAAGCAATGCAACTCAACCCTGAGTCTGACGAGGTAAGAAACAGGCTCGGCGACGCCTACTACTATTCCGGACGCTACGCTGAGGCCATTGCCGCGTACAAGGAGGCTGTACGATTGCGCCCACAGGCAGCGGATGGTTATTACAATCTCGCGCTTGTTTATTTTGAGAGTGGAGATAAAGCTCAAGGGGTTCTGGCCGCAAAAACGCTGCAACAGCTTGATGAGAAACTCTATGCGCAGTTGCTGCGGGAGACTGGGAGAGAATGAGTCCCAGGTCTCAGATCTTAAATCGTCTCGAATTTTGTGCCCTGAGCCATGTGGTTAATTAAGATTTGAAGTCCGAAAGAGTCATAGGACTGATGCTCTTCGGATCGCCTAGCAGAACAAAACGAATGTGTCGCATATAAGTATTCGCCACGCGCTTCACCTCTGCCGGAGTCACTGCTCGCAAGCGATCGAGAAACTCCGCTGAAGTGCGCCAGCCTCCGCCTATCAGTTCAGCCTGGGCCAACTCACCCGCCTGAGCGGCGTTAGTCTCCTGTCCCAAATAGTAACGAGTCAGAAACTGTTGCGCCGTGGACTTAATCTCCTCGACGCTGATCTCCTCGTTCTGCAGTCGCTCTATCTCGCCGAGCATTATCATTAACGACTGATTCGCGTCGACTGAAGTTACATAGATCCCACCAATATTCGCGCCCTGGCTATTAAGGAAAGCATCCGGCGCGTAAGAGAGATTGCGTCTAACGCGAACTTCCATAAACACACGGCTCTGCAGGATCGAAGAAGCGATACGGAGCGGATAGATATCGGGTGACGTCAGCGGCGGTGCAACAAAAACTCCGGACACGTAGTTGGTAGGGATGTCGCGCGTAGTGGCGGTGATCGTAGTCGCCGGAAAAGAAAGCTGGGGCACAGGAGACGGCTGGTAGTTGCCGCGCGGCAGCTTTCCGAACGACTGCTCAATCTTGCCTCGCAGCTGCGCCGGATCGATATCGCCGACAACAACGAGCAGTAGACGTGAAGTCTGCATCATCTGCTGGTGATAACGCTTCACATCATCAATCGTCACGCGACTGAGCGACTTCACGTCTCCACGAGGATCGTTCAAATAGGGATGACCGGCGTAAGCAGCACGTGCCTGAAGTACCTGCAGGTACGAATCAGCCGTGTCCTCATCATCACTGAGCGCCACGAGTTGGCGGCTCTTTACTCGTTGAAAATCGTCCGGCGCAAAGTTCGGACGTAGCGCCGTGTCGGCAAAAATCTCCCAGGCTCTGTCGAAGTTTTGTCGCGTGCTGCCAAGCGTGAGTGCGGAGTAGTCATAGTTGACGCCATAACTGATCTGGGTGCCCGTGCGCGATAACTCGCGCCGGAAGCGCTCCCTGGGAAAGTTGGCGCTGGCCTCGGTAGCCACATCGAGCATCAACGCTTCGACGCCGGCATTTTCCGCAGTCACATTGCGCGAGCCGCCTCGCAGGAACAGCCCGCAAACAACTGTCTGGCTTCCCTCGCGACGTTTGACCAACACCTTCAGTCCGTTGACATCAAACTCAGTTACAAGCCTCAGACTCTCATCGACAATAGATGCGGCCGGTCGGACCGTCGCATTCACCGGTGCCGGCGCTATCCTGGTAGCGCCCTGAGGCGCCTGTGCCGAGACTCCGAAATTTACCGATAGGCAGAACAGCGCGAGCGCCAACGCTCGTGTAATGTTTCGCTGCCAGACTAGTGACTGTTTCACAGTATTCAATTCCTTTGGCATCATTTCCCTTCGTTCACTTTTTTTGCGATCAATGACCCGCCGCGGCTTTGGCTCGCGGGACTTCAGTACCAATCAGATCGTCTGTCGTCAGCGCGGACGCCTTCAACGACTCATCGGATAGCAACGCCAGACCAACGTGTGGCTTGCCCTGAATGTAAGCGGTTACATAGCGACTGATGTCGGCGCGCGAGGTGGCGCGCAGTCGCGGCAGGTAACCGCGAAAGTATTCGAGTCCGGTTGAAGCCCACCAGAAACTGAGCACGTGCGAGTAGTCAGAAAGCTTCTCGCGCGAGTAAAGATCGTCAGCTTCTAAAAGCGCCTTCGCGCTTTCCAGCTCCTCGTCAGTGTAGTAGTTGGCATCATTGAAATGGGCGATCTCGTCGTAGACCGCTTTTACGGCAGCTCGCGCCTTGTCCGGCGTCGTCTGCAAAATCACATTAATCGGTCCCACATTTCGCTGCGTGTAGTAACCGAGGTTAGCGCCCGCAACCAATCCGCTATCCACCAACGCTCGCTGAAAACGTGAGTTCGGCTGGCGCAAGATGAAAGAGAAGACATCGGCGGCGTATGTCGCTGCGTCGTCTTTGCCGATCGAAGGTCCTTGCCAGCCTATCTCGATCACTACGTTCTGCACGGGTCTTGTCAGGATCCCAGCTTCGCTCTTTGCCAACGGAGGATGTTCAACAAGAGGAAACTCCACGAACGGATCTTTTGCGCGACGTTCCCAATCGCCGAAGAGTTGAGTGACGAGCTGAAACACGTTCTGCGGATTCACGTCACCGGTAACAATAATCGCCGCGTTGTTCGGCACGTAGTAACGTCCCTGAATCAGACGCATCATGTCCGTCGTTGCAGAGCGTACAGTCTGCTTGTTTCCGGCGGGACTCTTGCGGCTGGGATACTTGTAGAAGAGGCGGTCGTTCATCGCCTGACCGATGGCGCCGAACGGATTCGAGTCATGACGATCAAGCTCTCCCACTACGACTTCGCGTTCTCGCGCTAGTTGTCCTTCGTCAAACGCGGGATACCGGGCCGCATCGCGCATGAAGCGCATCGCCACCGGAAAGTTTGGCGTCGTCGTGGTGAAGTAGTAGTTAACAACTTCCTCCTGCGTCTGCCCGTTGTAGATGATTCCCAGGTCGTCGATCGTCTTCAAATAGTCTTCGCCATTTACCGTGGCGCGGTTGGCCTTGAAGAACATGTGCTCGTACAGATGCGAGAGACCATTCAGCTCAGGTGGTTCCGTATAAGAACCATTCTTGAAAGCGAGCTCCGATGTCACCAATGGAATGGAGTGATCCTCCAGAACGATGATTTCCAAACCGTTCGCCAGCGTGCTGCTGACAAGTTTAGCCTCAGGCAGATGTACTGCCTTTGTCGCCACAGCCGTCGCTTGAGTCTTCGCGGGTTGCGCGTTCTTAGTTGGCGCCGATTTTTGCCCGTACGAGGGAATTGAGAAGAAGGACGCAATGAGTAGTAGAACTAGAGGAAAACGCTTCACGGAATGCTCCATTGTTAGATTCATGCCAGCGATTGCCGGCTGCCTGATTGAGTTTTCATTGCTCGGATTTTCAACGATGCCTTTCGATGTTTGGCGGCCCAGATTAGATGTCAGCCGGTATAGGATTCGTCCTGCTCGATGCGCGACAGGACCCAGTCAAACTCTCCCGAGGTTATCTTGCCCCCGCAGAATGCACAAATGCCGCTGACATTCACTTGCAACGGTGCGCCGCAGTTGGGGCAATTGAGATCAGCCCGGGCCGCGACCGGTTTCGCCTGGCGGTTCCGGATAAACGTCCAGTATTCGCTCCAGTAGCGCAGGCGATCTCGTGAACCACTCAGGACCCGGCCCGAAGCGTCCACCGTGTAGTCAAAGCCCTGCGCTCCGATTCGTAACGTGATCGAATTGTAAAAAGCATCTTCAGAAAACTTCACGGGCTGCATTGCGGTGATTCCCGCCTGGTCAAGAACGTTCCGAAGTCCCTGCCGTTTGTACGCCTCAATCCAATATTGATGCATCTGGAAGATATTGTCGGTTTCATGTGGTCGCGCGCGTTCCCAGTCAAGCATTGACCACGCCGCCTGCAGCTCATCGAAAATTAAACGGGCCCGGGCCTGGAACGGCGGCCAGGAGAAGTTCGGATTGTTGCTTTCGAAATTGCTGCGAGCGTTCTCAATGCCAGGCTGAACCACACTCGGGTAATCGGTCCCCACTTCCGGCACATCAGCGGTCAGCAACGGTCCTCTGCCTTCGCGCTCGTGGAGGGTGATCCCGCGCACGAACCACTGGAATTCTCCGCTCTCGATCTTTATGCCACAGAAAGCGCAGGCGCCGGCAGTGTCTCGCTCCAAAGGCGCGCCGCAGCGAGGACAATGGAGCGCAGTGGCCTGGGCGGGAGTGGGAGAGAGCAGGTCGCGCTTACGCTCAAGGTCCCAACGCTCGCGCACGTAGTAAGTCATTTCGGTGGGCGGTTGGTTGTCGACCTGACCCACCTCGGTGTAATTCGCTTCAAACATTACGCCGATGCGGACAAGAGGAGTGTCCAGGCCGCTGACTTCTACGATGGACATAGCGCCCACGATTATTCCTTTTACTTCCTTAAGGCCCGGGAGGTTGCGTTGCAGCAGGGCGTTCCGCGAGAAGTCGCTCAGGTAAGGTGAAAGAAGGTCGAGCTCTGAAGAGCCGAGGCCGCGCGCGTGTTGGGCCCGAGCATAGAGCGCATAACAGAAGTCAGTGAAAACGATTTCTGAAAAATTGGGATCAAACTTGCGGAGTTGGCTTGCGTCTGCCGTGAAGTTGTAAGGACCACTCGCCGACCCGGCAACATCTTGTTGCGCGACGCCCGTGGCGGCTGAGGAGTAATTTGAAACAGCACCCGCCATCCGTTTCGCCCGCCGGGAAAAGTAAAAAACGATTGCCACGAGCACCAGGATGTCGAGCGGGATGCCAACGATGGGATACTCGATCGTGAGATAGACCAACATCCTGACAAGCTGAAAGATAAGCCAGATCAGCGCGCCACCTGCGCCACCACTGTCGCCACCCCCTCCCTTTCCGCCGTACGACTGCCCGCCGCCGACTCGCGCGCTGGCTTCGGCACAAAAGAAAAACAGCAGCAGGACTGCCCAGCCCCAACTGCCAGCGAAGCGCAGCGAATTTGTGAACAGATCTGTACTTCTGATCTTCTTCATTACAGTTCGAACCGGGGCATGTCCGGCAGTTCGTTGGGATTATCGCCGGTTGGTGGCAGATGTCTGGCGAGCAGCAGGCCGAGATTCCGCAAGGCCTTGATCATGGTGGTCACATCCGGCTGGCGTCCTGCCCGATGCAATTCGAACAAACATTCATTCCACTCGAGTGGCGGCAGGGCCTGCACCACTCCGCGATCCGCGATCAGTTCCAGGCGTCGTTCAAACAAGGAGAGATAGACGAGCACACCCATTTCGGCGGCGGTGTTGGCGATTCCGGCTTCGTAGAACATCGCAGCGGCGCCGGTGCGCACGTTCCCCTCGCGGAGTTTTGCGGTTGTCAGAAGACGGCGCAGCGAATTGCTCCGCGACGAAAGGAAGAATCCGAGACCGAAAAAGACGGCAACGTCGATGGCTACCCAGTATTGGTGAAAAACAACAGGTGAGAAAAGAAGGAAGAGTAGACCAGCGAAAGCCAGCAACGCGCCCGCGAGATAATCCGCTTGAGCGTAATGACCGGAGCGTGCGCGCACGACGATCACGAGCTCGGCATCGGTGGCTTTTTCGATTTCCGTGACGCAACCGGCCAGAGTCTCACAAGCGGATTGATCGAATCTGGGTCGGGTCATGTCAACGGAGTGGAGTGGAACATCGGGGTGCAAGATGAGATGAACAAAGCGAGACTTATCTTGTCACGCGTCGGATTAGGCGGCAAGGAAAGACTGATACGGGAGCAAAAGGCCGGGGGCAGGACACAGGGAACAACATGGGAGGCGGAAGAAGTGATCAGTAGTCGAGTAGAAGTAGGCAGAGGCCCGTAACCAATAGCTCCCGGGTCTGCCTTCTGTCTCCTGTCTCCTGACTTGAGATTAACGGTTGCGTGTTTTGGCTATTGCCATGTTCGCTCGGGCCCTTAACACGCGACGGTAGTTCGCTCCGGCGGGGCTCAAGAGGTTTTTCGACCAGATCGCCCTGGGCGTCGCGTTCCTTCCTTTCGTCTCTACTTCGAGTACAAAGCTCTGGCGGTCGTGTGGCACGTAGAGCACGAAACGATGGTGATAGTTTCGGCCGGTACGATTGATCCCGGTGAAGAGCACTTCATCGTAAGCGTCGCCGTCGGCATCGAGGCGTTCAGAAGTCCACTCGCCATTTCGGAAATTCTTGTTATCCAGTTGCCCGCGCGCCATTACGTGAAACTCGCCAGTTCGCTTTTGCATCACGAAGAATTGCGATGCGCCGCTGTTACGCTCCTGGCTGATGCCGACGAGCGCGGCGCCGGAGGGTGTTTGGAGAATCTGCACATCCGTTACGTCTCGCGAAACTCGCCCGGCAATTTTGCGAGCTCGGTCAAAGTCGAGCGGCGAAGCTGCAGGAGTTTCAGAGTCTGAAAGCATTGAGTCAGTAGCGACGGCCGGTGTGGCGATGAGTTTACCCTGAGCGTTTCGGCGCGGACTGAGTGACGCAGATGCGGGTGCCGATTGATCTGCAGTGGCCACCAGTGCAGCAGTCTTGGTTGCGGTCTCGCTGCTACCACCCCAAACGAAAAGCAAACCGCCAAAAAAAATCACCGTTGCCAGAGGCGCGGCGAGCCGAAAGATGATGCTGCTTCTTTTCGCAACGACGGCCATCGTGGACGAAAAAGGATCGACTTCTGGCACGTCACGTTGCGGACGGACCAGGCTTCTTTCCAGCAACGTTCGGGCAGCGGAAGCGGTGCGAGGGCGATCCTCCGGACGTTTCGCGAGCAGAGTATGCACTGCAAGCGCGAGATACTTGGGAATGTCGGGTCGCAGCTGCGGCAGTGGTGGAGCCGATGCTGTGGCCTGCTTAACAAGCACAGCCGATGGCAGTGCATCGATGAAAGGTGGCCGGCCGGCGAGCATTTCGTAAAGCACGACGCCGAGGCTGTAGAGATCGCTACGCGCTCCGACGCGCTGACCCAGACACTGCTCAGGCGACATATAGCGAGGTGTCCCCACTATCTGGCCCGAGCCGGTTGTGGCGTGCGTCGCTGTTGAATCAGCAGCTGTCGCCAGGACCTTGGCCACTCCAAAATCGAGGACGCAAACTCCTCGTTCATTGAGCATGATATTCGAGGGTTTGAGATCGCGATGAATGATTCCGATCTGATGAGCTTCTTCGAGGACGTCGCAAATTTGAACAGCGATCCTCACCGCTCGTTCTGCTGAGAAACGACCATCGCGCAAGAGAGCCTCCGAAAGCGTGGTCCCCTCGACAAATTCCATGATGATGAAGTGACGACCATCGGGTAGATTGCCGGCGTCGAAGATCATTGCCGCGTGCGGGTGACGCAGCTTGGCCATCGTGCGCGCCTCTCGCAAAAAGCGATCGGCAACCTCGCGGTCGCCCGCAAACTCCTGCTTGATGATCTTGACGGCTACCGGACGTTCGAGTCCGAGATGCGTCGCGCGATACACCGTTCCCATGCCGCCCGTTCCGATCTCGCATTCGATACGGAACCTGCCGGCGATGAATTGAGGGACATCCATACCTGACCTTCCTTCGTGAAAAAAGTCGCTCGGAGCGATCGGGCGAGACGATTAGCGCACCGTGCGGCCTCTAAAATTGGCGCGTTTGCTGTTCGATTTGAACGGGGAGAAACCCAGCCTGACTGGATTGGAGCGGCGTTAGTCTAGCACCTTCCGGAAAACCAGGAAATATAACGTAATGGGTGGAATGGCATTCAACGCGCCCGCAAACTATCAGTTAGCGTTAAGAAGCGAAACGCTACCTCGGGATTAACCTTCAGCCACGGCATTTGGAACCCAAAACGTTTGCCCGTCGACGACTACGCTCTTTAATCCCTGCTTCGGCAAGTCTTTCTCTTTCAGGCCGAGAAAGGTGAAGTGCGGCAAGTCACTGAGTACGGTCTGAAACCACCCGTGCTTTGCCAGAATCTCGCGCACGCGCGGATTATCAAACTCAGTAACGTCGAGCGCCAGCATCGCGATGTGCTGCGAACTACCCGGCGCGGCAATTGAATAGAGGATCGACTTCGAAAGATCCTTGCTGAAAAAGATGCCGTTCTTTTCAAGTTCAAGGACCTCCGCAACTTGTCCGTGCAGCGGCAGACTGCGCAAATGGGCAACCTGCTCAGCCGTAAGTCTTCCCTGACCTAACCAGTAATCTAGTGCGGGCAGAAACCGGGTGTCCCAGAGTCGCAGGCTGTCGTCGTAGTTGCGGCGCGCTGCTTCGGCACCACCGCGCGGTGTAATGTCGAGACCTTCTTTTTGCGCTTCCTCGCGGGCCTTCAGCAGTGCCTTCATCGCCTCGGCCTGCAATTCGATTTCCGAATCAGCCACGGTCTCAGTCACGAACCCGGCAGCATCCTGAAAACTGGTGACCTGTTCTTCAGTGGTAAAGACACAGACAGGAGGCGGCAGCACTTTCTTCACAGCCAGGAACATCGCGCCATACTCTTCAAGGATACGGCGACCAACGGGATCCGAAACTGAGCAGATGTTATCCAGCTTGATCTTGCGTTTCTTCAAGGCCTTCTGTAGCGCTTGATAAAACGGTGCGGACTTGCTGTTCTTGTCTTCGATTGTTGTGAGCATCGCGTTACGACTCGTCCCTGTTGTGAGTTGTGATCGCGCCGCAACCTTCTCGAGCGCTCCGGTGAAAACCAAAGCCAAAAGAAACATCACGAACGCAGTTGGGTTCTTGATTGTTCTTCCAGCCGCTGCAACTATCCGATTCCGGTCTCGCCCGAAACGCTTCCGCGAAAACAATAGCTCACCTCTGATCCTCCACATTACCGGGCCTGATGATAGGGGCGGTCAATTGCGATGGTCAACAAGGAGCAGATGCGGGCTATACTGCGGCGGGTTCAATGCACGCCTCGTTACGCATCAGATGAAGCAAAACGAACGCATCAGAGAGATCGTAGAGACATACCAGAAGCACGGCTGGCGATTGCGACGGATACTTCTATGTCCGCAGACGCTCGAAGAATTCGACGTTAATGATGATGGATTGGCGAGAGCCGAGGTCAAGCCGGGGGAGTTGGATGCGCTGTGGTTTTCACGACCTTCCCACGAGGGGAGAGAGGCCTGGGAACTTCGCTTGACCGCCGAGACTCCGTACGCACTATTTGAAACGTTTGAAGCTGACGAAGCGGAAGAAGATCGGGAGGACGTTCGGATGGAGATGGAAGCCAAGATGAGAATGACGAATGCGGCACACAACGAATGATGAATGCGGAATGATGTTTGATGAATTACGAAGCGACGGAGTATGAGTGATTCATAGCTGCCAGATTTAGATCACCCACCAAAATCCTCTTTAATTCATCAATCATCTCGGCATTCATCATTCCTTCAGTTCTTCCCCATCGTCACCGGGATCTCAAGTTGTTCGGTTCCGCGCAGTACGACTACCTTGACGGTGCTGCGGGGAATGGCGCGCAAGACCCGCGCTGATAATTCTTCCGGAGTGCGAATCGGAACTCCATCAAATTCCGTAACGATATCGCCCTCTTTGATTCCCGCAAGGTAGGCCGATCGATTTGCCGTAATCTCATCAAGGCGTACGCCAAACGCTTTCGTTCCTGGAATCGGCACACGCTCTGTGTTGCCATCGTCAAAACCGAACAAGCCCCGGCCCTCGGGCCGATTGCGGAACTCCCGATTCAAACGATCGAGCTCGGCCTTCGAGATGGTGGTGAGCTTCGTCGTTTTTGTTTCGCCATCGCGAATATAGACAACGTCAACCGCTTTCCCGATCGGAGTGTTGCCCAGCAGATCCATGATCTGGTCATCACTCGTAATGGGCTGTCCGTCGAAGGTGGTGATGATGTCACCGCCGACCAGTCCGGCCTGGTCAGCAGGCGATCCCGGCACCTCAACAGCACCGAACGTTACGCCACCGTCGGTCGTGTCAAACGAATCAACACCTGCATAAGAACGCGGCACAGAGGGTTTAGATATTGCAGTGACGTTCCTGCGAAGCGGAGTTACTACTGCAGTGAACACAGCTGCAGCGATAAAGAAAACTAGAAGCCCGATAAACATCCAACTCATGCCGCTCATCCGCTTGAAGCGCTTCCCCAGCCGACGACTGCCTGGTGGCACGAGGGGTCCGGCGTAGTTTGGGGGAAGGGGGTTTTGGGAATTCGCTTCGTCAGCAGACAAGACTGCAGCTCCGCTATTCGGAAAGCGAACTGTTTCTGTATATTCGGCAGATCCCTCACCCAGGCGGAACCCGCAGTTGCGACAGAACCGCAACTCCCGAGGCATAGGCATCCGGCAGTTCAAGCATTGGGTAACTGAAGGATCGGTTCCTGAATCCATGGGCATTTCTGGGTTATGAGACATGTTCTGAGTTTACCGGAGTTAGGCGGTCATAAGGGAAATCTTATCCCCGGTGGCTATACGCCAAAAGCTGCTTTCCGGTTGCATCGCGGCCCTGCTGGGTCGGGCTCCTATTAGGTCATACCCGGACGAATGAAATTAGCAGCTGCCGTGCCCTGGCGTCATTTGTAAGCACCGCTCGACCTCGCGAACATCCTAACGGGAGCTCGCAAGAGAGGGACGATCCACTCCTGGCATGATGAATGCTGGGGGAAAGCATGATCAATGGCTTTTCAGAAAAACAGGACTCGAACGCATTACAAGCATCTCCAAACACCGAATGGACATCCGTCCTGCTAAAGCGCAGAATCTCGAAACGTTTTGGTGGGGTCTATTGCCCTCGCGATGACTCCGAAGGGAAACAACACTGTGGAAGTAACTAAAGCTCTTGCGGCCCTCCAGCCGCTGTACGGCAAAGATAACATTGAGATCGTTACGGTCGACGGACAGAGAGTGCGTGGCACTGTTCGCAGCATGAAGACCACTCAGGCACTGACGACTCCCAGCGTCAAAATCGAGTGCTCCAATGGCGAAGTAGTAAAGATCCCATTTCCAACGATCGCCGAGATCAGAGACCACAACGCGACCGGTGTAGGTGCTGCCGGCAACGGGAAGTAAACGGTCAAGAAATGCCTCCGGCAATATGGTATCGGTTGCATTCATGAAAGACGTTTATCACGCCAATGCCGTCTGGTCAGCGCGTGGCGTTTCTTGCCACCATCGCGTATAGTACGCCGTTTGTAATTTCAGATAATTCAGAAGTTGGGAGCGAAAATCGGTTTTGTCATTAATGATTGAAGACTTTGGCGGGCGCGTCGCGACAGTTTGGTCGGAACTGCGTCCAACGACACGCGGATTGGTGGAGCGCGCGTTGCAACTCTCAAGTGCCGCTTCACCTCAGGCGCGCAAAATTCCTTATGATCCGCGCGCCGACCTGGAGCTAAGCAGGTTGCTTGCTGCGCTTGATGATCGCGCGTCAGAGACGGCGATGGCGTTGGACAACGAGAAGAGCAGCCAGATGAAACATGTGGCTGATACGTGCGCTGCCGTGCTGCAAGAGAAAACGCAGTCAGCGGAAGTTTTCGCGCAGCTCGTACGGCGCGCTGAACAGCAACGCGACTACAAACGCATTGACGTATTAGCTGACGCCCTGACTTCGCGGTTTGCTCCCAGCGAGATTTGCGAACTATCGCGCTCGGAAGATGTGATTGTGCGTGCCTTAGCAAACGAGGCATTGGCCCAGTTTCCCACATCGGTGCTCGTAGGACTCTTGAGCGATCCGGTGGACTCGGAAATTGCGCGCGATGCTTTGCGACGACAGGCGATGGAGTATGGACTGGAAGAAGCGCGACAGATCGTGAACGCACTCGATCAGGTAGATGAGCTCTAGCCGAAGTACATACCGCCAAGCCCCCAAGAAGCGCCAAGTACGCCAAGGATCTTAGAGTACTCAAGACAGAACGACTCTCTTTACTCCATCCTTAAGTTAAAGTTGATCAATAAGCCTAATCGCTTACCGGTCAATCTTAAGTACGCGATCAACTGAGCCGTATGAATCGGCGACAGTGAATCTACTGCCTTCAACTCAACCACCAATCGCTGATCAACTAATAAATCCAGCTTTCTCCTCCCCAGCGGGTGTCCTTTGTAGCTGACCGGGAGAATTACCTCCGACTCAAAAGGAATTCCACGAAGCCCGAGCTCTATGTGGAAAGCAGGCGCGTAAAGAGGCTCTTGAAGTCCTGGACCCAGATGTCGATGAACCTCAATTGCCGCACCAATCACAGATCGCGCAAGCCTATCGAGCTCGTCGTCCGGTTCGCGCGTTAGCGAATTGAGTAGGTTGATTGGTGAGGAACTTTTGTCGGTCACTTGGGATCCCGATCAGTGAGGTAATCGGCTTACAAGTCTTTATACTTACACTCTTGATCTTGGCGAGCTTGGCGTTCCTTGGCGACCTGGCGGTTTATTTAAGCGTGTGCGCCGATCGCGTTGAGCCGCTCAACCACCTGCTTAATCAACCAATCAGGCGTAGAAGCCCCCGCAGTCACGCCAACGCGTCCCACACCCTGAAGGTCTGCAGCATTGATCTCGGCAGGCGTCTCAATCAGAAAACTCTTCTTGCACTGTTCCTGACAAACAGCCAGCAGCTTTACGCTGTTTGAGGAATGACGTCCGCCAATCACATAAAACGCATCGACTTCTCCAGCGAGCGCTCTCGCCGCATCCTGCCTGTCACGAGTAGCGGAGCAAATCGTATTAATCACCTGGGGCTCGGCATCCGCTTTTAATCGCACCGCTTCTGCGACCTCGAGAAAAGTTTTGAGTTTGATCGTGGTCTGCGAAACAACGAGCGGTGAACGCAGTGTCGGCAAGAGGGCGACTTCGCTCGAGTCGCGCACCACGTAAGTGTTGTTTGGGGCATAACCGACGACACCGATCATCTCGGGATGATCCGGATTTCCGGCAACCACCACATCGCGTCCCTGTTCTGCAGCCCGCTCAGCCAGATGCTGCACTCTAGTAACAAAAGGACATGTGGCGTCGATCACTTTGGCTGCGCGTTGCTCCAATTCGCTCTGAACTTGCGGCGTAACTCCATGGGCGCGAATCACTGCCACCGAACCATCGGCATCTGCGGGAGACTCAATCGTTGATACTCCCTTGCCGCCCAGTCTTTCCATCTCCTGGGCGTTGTGGATTAGGGGACCAAGGGAACGGATCGGACCGCCGCCTTCGTCGACGGCGTCCTCTACCATTTCCACGGCGCGCTCGACGCCGAAACAGAATCCGTACTCTTCCGCCAATAAGACTTCCATGATTTCCTTCGCGCTTGTGCGAACCTTGTTTAGTTTATCGGCCCGCCCGTCGGAACAGATTCATCCCGACGACAGGCGCGCTTCCATTCTTCACGCAGCCGATCGCCGCCGGCTACACGTTCGTCCACCCACTCCATGTCCTTGTCAATCAGGGTACGAACGTTGCTCAAAAATGCTTTCTTGAATTCACCAAGGCTGTGCGCCATATCGCGCGGCAGCACCGCGTACGAGGCGTCGCCGAGGTAGCGCATAGCGTCGTAAACAGCGTTCGCAGCGCAGTGAATCGGATCTCTGTTCTCTTGCGTTTCGTGCGTTTCTTCCATTTCTAAACCCTCCTAGTCTAAAACCGTCGGCAACTCCGACGGCAAATCATTCTAACACCAGTTGCTTTACGACCGCACAGGCGGACTCGTTCCGCAAAAACCCGGCTCAACGATACTTTGTTGTTTTAGGGGAATTGGCCTTTGGATAGGGAGATTTACCGTCTTTGGCAACACGAAAGGCCTTACTCTCTAAGTGCCGCTTCGACAACGGGCCAAACCTCGTCCGTCCAGTGCTCATAGCCCGCGTCCGAAGGATGGAATCCATCACCCGAGAAGAACTCGGGATGCGAACCCAAACTCTCGTGCGTTGAAGAGTAAATATCCAGCACGGCCACACTGTACTTGCGGGCAAGCTCAGCGATTCGGGCATTGAAGGAAATAATCTGTCGACTGAGTTGCTCACGCAGCGGCGGCGGGATGCGCGGTGCGGTTGAGACGTCCGGAAGGTTCAGCAACAGAATGGCAGCACCTGTCTTGCTCGTCAGTTGTTCAAGTATCATTTCGTAGTTTGCGGAGAACTGCTCGATTGTACCGCCGTGCGTTAAATCATTGATGCCTACTCCCAGGGTGACAAATGTAGGCTGGGCCGCAAGCACGCGTTGCAGTTGATTCCTGACGACGTCTTCAGAAGTCGCCCCACTGAAACAGAGATTAGTCAGCGACGAACCGGGCCGGACCGGTTCGATGCGCTTGAAAAGACGCGCGACATAACCGCCACCTGTCGCGCCAACTCCGACCCCTGTTGAATCTCCGAGCGCCACGTATTTCACCGGCCCGCTTGCGATGTGCTTCATGTTTAGTATGTTGCCCCTTTGCTCGACACCAATTCCAGGCCGGCCCGTTGGATGTGTAGAACTGCAACTGCAAAAGAAGAGCAAAACCGCGAACAGCAGGGCCCGGCGGAGTAGTCTTAACCCGCCGGGCCTTATTGCTCCAAAATTGCTCGCCATGGAAAGTTTTAAGCGGATCCTGCTACTTGATTGCTATGACCATCGACTCGGGACCGACGAGAGGTTCAACGCGGGTTTCGCGGAAGCCTGCGTCGCGCATCCACTGTGAACAATCCGCGCCCGTGTAATCAAAGCCGCCGGGCGTTTCGATCAGCATGTTCAAACTCATCAGTAGACCGAAAGTATTCATTCGCCGATCATCATCGATCAGCGATTCGAAGACGATCAGCGCTCCGCCCGAGGGCAGCGCCTGGTAAGCCTTCTCCAGCAGCATGCGTTTTTGCTCAAGGTTCCAGTCGTGCAGCACATGGCCCATCGTCATCACGTCTGCGGACGGGAGCTGATCGTTAAAGAAGTCACCCACCTGAAAACTCAAGCGGTTCGTCAAGCCGTTAACCGCAACGTATTCCTCGAATACAGGTTTGACTACACT
This sequence comes from bacterium, assembly GCA_040005515.1. Taxonomy (GTDB): domain Bacteria; phylum Acidobacteriota; class Blastocatellia; order Pyrinomonadales; family Pyrinomonadaceae; genus PSRF01. The sequence continues at coordinate 20,011 of JBDTYQ010000039.1, forward strand.
CAGATCAAAGTTGACACCCGTTAAATGCGCATGGGCGAGGCAGAGTTGCACGAGCAACCCGCCTTGCGCACCGCCTACGTCAACTACAGTCTTGTAGTCTCGCCAGGGAAACTTTGCGGCTATGCCCAGAGACGCTCCCATGCTCAACCCGGTCATCGCCCCGAGGAAGAGGCGCAGACGCTCCGGATCGCCGTACAGGGTTTCGAAAAGTCCGGGCCCGCCAGTCTTCACCTCATTCTGGGGCAAGCCGGTCTTCAAGCCGTCGGTTAGGGAACCCCAGAAGGGATAGAGCCGTTCGTTGGACATCTCGAGAATGCCGCCGATGTAGTTGATCGTGTTTCGCACGAGAAACTGTTCGCTCTCCGGCGCGTTTCGGTAGACTCGCTCCGTACGTTCGAGCATTCCTAGCGACACAAGCGCGTCAAAGAAATCACGCGCTGCGCGCGGATGTAATTGTAGTTTGGTGGTTAGTTGCTCTGCGTTCATCGGTGCGGCAGAGAGTTCGGTGAACACGCCTAACTCGATGGCGCTTAGTAAAGTTTTAGAGCCCCAGAAAGCAAAACCCAGTTGCATGATTTTGTCGGGCGTCATTGCCATTTTCGTCGACACGATAAGAAACAGCTCCTTGGTCTATTGGATTAGAAAACTTTGAATCGAACTCAGCGATACAGAAATAGTCGGCTCTGCCGCCTTCAAATTCAGTGAAGACTACTGCTGCTCCTCATTTGGAACGCCTGCAACCTTACGCGGCGGCGGCTGCGCACGTTCCGTATTAAGCGAATCAAAGTTCAGCGCGGCATTGAAGAGCAGGAAAAAGCTGCCCTGCGTTTGATGGCGCCACATCGGATTGTTCGCAAACATCAACACGTGACCGCTGCCCACCGGCACATCGATGATAGCGGGCGCATTTGCTAACTCCGATCCGCCGGCAAGCATGCCGCTGATCAGAAGATTTTTTTCTTCTGCCGCAAACCTCAGAACAACGCGTGGCCTTTGGGCCAAAGGTGTGAAGAACGGACCGAGCTGAATGCGTTGCTCCTCCGTAAGCGGCTCTTCACCAGTAGTCGCAGGTGAATGCGATGGGGCGGGTGCCGCGAGCGGCATACCCTGAACAATGTCGGGATCATTAACGCTGCCGCGGCCGGATGCCCGCCCTGTGCCGCTACCTGCACCGCCTCCGCCACCGGTCTGAGAACTCACCTGAAACAGCGGAGCCTGATTGAAATAGATCGGCACAGTCTCGTCATAGCCATATGCAATTGGACTCTTTCGATCTGAAAACTGCGCCTGGAAAATCGAACCTCGAGCTTGCATAGTGCGCGGCTCTACGATGGTCACTCCCGTCGTCATCCCGTAATCAATTGGAACGCGAGCGTTGTTTGCGATGACAACGAATAATCCGCCATCCTGCACAAACTTCTCCAGGTTCATCACACCACCAAGTCCCATCCCGCCACGCATGTCGTCAGTCTGATCAGGCGAGAGACCCATGTTGGGCGTCAGTTTCGATTTCTTCCAGGGAATCGGCTCGCCTCGGATAGGAATGCCGTTGACGATTTGCTGCGCCGAGCCATTGAGTGGCGGGAAGACGATCACGTCAAACTTCCCCCGCAAGTTGGGCGTGTCTCGCACCACCTGATCGGAGATATACGAGTAAGGAATCTGCAAGCGATCAAACTCGATCCGAAACCAGCCTTCATTCTGAGTGTTGGTCCACGTATGCAGGATAGCGATGCGCGGCACTGCGAGCTCATGCATCTTCACCGCTGGCAATTTGTCCACTGCCTGAGCGGTCAAACCTAATTCAGTTACAGCTGAACGCAGTCTCTCTCGCACATCAGCCGAATTCCCTTCAGCCTTGACGATGAACGAGCCGGCGTTGAATTGCTGCTCACCTAACTTGAACGAGTCTTCGGCAGCACTCATCTTCACGTCTTTCAGTCGGAAGCGAAGCGTCGCGAGCGTGTTGTCCGTGTTGTGATTAATGACGTACCCAGCTGCGGACGTCGCACCGGTCAGCTTCCCGTGGACGTGCACATCACTCGTTAGCAGTGTCATCGGCGCTTGCAGCACTGCCTTGTCGATCACGCGGGTAGTCTTCACGTTACGCAAAGCACCGAGCGTCCACCCTGTGTCGTCATACGGCCGCGGGTCGTTGACGTTGTAGTACTGCGTATCAAGCATCATGTCCGCCATGCGCGAGTACGGCTGATCCATCCGAACAACGTAAGATCCTGCGGGAAATTTCTGGTCCTTGATGACAATTTCCTTTTCGGCCACCTGTACCTCAACGCCCATCTGCCGAAGCAGGTTCACCATCTCTGCCGCCTCGACGGGACGAGACTGGTTGGCGGGAACGACATAGGCCGCCGGACCTTCATTCGTTGCTTTTGCTACAGAGCGTTTGCTCTTGATGTAGAAATTCTCGAGAAACCGTTCCTTGTTGTTCGAGACGAAATTCATCGCCAGCAGGATTCCCGATTCCTGCATGTTGACGTTGTTGCGGAGCGACCACTTCACGCGCGGCTGCGGCGGGTTCGGCCTGAACCAATCGCGCTGCGCTTGCTGAGTCACCGTGCGGTCCATCGTGTCGGCCCCGAAATTACCGAATGTTTCATAGAAGCGCCCGATCGCGTTGTGACCGTTGGCAACGTAGAACATGTAGTTGGGGGCCCAGCCGTCGTAGAACCCATGCGTCCAGACTCCGGGCACACCTCGTTTCGTCAGCTCTTCAATCTCGTGGTACGCAAGCAGCTGCCACTCGTCCACCGTAATCGGATCGAGCCAGGCGTTATATGGACCAGTTCCGGTAGAGGTATAGAGGAACGGAACTGACTCATGAAGATCGTGAAGAATCGCCGGATGATATTCGAGGAATGTCTTCATCATGTTGCGTGACAGCGCCAGCGCCATTCCCAGCCCATCACGGTTGTTGTCGTGCGCAACATACTTGCCCCAGTAGATCAATCCGGGTTCGTTCTTGCCTGGGTTTGCTTTCCGATAATTATAGAGGTCGACCATCTTGTCGCGCCCATCAACTTCGAGTACGGGAGTGATCAACACGATCGTGTTCTGTCGGATAGCCTGAATGAAGGGACTTTCTTCAACCGCGAGCCGATAAGCCAGCTCCATCAACATCTCAGGCGAACCGGTTTCAGGGGAATGAATCGAACCTGATGCCCAGTAGAAGACTTTGGCCTGACCGATCAAGCTTTGCGCTTCTGCCTCATTGATGTGTCGTGGGTCCGCGAGCTTGGCAGTGATCTCCTTATAGCGATCCAGCTTTGCGAGCGCAGCTTCATCGCCGACCGCGACGAGGATCTGTTCCTTTCCTTCTTCAGAGCGTTCGGGCGCAGTGAAAACCCGAACTCGCGGCGTGGCTTGCGCGAGCTCTCGGTAGTAGCGATAAAGATCTTTGCTATACGTGAGTTTGTTGGGCGTCCCGACGATGTAGCCAAGGACCTTGTCGGGAGATGGCACCTTGTCTGATAACGGCAGGTGATCGACGAGCTCGGTACTGAAGTACGGTTCGGTTGTGTACTCTTTGATCTTCTTCGTGTAGTCGTTGTCGTCAGGAGAAGGAGATGCAGCGCTTAGCTCCGCCGGAGCGGCTTTCTGGGCGGCAACTCTGCGTTGCGCAGAAGCCTGCCAGCAGTCCAAGCCAACTAACAGCAGCAGAGCTCCGGCGACAACACTCGCATACGTGGCTTTGCGCACAGGGAACAGGCGTACTCGATTCATGATCTACTCCATCGCGGCTGTGATTTGATTAAAGGGCGTGCGGGGGAATCTTACGGACGTTGCATGTGCTAGTAAAGCAAGAACACTTTGTGACCTCCCTCGCTCACAAGGGTCAGGATTGTAGGGGTGGGACGCTGTGCCCACACCGGGTGTCATTCGCAACTGCGAGGCCGGACAGGGAAAGTCCGCCCCTACAATTCCTTGGACCTTAGGTCTAGGATCTGGGCTTTGGGTAATTTGTGTTTTGAAGTTTGACGTTGGACGTCGGACATTGAACTTTGGACACGCCTCACGCGCGTCCCGCGACTTCTCCCGTCTGCGTATTCACGCGGACGACTTCCCCTTCCTTGATAAAAAGCGGCACGCGCACCACGAGGCCCGTTTCAACTGTGGCCTGCTTGCTCGCGCCACCGGCCGCGGTGTCCCCGCGCGCGCCTAACTCTGTCGAGACCACCTTGAGTTCGACGTACTGCGGCAACTGCAACGAGACCGGCGCGCCGTTGTACTTCAATACCTGAAGCGACACGCCTTCCTTGAGGTACTCGCGATCGCTCCCAATCTCTTCGGTCGAAAAGGCAAACTGCTCAAAACTCTTCTCGTCCATAAAATGACAGCCGTCCGCGTCGCTATAAAGGAAGGACGCGGGTGCCAACTCGATGTCCGGTTCTTCAAACTTTTCGGTTGCGCGAAAACTCTTCTCCATAACCGCGCTCGTTAACAGGTGACGTAACCTGGTACGGACCATCGTGGCTGCACCGCGCGCGGTCGGCGAGGCAAAAAAGACCTCGAGCACAACGTAAGGCTGGCCCTCAAAAGAAATCAGCGTCTTGCGCTTCAGCTCATTCGCTCCGATCATCGCCATGCAATTCGTTCCCCCACTCCCATTTTGGAATATCTAAAACTAACACAGTTCGAAGCGCCAGAGGCGCAAGCGTTCACTCCGTTTTCTGATCCCCGTTCATCCGTAAATCCGCGGCCAAATTCTTGATCAAGACCGATACGCTATCGCACTGGCTCGCGCAAGACAGCTGCGGCGGCCGCACCAGCGATTCGCGCGGCTTGCGGATGCGCGTTCCGCAAGCCCGCAATTTGCAGCAGCGCTTCACCTGTACGGGAGAGCATGCGAAAAAGATCGCCTTCCTCCGCGCGCGTCTTTTGTACCAGCGCGGACCACGGAGTCCCCGAGGCCCAACGCGCGGCGGCCCCCGCAGCAGAAAAATTCAGCTCGGGCGCCGGTTCGATTCCGTGTTTCCATTCCTCTGTGGCAACACCGAAACCGATTTCTTCGAACTGCGAGAGCGTCGTCACGAGGGCATCGTCCAGCTCGAGCTCGCCGTAGTCGCGATCTTCATCAGCAGTCAGGGCCGCTAACACAGCGGCGAGACGCGTTCGCTCGATTGCCGCGAAGAGTCCTCTTTCCAGAGCCTCACCGACGAGCAACGGCCGGTCTACATGGAGGTCAGCGAGCCAACGCCCGCGTTCGGTAACTTTTTCCGCTTCAAAATCGAGATAACCAAACGCCGCCAAAACTCGAGCGCGCTGTTCGAACGGTTGCCACACTTCAGCTCGCAATGCCTCACTAAGCCGCCTGGCGCGCTCGAGAGCTTCTGCGTCAGGTAGTGAAGCCCACACTGCTTCGATGCACTTGCGCTTCTCGACACTCTGTTCAGTTGCAGAGTCCTCAACGGTCAGGTCAATTGAACGCTCCAAGAGCTCCAGTGCGTCGGATTCTGCTTCGCGGGCTTCTTGCAGACGCGGTTCGGACAGTACGAGTTCCTTGCCACGCGTGCGGATTTCTTCAAACGCGTTCTCAACACCTTTTTCCTGCAAGGGAAAGTAAGGCGCATAGACGCGACCGATTCTTTGCAGAGCGAAACGGGCGCTGCGACCGTCTTCACGAATTCCTGCCACGTTGCCGTCACGGCGCTGAGTGACAATCACAAGGCGACGACCGCTGCGACCAATTCCCACAATCCGGCCGGGCTGTACTACCTCATCCAGCCAGCGAAGCAGAACTTCGACACGCGTCTGCGGTTTCGCTTGTTGGATTCTTGTGCGCGCACTTACCAGACGCTCGAGAGCGATAACTGAAGAAAGTGATTGCGAGCAGCCGGCATCAACCAATCTCGTCTTGATTTGCGATTCGCTCGCGGCGCGCTCATTTTCCAGACGGGTCATTTGTTTTGCTGCGTCCCGGTGCGCAAAACTTTTCTCCGCAATCTCGCGCACTTGCGCAAAGTTGCCGTAAGCGTCGAGCAGGTTCAGCAGTGTCGAATAGGTGGCGCGAAACTGACTGACAAGTGGATTCGGCGCAGCTCGCAGCAGTTGCGCAATTTTCTGCGGGTCCTGATGCAGCCCGGGTGCGGCCACGATGAAACCAACACGATCGCGGCCACGCCGTCCGGCCCGTCCGGTCATCTGCTGCAACTCGGAGGCAGTTAACTGTCGCCAACCGCTTCCTGTTCGAGCGTCGGCTCCGCTGAGGACGACGGCGCGCGCGGGGAAGTCGACACCAGCAGCGACTGTCGCGGTCGCAAAGATCGCCTCCAGCAATCCGGCGCTCATCAGATTCTCAATCGCCAGCTTCCATCCGGGAATATGGCCGGCGTGGTGGGAAGCAACGCCGCCTTTGATGATCGTGTCCCAATGACGATGACCGCGCACTTCCGGATGTCTCGTCACGAAGTGATCCATGAACTCGCGCCGCGCGTCGCGACGTTCCGCGTTTGGATCACGACGCGCGAAGGCTGCCTCCGAAGCAGCTTGATCACACCGTCGCCTGGTTGGCAGAAAAACGATTGCCGGCAGGAGATTGTAAGTACCGAGCGCCGCAAGCAACGTCGCCGGCGGCATCTCAGGCATTCGCAGTTTCATAAGAACATCATGCTGATGCTTTCATCTCTCATCCTTGCTTCATCGCTCACCACTGCCTTCTCGATCGGTGTTCTCTTGCCGTCTCGTCTTCGATCCGCGCGAGTTCGGGATTCAATCTTCCAGCTTCATTCAACAACGGCAACAGTCGTTTATCCGGAAGCAGAAAGGCTGCACGCAAAGGCACGGGTCGCGCGCCGGGGCGAGTAATCACCCCGCATCGCACACCGCGCACTTCCTCAATCCAACCTGCAAAGTCGTCCGCATTACCGATCGTGGCTGACAGAAGCAACAAGCGAATGCGCGGCGGCGTGAGAATGATCGCTTCTTCCCAGACGTGCCCGCGATCCTCGTCGGCAAGGTAGTGAGCCTCATCGAGCACGATGAGATCAGCGCGCACTGCGCTGCCACCTCTCAGCGAATCAAAAAGTTGATTGCGGTAAATCTCTGTAGTGCCGACGATCAACGGCGCGTCCGAATTCTCTTTCCGATCTCCAGTAAGAATGCCCACCTGGTCCGCTCCGAATTCGTCACTGAACTCTTGATACTTGGAATTGGTGAGCGCTTTGAGAGGCGTCGTGTACCAGGCACGGCGTCCTGCCTGAATCAGCCGGCGAATTTCCTCGCGCGCGATCCATGTCTTGCCGCTGCCCGTCGGCGCGGTGACGAGCACGTCTTCGAATTCGAGTGCAGCGAGCGCTTCAAGTTGAAAGGGATCGGGTTGAAACGGAGCGGCCGGTGGACTGCCGATGCCCTCGAGGAGCTTCCGGACTTCTGGGGAGGGAGCAGGCACTTTTGCGGAAATGCTCTGCGAGATGTGGGCGGACTGCTGGCCGGGAGCGTTGCGCGGGCTTCTTTGATCCCCTCGTCGTTCCCGCGACTTGACCTTTCCTTTATGACGGCCCTTAGTCCGACCTTTTCCTTCGCCTCGTCTCATCACTCTTCATTCTAGCGCAGCAGCGCCTCTTTACTGGGACCGCGGGCGAGAAGCCCGCCTCGCGGCCAGTTCACTCAATTGGCGAATCGTCTACTCCTTGGGAGTTGACGCTGTTTCACCTCAGTAATCCGCACTCCGCACTCCAAATCCTCACTCATTTGAGGCCTTCGTCGTCAAAGTGTTACCGTATGTTTGCTTTTTTCGGAGCTTCACAACGTGTGGGAGCTGCCTCGCGTCTAATGTGCACGGGGCCGGAACCGCGAGCCCTGGAATGGCGTTTGACCTTAGACATGTCCGAACTTTTCTCAGAAGCTCTAGTTAATCGCGAACCGCGCTGGCCCTTGCTCCTCAAGTTGGCTGTCGGCTCCTTCGTGCTGCATACAGCGGTGTTGGCGAGCATGATATACGTGCCCGGCATTCGCGATACGTTCAATCTTGCGGCACTGATGGCGGGTACGAGCTACGTCGATAAGGAATACACGAAAACTGAAATCGGCGAAGACGTGAAGACGATTGAACTGCCGAGCGCAAAGTTCCACTACCCTGAAGGTTACTTTGCGACTCCTACAGAACTGACGCTTGCCGCGGCCTTGCAGGGCACTGCGCCACCGACCATAACGTTCACGCCGAGCAAGCCGATAATCGTGCCGACTCCCATTCCTTTCCCGACCCCGGATGTTGCACCGTCGCCGTCACCGTCGCCTCAAGCTTCGCCTCGCGCCTCGCCAAGCGCGTCACCCGTTGAAGCTGCGAAGGCTGCTGATCCAAAAACGCCCGATCAGGCTGAGAAGGAACTCGATAAGGTTGCGGCTGAGAACGGTGTGCTGCGGCCCAGCGAAAATGAAGTCAACACGCGGCCGCTGAAAGACTGGCTGGCGCGCGCGAATGCCATGCGAGACAAAGGCGAGTTGGATCTCACTTCCGCGATCGAAATCACTATCGTCGCAAACTTGAATCCAGAATGCAGGCTGGCTGATGCGACCGTCGTGCAGAAAACAGGCGACGCGCGTCTCACAGATGTTGCCAGGGATATGGTGTCCGCCATCGGTGACAGCGGCATGCTTTCTTTCCTGCGCGATCCAAAGAAGGTGACGGATCCCAACAAGCTGCGTTGCGATGAAATGCCGCTACAACTGACGATCAAACTTGATCAGAATGAAATCAGCGCGAAGGTGGAAACCCAGGCCGATACTGCCGAACGCGCGGTCGAGATGGCGAAGGGCTACAACGGGCTGCTGCTGCTGGGCCAATTTACTAAACGAGGCAAGGACGAAGAAGTGCTCTACCGCAACACCAAGGTCACTGCAGACGGTAAACAAATTCTGGTGAACTTCAGTATGCCGCGCCAAACGGCGAGTGAAATGCTTAAGAAGCAACTGGCTCCCTCAGGTTAGGCCCTCTAAATTATGGTCTTGTGAACTTGTAGGGGCGTCCCTCCGTGGGCGCCCCGAATTGCGCCAAGGCCTGGGGCGAACTCCGTGGCATCGGGCGGGGCGCCCACGGAGGTGGGACGCCCCTACAAAAATGAGCCAGAAATCCGCGGTTTGCCTGGGTCTGGTCAGTCATTTACAATCACTTATTACATTGCAGCACAATATTCGAACTAGAGATAAGAAAGCGGAATCAGAATCATGATCGATAAATTTTTGACAAAGGTATTTGGCAGCAGTAACCAAAGGTATTTAAAGACCATTCACCCGATCGTTGGCCAGATCAACGCACTCGAACCGTCGGTGAAAAAGCTCTCTGATGAGGAATTGCGAGCGCGCACCGCGTATTTCAAAGATCGGATCCAGCAAGCAGTCGCCGGCCTTACAGACAAGGATGAGATTAAACGCGTCGAGCGTGAACTGCTCGATGAGTTTCTGCCGGAAGCCTTCGCCATCGTCAGGGAGGCGAGCGTCCGCACGACCGGGATGCGCCACTTCGACGTGCAGCTAATTGGCGGCATTGTTCTACACCAGGGCAAAATCGCCGAGATGCGCACCGGCGAAGGCAAGACCCTCGTCGCCACACTTCCTTCTTACCTAAACGCACTCACCGGCCGCGGCGGCGTCCACGTCATTACAGTTAATGACTACCTTGCCTCGCGCGACGCGGAGTGGATGGGCCAGATTCATCGCTTCCTCGCCCTCGAGGTCGGCTGCATCCAGAACGACATGGATGACTTCGAGCGTCAGACCGCTTATGCATCCGACATCACCTACGGCACTAACAACGAATTCGGCTTCGACTACCTACGCGACAACATGAAGTTCGATCTCGCTACTTGTGTGCAGCGCGGTTACTACTTCGCGGTAGTCGACGAAGTGGATTCCATTCTGATCGATGAAGCTCGAACGCCGCTGATCATCTCTGGTCCGTCTGACGAAGCGACGGACAAGTATTACCAGGCAGATGCGATCGTGCCGCAACTCAAGCGCGGCGAAGATAACGAAGGCGTCAAGACCGGCGAATACATCGTCGACGAGAAAGCGCATACCGCCGTGCTCACGGAAGACGGCGTCGACAAAGCAGAGAAACTGCTGGGCGTGGGGAATCTCTACGATCCGGTAAATATGGATCTGCTGCACTGTGTCGAGCAGGCGCTGAAAGCCCACACGCTGTACCGACTGGATCATCAGTACGTTGTCCAGGAAGGTGAAGTGATCATCGTTGACGATTTCACCGGCCGCTTGATGAAGGGCCGGCGGTGGTCCGATGGTTTGCACCAGGCGGTGGAAGCCAAGGAAGGCGTGCGCATCGAGAAAGAGAACCAAACTCTCGCCACGATTACGCTGCAAAATTATTTTCGACTCTACGAAAAACTGTCGGGCATGACGGGAACTGCGGAGACCGAAGCGGCGGAGTTTCACTCTACCTACAAACTCGATGTGATCGTGATTCCGACACACATGCCGATGGTCCGCACCGATTTCTCGGACATGATCTACCGCACGCTTCCGGAAAAATGGGACGCCGTGATTGAAGAGATTAAAGAGTGCCACGAGCGTGGGCAGCCGACTCTCGTCGGTACCGTCTCGGTTGAAAACTCCGAACTGATTGCGCGCCGCCTGCAAAAAGAAGCAGTACCGCACAACGTTTTGAATGCGAAGTATCACGAGCGCGAGGCCGAGATCATCGCGCAGGCCGGGCGCAAAGGCGCGGTCACGATTGCCACCAACATGGCTGGTCGCGGCACCGACATTCTGCTCGGGGGCAATCCTGATTTCATGGCGCGCGAGTTCCTGAAGAAAGAGGAAGTCGATCCCGATCAGGTTACGGAAGAGCAGTGGGAGCAAGCGTTCTCGAGTGCGAAGCGCATCGTCGAAGCCGAGCATGAAGAAGTGGTCGGCATCGGCGGGCTGCACATCCTTGGCACCGAACGGCATGAGTCTCGACGCATCGATAATCAGTTGCGTGGACGTGCCGGCCGCCAGGGCGATCCCGGTTCGTCGCGCTTCATTCTTTCCCTTGAAGACGATCTGATGCGGATCTTCGCCGGCGACAAGGTAAAGGCGTTGATGCAACGGCTGGGTATGGAGAAAGGCGTCGCGATCGAGTCGGGCATGGTCTCGAAACGAATTGCCGCCGCGCAGAAGTCAGTCGAAGGCCGCAACTTCGAATCGCGCAAACACCTGCTCGAGTACGACGACGTGATGAACAAGCAGCGCGAAACGATTTATGGTTTGCGCCGCCAGTTAATGGAACAGCCGGACCAACGTGAATACCTGCTCGGCGATCCGCCGCAAGCCGGAGTGGCTTATGACCTGCTGACTGACATAACCAAGCTGTATCTCAATCCGGATGTCTCGCCCGACGATTGGGACACGGACAACTTCCAACTGCAGATCAAGACCATCTACGATCTGGACACAGAAACTGCAGGAGTCGACTTCCAGAAAATGACATCTCCGGAAGTTGCGGAACACATCTGGGAAAAGCTCAAGGTCAAGTATGAGCAGAAGGAACAGCAGATTGGTGTGGAAGCGATGCGCACATATGAGCGCATCATCATGCTCAACATCATCGACGCGCAGTGGAAAGACCAC
>JBDTYQ010000040.1:0-31448 GCA_040005515.1 bacterium
CGCATCTCCCTCACCTCACGCTCGTTGGCCTCGTGCACGGGGCCAGAAATCAAATGCCAGAGATACCGATCATCACGAGGCGGCTCTATCAGCCGTATATGTGGGTCACCATGGTGGCAGGGGGCCTGATCTCTGTTTACGCGGGCTCACACCTCGATATTCACAGCCTTGATTTTCGGTTCGGGATTATCTTTGGGTTCACGCTCCTCTTCAGCTCTAGAATCGTCATTCCTATCCCGCGGTTCAATTCACACATATCAGTCTCCGATACCTTCATCTTCCTTACAATGTTGCTGTACGGCGGCGAAGCGGCGACGCTCCTCGCCGGAGCCGAGGCATTGCTCTCATCCCGGCGCTTCAGTAAGAAGCCCGCTACCATCCTCTTCAATTTTAGTTGCGGTGCTCTCTCTGCGTTTATCACGTTCCAGGTGCTCCGCGCGGGCTTTGGCAACATTGTTGCCATTCATAGCTGGCCACTTTCCCCACGTCTGATTGCCGCTGTATCGATCATGGCGCTCGTGCAGTACGCGGCGAATTCCGGGTTGATTGCCATTTGCGCTGCGTTGAAAACGAGCCAGGGACTCTGGCATACGTGGACGAAGTATTACTTCTGGACTTTAATCACCTACCTCGTCGGCGCCTCCGCAGCTACCATCACGGCGAAGTCAGCCGACCACGTAGGTTTTTATGCCGTGATCTTGACTGCCCCGACGATCGCCATCATTTTCCTAACCTACCGCACTTATCAAAGGAACATCGAAGCCGCCGCAACACAGACTGAACAAGCGGACCAACACATCAAGGAACTCTCTCACTACATTGCTGAGCAGGACCGCATTCGAGAACAGTTCTCACAGATGGAGAAGCTCTCGGCGCTCGGCGAGTTGGCCTCGGGCGTCGCCCACGACTTCAACAACACTCTGGCAGGCATTTTGGGTCGCGCTCAGTTGCTGCAACGCACTTCTGATCCCGAGAAAATCAAACGGGGCTTGGAAATCATTATCAAAGGTGCAGAAGACGGTGCGAACACGGTAAAGCGAATCCAGGACTTCGCGCGCCAACGACGTGACCGCGACTTTGAACCGGTTGCGATTGATCAGATCCTGCTCGATGTCAGCGAGATCACGAAGCCACGTTGGAAGGATCGCGCTGAGGCTGAGAATGTCCATATCAATCTCGAACTGCAGATTCGTTCGCACTCTCAGGTAATGGGAGACGAATCAGAGTTGCGCGATGTTCTGGTGAACATGGTCTTCAACGCGATTGATGCGATGCCTGAAGGCGGACTCTTAACAATGGGAGTCGAAGATGTGGATGGTTCGGTAGTTGTCAGTGTGAGTGATACCGGAATCGGGATGAACCCCGAGATTCGTTCGCGAATATTTGATCCGTTCTTTACGACGAAAGGCAAAACCGGCATGGGACTGGGCCTGGCAGTCAGCTTCGGCATTATCAGACGACATGAAGGCACAATTGAAGTCGTCTCGGAACTGAAACATGGAAGTGCCTTCCGTATCCGTCTTCCTATTGCCGAAGGGGTCGAACAGGCAAAAATTGAATCACACCCGAACGAGGAGATCACACCTGCATTAGCTGCCGTTCCTCACGAGGACAGGCAACAACCAACTATCCTCGTCGTCGATGACGAGGAGCATGTGCGGGAACTACTCCGCGACATACTGGAAAGTGAAGGATGTAAGGCTTACCTCGCGGCGGACGGCCCCGCAGCTTTGGCAATCTTTGATACCTGCGAACTAGATGGAGTATTTACCGATGTGGGAATGCCTGGCATGAGCGGCTGGGAGCTAGCGCGCGCAATTCGCGAACGCAATAAGAGGATTCCTATTGCTGTGATTACCGGTTGGGGTGATGCAGTCGGTTCGAGCACTCAAAAAGAAGCGGGCGTGAACTGGGTGGTTACGAAGCCATTTACGGCGGAGCGCATCACCGAGCTCGTGGAAAGTATCTCAGAGCGTCAAGCTGTAACAGCGAAACGGCCTTTCTTATGCATAGTTGCCGCGTGAACGATTGAGTTTACTTCACAATCTTCCAATCGTTGCTGCCGTCATCTTCCAGTGCACCCGATGACTCCTCCAGCATTCGTCGCCGATGATTCATTGCACGCTTGATGCTCTTCTCAACCGCTTCGAGGCGAAACGGTTTCATGAGGTACTCAAACGCCCCGAGCCGCTTCAAGCCCATCGCGTGTTCCTCGTCGTTAATTCCGGAAATAATAATTACTGGAGTTTGGGGATATTTCTGCCTGACATGGCCGAGAAGTTCCAGGCCGCTTAAGCCCGGCATCGAAATATCGGTAAGTACAATGTCGTAACTATCCGCCTCTAACCTCGCCAGGGCTTCTTCTGCCGTTTGCGCTGTCTGGCAACGATAGTTCTGTGACAGCGCTTCATATAACGCGTCACGAATCGTTTCATCGTCGTCAACCAAAAGAACCAGGGACATGCACGTCTCCGACTGGGGCTCATAAGCGGCAGCCAGTCCGCTCAACCAACCACCTGCTAATGAACTTGTTTCAACTTGCTGAGGACACAGTCTGGGCGGGCGCGATCGTAGCATAGACTTTCGGGAGTCCAGAAAAGCGAAAGCCGGCAACTCTTGTTGCCGGCTTTCAACTACTATCAGGCGAGATACATTACCTGCCTGGACCCGATGCGCGCACCGTAAGCTCCGTACCCTGATTCAGGTCGAGATCATCTCTTCCCTGAACGTACACGGAACCCGCGCCACCGCCGGCGCCGAGGATTGCCCCGATCGCTGCGCCCTTTCCGCCACCAGCAATCGCGCCAATGATTGCGCCAATGCCGGTGCCAATCGCCGCCCGCTGCACCGTCTTGGTGGTTTGGTTGTCATCTTGAACCGAACCTTCGTTGTCGACCTGCACAACGTCTCCCTGCGGCGTGCGAACCCTCTCAAGAATGCCCGCGAACCGATAGGAACGACCATCACTCAAACGAATTCGGTCAAATGTCAGCGTCAGTTCTGATCTTCCAGTAACACGACCACTTCGCTGCATGTTCGTTAAATGCCCCTCGATGGTAGCTCCCTGAAACTGGGAAGGCTCGCGTACCGTCGCGGTAAACGTTTGATTGTTGCTCGAGGTTTTCGTTGAAAGATTCCCGTTCAATACAGCGACTACCGTTTCCCCATTGGGAACTACAAAATCGTCGCTATTGGTCGAGGTTGACGACGAGTAGTCGGTGCCGCTTTGAATATCAAATCGCGCGACATCCGCTGTTCGATCGTAAGTACTCTGCACAATGACTGGTCGTGTTAGACCTGCGACATAAACCCGGCGCGTCACGCTAAGACGGCGGCCGTTGTCGATTGGATCAAACGTCACATTGAAATCAGTCTGCCTGTCGCCCGTGGAGCTGACGATTAATTGATCGCCACTCAAGGTTGCGCGGGCCCTGATGCTGCGTCCGTCCGCAGTTCGTTCGATTCGCTCGCTGCCGTCAGCTTCGAAACTGATCTGCGGAGCTCGCGAAGATGCAATCGTGATTGTCCGACCGCGCAGATCGATTGCGATCTGATCGGGCGATTCCAATCGAGCAGTAACCTCGTCGTTTAATCTCTGCCGGTCACGATACGGAAGGGTTTGTGTTGCTTTATTTGCTGCCTCTCTCGGATCGTCACTTCGAGTTGGGTCCAGCCGATAGGTTCCCGTCAGGCTGCTGAATGTGTTGCCCGGAAGTGGAGCCGGGTCGATACGGCTGCGAGTGGGCCACGCAACGTTGTAGGCCCGCGCCAGCTGGTTCAACTGCAACTTCACGTTGGCCCACTGACGCTGGGACCGCGCGTCCAGCGAACGACGGGACATAAAGCGATCAATGGCGGCAGCGCGATTGAGCACCTCTTGCGCGTCCGTTGCAGTCGACTGCCTTCGCTCGAACCGCTCGCGCAAGCGTGTCACAGCTGTGTCAAAATCCCGGACAAAAAGATTAATGTTGTCTTCTGCGTTGGTTCCATTCAGCCGGCTCTGGTCGAGAGCTGCGTCAAGGCCATTACGGAAGAGGTCGGTCCGATCTTCGATACGGTGTATTAATTGTTGCACCGACAAATAGCTACCGCGGTAGCTTCGCTGCTGGGCCATGGCGGTTATTCCCGCCAGCATTAGCCCCGCTGCAAAAACTGAAACAATCATTCTTCTAACAATACTCATAACTTTCCTCCAGTTGTTTCGCTCAATATGGTTCCCGATGGCGATGCCAGCGACGGCTGTCATCTGAATCTTGCAAGGTGTTCGGGAGAACACAACAAGTCTCATAACAAGGCTCATGCCACTACTATATGCCTCATCGCACCTATGTGTGGAACCTTCGAAAGCGTACCTCTCGCAACACTTTTGCATTACAAAATTACGCGGCGCTGGGGCCCTTTTCCCCCACTTGCTACAGAGAATGCCGGTCCAAATGTCAGCCGGTGAGGTTGTGCTATGCTCAATGCAGGAGGGTTTAAACATGAGCTCGCAGGATTCCCAAGCCACCATTCATTTGGCCGGAGATGACTACTTCATCGGCGTGAGCCCCTCTCATCACGCTTTAACAATCGATACTAGACACGAGCGGTCAGCAGCGCCGACACCGATGGAGTTGTTGTTGCTGGCGCTCGGAAGTTGTACCGCCGTTGACGTGATCGGCATTCTGAAGAAGAAGCGGGAAGAGGTCAGCGAATACAAAGTTGAGGTGCGGGGAGAACGCCGCGCTGAGCATCCACGAAGCTACTCAAAGATGACTGTACATCACATCGTCAAGGGACAAAACGTTTCTGAAAACTCCGTCAGACAAGCGATCGAACTTTCGGAAACCAAATATTGCAGCGTTGCGGCTACATTAAGACCAACCGCGGAAATCGTTTCGACCTTTGAGATCATCCAAGGGTAGGGAGTAATTACAACGGAACTCAGATATCTATCGTGCGACTAATAATCATCTCTTGTTTCTTGTTCATGGTCTCGATCACCGCCGTGGGAGATCCCACGATGCCGAGCTTTCGCGCGCCTGATTTTGGCGTCTCGTTCCCTGCCTTATTTCAATCATCGAATGATGGCACGCTGGCGGCTGTGCGCAGAAGCGATCGCGGCGCGCGGGATGCGGCGCACAAGCTCACGCGACTTAGTCCGACGGAACACATGAGGCGAGCAAACGTCTACATGACGAATCGCGCTTTTACCGAAGCCCGCGAACACTGGCAGGCGCTGATTAACTCCTATCCGAATGATCCAAGAGTGCCCGAAGCGCTACTGGGAATGGGCCGTTCTTATTCACAAGCTCGCGATTATAGCGATGCCTACGCAACGTTTGACCAACTGGCTCGGACGTACAGTTCCACAAAGGAAGGCCGGGAGGGACTGAATTTCAGCGCGGCCGCTCTTCTTCGAATGGGCCGACCAGCGGATGCGGTCGCTCGATACATCGAGTACGTCGACCGAGTCCCAAATGGCGAGCGCATCGATACGGCGTATCTGAATGTCATCGACACCTACCGCGAAGCGGGTCTGCCTGAACAAGCCATCGCCTGGGTGGCTCGCGCAAGGCAACGCTTCCTCGGCACTCCAACCGAATCCAATGCGATTTTTGGTCGGCTCAGGCTGGATGTCGCCGAAGGCGATTGGCGTCACGCTGTCGCAACCGCCGACGAATTGAGTAGGAGGGGATTTCAGAAAGGAGTCCTGACTACTCCTGCTGAGGTCGCATATCTTCGTGCTTTCAGTTTGGAGCGAATGGGAAATCGGCGCGAAGCGTTCAATGCATATTTGGCCATACCCGACTCGCCTGACTCCTACTATGGTTGGCTTGCAAGCGAGCGGCTGGCGGGATTGAGTGACACTCACAATCAGAATGTCATAAAAGAACGGACGGCCCGGGTGAACTCGCAGATTGATAGCGCATCAGAACTCTATCCCGCCCCTTATCGGCCGACGCTTTTGCGAGCGGCGAAGTCACGTGGACTGGATCCTCGTTTCATTTTGGCAGTCATTCGTCAGGAGAGCGTATTCCGGCCTCAGGCGAAATCGCCTGCTGGTGCGAGAGGGCTGCTACAACTCACGATTGATGCAGCGCAGAAGTACGCGGCGGGCGCCCGGATTAATAACCTGAGCGAGAGAGATCTCTATCGACCTGAGACTTCAATCACGGTAGGTGCAGAATACATTGGTGAACTCGCGCGAATGTTTCCGAACATGCTCGAGGCGGTGGCAGCCTCGTACAACGGCGGCGAGGACAACGTTGCACGTTGGGTGAAACGCGCGAGGCACAAAGATCCTGGTGTGTTGACCGCAGAGATCGGTTTTGATGAAACCAAGACTTACGTGCAGAGAGTAATGAGTAACTACCGCGCCTACCGGCAACTTTATTCCGCGGATCTGGTACGGAGGTAGTTCGTCGCTGATCCTTGTACTTGGTGCTTTGTACTTCGCGCTTTCTACTTCTACTGGCTGATGACAGGAACTGGCGACGTTGCTGAACTGCCTTCAGCCTTATGCTCCTCACGGCTCCGGACTAAATCTCCTTTCTTCAAATCCAGTCGCTCCTTCCCTTCGTCGCAGCGTGTCCGGCCTTGGGTAGGGACGCGGCAGAATTCCGAGACGAACCAGCGCAGGATAGTACTCATAGCGAAGCGTAAGATCAGCGGTAGGACGTGACTCGAGATCCATGACAACGAACCGGACATCGTTTCGCACCAAGCGTCCGATGCCCGTCGCAGCGTAATCATCGTTCGCTTGCGCCTCAGCTACTCTTCGTTCGTCCCTGCTTAAACCTTCGCCAGATGCATTTGGCGCCTGGGCCTTATTTGCGGAGCTCCTCTCGCGCGCGCCGTCTTCCTCGTATCCCGGGACCGGCCGCGGTGGAGGGGCGATGCGGACGGGCATCGGTCGGCGCTCGCGAAAGAACACAGCTGATATAACACCCAGATTAGACGCCTGCCCCAGTTTAGCCGCGTAGGAATCCCGCTCTGTCGTGAAGTAAAAACGGCGCGCGCGCTCCGAACTCATTTGCCATCCGCCTACTTCAATCGTGTCATACGGACCGATAACCCACTTGCTCGCATTCCACGCCGTCGTTCGCCGCGCGTCGATGGAGTTGAGTCCGTCTACGGACAAGCACACGGCAACGCGGTACGGCAGTGGATTGTGAATCCTGACTTTGTACTCCGCTCCCTCCGTTGCCTCTACGTAAGATCTGCCGCGCGCGTAGTACTCGGCGAGCGGGCTACCGTTTACCAGCACCTGCACTTCAAACGGCCTTTCGGCGACAATTGGTCTTTGGGGATCAGAACTTTCAGTTGACTCTCCTACAGTGGTGAATGCGGCCTGTGTATGGCCGCTTGAGAACCACGCAGCGCCTATACTTAAGAGCACCAACGCGGCAATGCATACCAGCGGCAGAACCTTTTTCATAAATACCTCCGGCAACTTAGAATCCTGGCCGCTTATGGAACGAGTGGATTCACCGGTTCTTGCACTCCAGGCAGCTTTTTTCTTGTTTGCTTCTCATATTGAGTAAACGTCGTTTGAACGCTACAATGGCGCGCCACCCCCGGATTTGTCCTTGCGGCACCGTAACAGCAATTAGATGGTTAGGAGACGCGGATGGAGTATGCACTGACGGCAACGAAGACTGAGGCCCCGGCGGGTTCTTACTATGACAAGATCGCCGGGTTCTACGATCTGACCTTTAAGCTCAACGGCTACGGTAGATCGCTGGATCAGTACTTCGCCAGTTGTCCAATGCCGGTATCTCGCGAGGCGCGAATCCTCGACGCCGGTTGTGGTACCGGACTCTTAACTCTGGCCATGCTGCGTGCGCTCCACTTTCCCGTCAGGGTCACCGCACTTGATCTCTCGGCCACTTCAATCGAAGCAGCGCGACGGGCGGTTACCGACAGTCCGGTCCGAACTCGTGACGCCAGCTTTGCTCAGGGCAACCTGCTGTCACTTCCGTTCGCGGATAACACTTTCGACATGGTCGTCACGAGTGGGGCATTGGAATATGTTCCGCTTGAAGATGGCATGAATGAGTTGGCGAGAGTGATTAATCCCGGCGGACACCTGCTGCATATTCCCTGTCGGCCGTCGATTGCAAGTACAGTGCTCGAGATTCTTTTCCGCTTCAAACATCATCCCCCGCGGGACGTGATGCACAACACAGAACGCCACTTCCAGCTGATCCACCATTACCGCTTCCCACCCCTGCAGATTATCAGCTGGAGCAAGAGCGCGATTCTTGCCCAAAAGATCTAATTCAATCTCCTTAACTGGAACTAGCAGGATGATACAGTCGTCATCCTTGGCCGGAGTGCCGCGTCGGTCGCGGTTGGCGGTTGAGAAATAGATAGAGCCGTCGGGACCTTCCGCAACGTCGCGAATTCTTCCATAGGTTTCTCCAGCAATCTTCCTGCTCACGACTCGCCTGCCGTCGAGCACGACGCGAATTATCCGTGCACCGCTTGCTACCGTTTCGACTCGAAAGGTAACGTCCTTGTTCGACGAGCTCTCGACCTGACCAGCGCCACTTCCGGGAGGAGGATGGCCACACGAGAGCGCCAAGCTCAGTAGTAAACCGCCAGGGATCAAGAGTCGAGTTTTTATTACAGGGAAAGTGCGTTAGATAAAACTGCGCGAGAGACGTGCTACCGCGACGACAGCCGTCAAGTGCTTAATTCGATGAGCACAGAAGGAGTGTTCCCAGTTAATGCTGAATGTACTCGTGTAGCAGTTTGATTTCATCCCCTTGCTCGCTGAGCTCGACTCGCATCAGATCGCGCATCGAGAGCATGCCCACCCAACGCTCGCCGTCGACAACCGGCAGATGGCGGGTGCCGATGAGTTCCATCCGTTCGAGCGCCTGGTGCGGAGTTTCATCACAGCGGATCACCGCCCGAAGTTCACTGGTAACTTCGCCAACCTGCACCGTGTTGGGATCGCGCTTCTGAAGCACTACTCTTTTCACCACATCGCGTTCAGAAAACACGCCGAGCAGCTTGCCGCCCTCATCCATGACGCACACAGCACCAACATTTCGCGTCGCCATAAACTCCGCGGCGTCCTGAACACTGGCGCTGGCTTTCATTGAGTAAGGCTCTCGGTCGCGGATGACATCTCTGATCAGCATCATGCGGGCCTCCGATTTAGCTTTTGGTTGGCTGGCTTGGTGCGGACATTATAGGCAAGCGAATGCATTCTGTCTCTAGTAGCAAACCACGTTCGAGTTCTTAGTGGAGGGAGGAGCGATAGTAGAGTTAGTTGAAAAGGCTGGGCTGGTCCGTCGGGCGCCTAAAGGTGGTGTGCGCCTCGGTGGCGCGCGGCATTTTCTTGTTGAAACCCAGACGCTCACAGTGAATCCAAAAGAGTCGCTCGGTGGCTTCCCAATACTGTCCTTTGCCACGCATTCTCTCCCCGAACACGCTGGAATTCATCTTCCCGTCGCGAGCTTCCTTGATTCGGTTGAGGATTCGATTGGCCTTCGTCGGTAACTTTGCTTCGAGCCGCTCCTTAAAGTACGGCGCAACGCTTCCCGGCAGACGCAACATGTTGATGAATGCATGAGTGGCGCCAGCATCCTTCGCTCGTTGAAGGAGCACGGGAATATCGGTGGTCAACCCGGGAATTACCGGTGCGATGCCGATGCCGACTTTGATACCGGCAGCAGCGAGCGCTTCCATCGCGTGGAATCGCGCTTCAGGTAGCGGGGCGAACGGCTCAACCGCACGAGCAGCTTCCCGGTCAGTGAACGGAATGGTGAAAAAGACTCCCAGACTAGCTTCGCGAGTGAGCGTCTGGAGCACATCAATGTCTCTCCGGATGAGGGCTGACTTGGTGATAACCCCGACCGGGTTGCGAAACTCGGCGCAGACTTTCAGGCACCGTCGCGTCAGTTTGTAATGCGCTTCGAGCGGCAGGTAGGGGTCTGAGGTAAAAGAGAAAACGATCTCGTCGCCTTTCCACGATGGTTTCAGCAACTCCTTGCGCAACAACTCCGGAGCATTAACCTTCACCACGATCTTGCGATCGAAGTCCGTGCCGGCGCCGTAGCCGAGATATTCATGAGTGGGTCGACTGAAGCAGTAGGTACAACCGTGAATACAACCACGGTAGCAGTTCACCGAGCAGTCGAAGCTGACGTCGGGACTGTCGTTGCGACTAATAATTGAACGGGTATTGGTCTCTTCGAAGACTTCTAGCTTAGTCTCAGGCGGTTCGCCCAGCCATTCAACGGAGTGTGTAAGCCAGGGATTAGGCGGGTTTTCTACATACTGCATTGTTGCAATCCTGTCCTATCAATGGGACAGAGCATAACAGAGCTCGCGGGGATTTGCGAGTGCGCAGGTTTTTGACGGAAGAGCGTTGAATCAGTTTCCGGCGGCCGACTCTTGACCAGGGGTCGGCGCACCCCGCTTCTCATTCCAAGTCACAAAGAAAAAGCGGTACTTATCGGGATCCTGTAGCGTGACAAAGCGTCCGCCCCAACCCTCATCGATTGGCGGTTTCACCTCGACGCCACTCAGAGTGAGCTTTTCGTAGTAGTCGTCTACGTTCGCAACGCCCAGAAAAAAGTGCGCGCCTCGCCCGCGACGCAGCATCGTCTCTAGATTCTGAACCAAGGTGATCTTTAACGTTCCCGCACGCAAGCTTGCCATCGGAGGTTCCGCGTCAGGGTTGTTCGACTCAAGACCAAAACCAAGCTGCCCGTTATAGAACGCGATCGACTCCTGGAGGTTGTTCACCTCCAGGAAAAGCAGATCCATACCCGTGAATTTAGTCTGTTCGGTCATTGATTAACTGTTACCCGACGCTAGTAAGAAGAAGGTAAACCCCGTATCCGCCACTTCCAACAGCGGTCCAAAAAAGTAACTCCTGCACGTAGGTGTGGCGTCGTATCGGGTTCGTCGCAGGAAGTGATGCGTTAACTGCGACCATCGCGCTGCGCGCCAGCGCCACGCCGAAGAGAATTACAAATACCGCCAGAATCACGAGGGGCCAAAGAAACCAAATCCATTGAAAACGAACGAGAAACAAAAGGAAGAGACCAACAAGCAGACAAAGCAACGCGCTCAAGCAGTGTCCAAAGACTCCGACATCCTGTGCGGCAGGCTTGGATGCGATGTTGAAAGCTGCGGCTTTTGGTTTTTGTCGTTGCCCGTCGTATTCGCGTCGCGCCGTTTCATCTTTCAAGATTCCGTAAGCCTCATTGAGAGACTTCATCTCGTCTTCGTTGCCTCCGCGATCCGGATGAAGGCTCGAGGCCCGGCGCTTGTAAAGACGATCTATCTCCGGACGCGACATGCTCTCATCCGCACCAAGAACGGCGTAGTAATCTTTGTTTGCATCAACACGGCTCATTGCAGCCCCACGATTCTAGGGTCGCACTTTTGGATTTGCAATTGATTAACCCTGCCGTCACTGCGAGAAGTGTTCGTGAGGGCATATGCTAGACTCGGCGCCTATGACGCAATCGTTTGCACCAGGCGATGACCTGGTTTTTCAACTGGAGAGTGGCTACGGCCTGTTGCGAGTACTGGCGATCGATGGCGCAGGAGCGCAGACCACGTGGCACCTCCTTGCCTATGAGGAGTTTTTTCCCAGTGTTGAGGCTGCGGAGCGAGCACTAGGTCAGGGTAATGAACTGAGCGTTAGGACTGCGCACATGGCACTGACAGATCGTGCTTTTGAACGCACGCCCGCGGCTCGCCTTGGCAACCGGCCTGTGTCCGTTAAAGAACTCGCGCCTTATTACGATTGGGTGAAGAACGAAGGCGAGGTTTCTGATCGGTCCGCATTGCTGATGCTGGGGATACGTTAATGCTGTCCGCCCCTCCCGATTCAAACGCAACCCACGCGCTTGCGGTAACGAGACCCCAGTCGATGCTGGATTGCGTCAGACCTTCGCAACTCTCTGCCAGGCTCACTAAATATCTCTTTCCGATCTTCGCCCTGCTTCTTCTTTCAGTTACCTCATCCTCGGGGGCACGTCGCGAGAGATTGATCGAAGACTGGCGTCCGCTTCATTACTCAATAAGTCTCACGATGATTGATGGCCTGTCAGGGATCACTGAGGGTCGTGCTGACGTTAGTGTTCTCGTCCTCCGATCACACCTCACAGTTATCGACTTTGATTTCGGCGATCTGGCAGTGGATGGAGTGAGCATTGCTGACGCTCCCGCACAGTTCACTCGCACACCGGGAAAGCTTAACGTCATCCTGTCATCGCCGCCGGCAAGCGGGTCTCGTATCACGGTATCAGTGAAGTATCACGGCAGGCCGAGCGACGGGTTGATTCTGAAGCCAGACAAAGACGGCAAGGCTTCCGCGGTAGGCGATAACTGGCCCGACCGAGTGCATCAGTGGATTCCTTGTCTTGACTACCCCGCCGCTAAAGCGAGTGTTAGCTTTACAGTGACAGTCCCAAAGCAAAACCTCGTAGTCGCAAATGGTCGCCTTGTCCGTGTCCAGGACTCCGGGGAGTCGCGCACCTGGTCCTACGACGAGCGTGCGGCGATTCCTCCATATTGCATGATCATCGCCGTGGGACAGTTTACGAAGCAGGACTTAGGTGCGTCGTCCACCGTTTCGCTTTCCTCCTACGTTCCAAACTCAGACCAGCGATACGCTATGCAGGGTTTCGCGCCTGCGGATCTTTCGCTGAAGTTCTTTAGTCAGACCGTTGCTCCTTATCCGTACGAGAAGCTGGCGCTGATTGTCGGCGCTACGCAATTCGGCGGAATGGAAAACTCGAGCGCAATTGTCTTCAACCGCGGGCTTTTTGATTACAGACTCGGCGCGTCAACTAGTCCGCGGTTCCACATTCGGCGCGGTCTGGTAGAGATCGTCGCCCATGAAATCGCGCATCAATGGTTTGGAGATTCAGTGACTGAGGCGACGTGGTCGGATCTCTGGCTGAGCGAGGGATTCGCCACATACTTCGCGGGAGTTTTTGTCCAGAGATATGAGGGAGAGCCGGCGTTCCGTAATTACATGAAGGACGCAGCGGACAAATATTTTGAGTACGAGAGGAAAACCAAGACACCGATATTCGACACTGAGACCGAAGATCTCTTCAAGCTCTTAAACCCAAACAACTATGAAAAGGGCGCCTGGGTCCTCCACATGCTCAGAAGCGAACTAGGCGACAAAGATTTCTTTGCGGGGATCCGCGACTATTACGCTGAGCACAAGGACGCGAATGCCACGTCTGAAGATTTGCGCCTCGCCCTGGAACACGCTTCCGGCAAAGACCTGCGTTCGTTTTTTAGTAGTTGGATCTACGGGCCCGGTCACCCTCGCTACGAACTATCGTGGCAGTGGAATGAACAAACGAAGGTGTTGCGCCTATCTTTGAAACAGACTCAGACGGAAGGAGCATTTCCCAATAGGGTCCCGGTAGAGATAGCTACAGACGGCGAGAAGCAACTCTTAACTCTTAGGCCGTTGGGAAGAGACACTGTTGAGGAAGTGCGGCTGAAGAGCACGCCGCGAATGATTGTTCTCGATCCGGTGGGTTCGGTTCTGAAGGAAGCGAAGGTGAAACGCCTGAGGTGAACTCTTTCCCCAGCTCTTTACTGGTTAAGGGCCAAACCTGAAGCGATACTCCAGCGAGTTCACGAACCCATTGATCATGTTTCGCGAGTTCCCTGTTGCATTCAGTTCCTGGAGCCACTGGAGATATTGGCCATCTGGATCCCGCCGCAAGTATCCGAAGTACTGCATCACCACAAACGCTTCGTTGAAGTAACGCTGAGACACCGCAGCGCTCTCAGCGATATCACGCAGGACTTCCGCTCGTGTCTTTGTACCGTTAGTCAAAGCCTCGATCAGCGCCTGCCTGTTTGGCACCGTCACTGCTGCAGTCGATAACAACCCATCAACATATTGAGTCGGAGTGAGCGTGCTCGGGTACCTCGCAATGAATGCGGGGCGGGCCACGAAGTCATTACTGAACGCCACCTTCGCGGCTTCCAGTTCCGGATCCGTAAGGAAGCCGCTCACACGCGCAAGGTCAGGAATGAATTCACCGTAGTCCGGCTTGCGCCCGAAACCTACAGAGTAAAAGCGATAGACGAAATAACCGCGCTGCTGAAACTCTGGCGACTGGTAAAAGGCGCCGGAGACATGCACACGATCGCAAGACGTATCTCCCTCAGCGCAGTTATTAATGATCGCTTGCCAGCCGGCGAATCCTGCCGGGTCCGGTTCCCTTCCCAGGAAATCAATATAGTGCTGACGCACAAAGAACGCCGTCTGATCGATCGGATTCGGGCCATTTGCTGTTTCGTTATCGTTGATCGTAACGGAGGCGGTGTTGGGAGGACCCAAGATCGCGCCTGAAGGATCGCTGAGAGTCACAGTGAAGCTCTCGCTGCCTTCAACATAAGCGTCGTCAACGATCGGAATGAATATCGTCTTGATGCTTTCGCCGGCGGCGAAGTTGACGACACCGACCGACGCCGCGTAATCGCATCGCGACGAAGCAATTCCGTTGATCACATTGCAGTTGTTCAGTCCCGCGCTGTCGCTGGTCGCGTAGCTGACAGATGCGGCCGCTGAGACATTTCCCAGCCGCATGACGGTAACAGTCGCGCCGCCCTGCCCTTCTCTGACGCCGGAGGAAGTTGCTCCGAAAGTGACTACGTTCGCGGTGGCCGGTGACTGAAACTGGCCTCTAATCTCGCCACTCGGAAAGATGCTCGTGTGCACGTTTACATAATGCAAACCATTCTTCAGATCGGATACTTGTGCGGGCGTTAAGGTAATCGGAAAATCACTCAACTGTCCCAGCGGCAACGGAAAAATCACCCCCGCGTTAGTGCCAACTGGTGCAGGCCCGTGAATATGCGCATCAGTTTGTTGACTGGTCAGGCCGCTGAAGTTGAGTGACAGTCTTGCAGTCTTCTCATCAGGACTCAGCACGAGCGCGGCTGTTCCTGTAGCGGTCGAGCTAGTGGCAGGCACTTGCTGCGCGCCGTTCAGCGTCGCCACGAAAATTTGAGATGGCTTTGATTTGATTTCGTAAACAGCGCCATTCGACAAAGAGACGACGAAGACGTTGCCGTTGGGTGCCGTTTGAATGTCGGTTGTGACACCGAAGTCGCGCCCGATTAAGAGGCTTTCGCTCTCGGTGATGTCAAACTTATCGACGTTGTCGGCCACCAGGTCGGCAAGCAACGAATCGGTAAAAACGAAATGCTGCCGGTCAGCAGTCATCTTGAAATGCAGAAGATAACCGTTCGACAAGGTGGTGCGGGAGCCGCCCACAAATAGATCCCCTTCGAATTGGGGACCCAGCGCCCTCCCCCTGACAAAGCCAATCGGCGAAGGCGCGATTGCGTACTTCCAACTGAATTCGGGATCTGTGTATTGAGCTCCCGGAAGCATGTAGAGACGGGCCAGTGCTTCCTGTGGCGTTGCAGCGATATTGCCTGGGGGCCAACGCAACTGCTGCAGATTTCCCGCGCCATACGTACTTTCGATCGATTTGAACTCCGCAATCCGGTTCAGCGGTCCCATCATCTGGATCCAACCATTATTAGATCCGGGACGGACCCGGTTGATTTCATCAAAGGCGTCGTCACCGTTTTCCTGAGTCCAGAGATTTCCCGTGAAGGGATCGATTGCCATTCCGAAACTGTTACGAACACCGTAGGCGAAGACCTTTTTCACATTTGCAGCGGCTTGTCCACTAAGCCCTGTGCTCGCGTTGTAGAAAGGATTGTCAGTCGGAGTGCTGCCGTCATCATTGAGCCGCAGGATTACGCCGGTCAGATGCGCGTCGTCCGGTTCCGGCCCACCAAACTGATCGTCAGGTACAGGACCGCCGCTCGTAATGTTCTGCAGCAGACCGCGCCGTCCGTTATCACCGATCACTAGGTAGAGCTTGCCATCGAGACCAAACCGCAGCACGCCGCCATTATGATTCCCACGCGAACTCTGACTCTGATCCTGTTGCAGCGCGCGTAACCTGATCAGGTTCTGGTCAAAGGTCAGTGTTGAGCCGTTCCAATGGTAACGGTCCACTCTGTTTCCCAGGAGCGCAATCGAATCGATATTCGCTGTATCTACGCCAGTGCTGCTTTCGGTCCAGTAGAGGTAAACGAATCCGTTGATTCCGAAATCAGGATGCAATGCGATTCCCAGCAAGCCACGTTCAGAAGCGGAGTTGACGGCGAGATCCAGCGCCGGAGTCTGTAAAGCCCCGTTCAGGACTCGCTGTACTTTTCCAGTTGCCTTCTCGAGAACAAAAAACTCGTTTGGCCCGAGGAACGCAAGGGTCGTCGGCTGATCAAGTCCACTGACAATTGTGGCTGCGATGAGGTTCGCGTCGAGCATAACCGGCGACGCAGCCGCCGCCTGCACCACAGTTGTGATGGTCGAAGAGTTATTACTTAGATCGAAGTCAGTTTGGTTCGCGCCGGCACTGACTGAATTCACCAGCTGGCCGGGAGCGTTGGGCATCACCACAATCGTCGCAAACGCAGTCGCTCCGGGATCCAATGTTCCCAGGACACAGTTTACGGTCGTAGTTAGATTGCAATTGCCCTGAGCCGCAGTCGCAGAAACGAACGTGACTCCCGCTGGCAGTGTGTCCGTAATATTAGCGCCCGTAGCCTGGGCGGGACCGTTGTTGGTCAAGGCGATTCGATACGAAAGGTTCAAGCCAACCTGCCCCGGATTTGGAGATGCTGTACCACTGATTGCTAAATCAATACTCGCCGCGCTAACCACACGCAGCATCACCTGCGACGTATGGAAAAGAGAAGCTGATTGAGCGTTGACGTCTATCGCGGAGGTCGCGATCGGCGTGCCGGGGGTTGAGCTCAACGTCAACGTTGAGGACTTCGGATTTGCATCGACGAGATTGATGGATACCGGATTGAAACTCGCAGTCACTCCGGACGGTAGACCGCCGGTGCTTAGATTGACAGTTCCGGTGAATCCAGCCAGAGGCGTCACCGTCACCACATATTGCGTCATTGCCCCAGGTGTAATCGTTCTCGACTGAGGCGTGACGTCCAGCGCAAAGTCCGGTGTCGCAGATATCGGCGACGTGATCACGAACGTCTTGTAGATGTAGTCGCCGGAAGTGTTGGCGTCATTGTTGGCCTGGTTGCCGGCAGTGTAAAAAAAGATCGGCCCCACATCGGTCAACGGCGCCGTCCAATTGAAGGTCCAGCTCGCGGTGTGTTGTTGGCCCACAAACGTCCCGACGGATGTGTGTTCGATGTACTGTCTCGCGCTACCTGGTCCTTGGTTGTTGAGTACTTGCGTGAAGGCATCAGTGCTCTGGAGGTTTCCCGCCTTTTCGTCACCCGTGTCGAGGGCAGTCAACTCAAAGCCCCAGCGTCGCCGCGTGTCGTCCAGCTGGTTGTTGTGAGTAACTGTGATCACGTAGGTCTGACCAGGGACGTAATTCTGCGGGGCAGTAATCGAGATGTTGCCCGTTCCCGCGTCGGCGGGCACATGACATTCGGCGCACGCCGTCGGCTCTTCACCGGGCGCGCCGGTATAACCAGCAGGAGGACCGGATGAGAATGCCAGAACGCGTTGATTCGTCTTATTGTCTGAAAGAAAGAAACCGAGGAGGGCTGCAAGCAAGGCTGGCAGAATGATCAGTCTCGCTTTTTCATAGCCTAGCTGTGCCCGTGTGCGCATGTTGATCTTGGTAGAACCCCAGACAGTTAAGACCCCGTTGTCGTACAGATCCGGACAGTCATGAATGTCTGTCCTATTATTTGAAAATAGCCCAGCGACCCTCGCCAGGCTATTTCACTTTACCAGAACATTGCGAGCTCATGAGCCAGTACGATTTACATCAGGAACCCAAGGTTTGGAGTCGCGAAGCGGCCGATCAGTGGAAATACGGCTGTGAGATCGCTGCTCGACAGGCCATACCACGTTGCGAGCGTGGCCGCGTATTGCTCCACCGAAGTTGTCGGAATCCACCGTCCGCGCGGCGACGATCCACCATCGGTATCATCAGGCCCCCCCATTGCGAGTGTGGGGTAAGTCCCAACGAGCCGGTTACCGCGCACCGCGCCACCCATGATCAAATGGTGATTACCCCATGCATGATCGCTGCCGACCTGTGCCGCTCCAGTGCCGGCGGGCTGCAACGTCCTGCCGAAGTCAGAGAGGGTAAAAGTCGTCACGCTGTCCTGAAGACTGAGTTCGACTGTCGCGTTGTAAAAGGAGTTCATCGCCTGACTCAGCTGCTGCAGCAAAGCAGCCTGACCGCCGATCTCCTGCGAGTGGGTGTCGAAGCCCCCAATCTGGCAGAAGAAAATCTGACGCTTCATGTTGATTCCGGCCGTCGCATCTGTACTCGCTTTAATAAGACGCGCCACCTGCAGTAGCTGACGACCCAACGAAGTGTTTGGAAACGTCGTAGTCAGGACTGGATTCACGTTGCTGAGCGCATTATCGGTTTGAATGGCACTCGAGCGCGTGTCACTTGCAGCCTTAACAAGCCTGAACCTGTTATCCAGAGTACGCAGCTCGTTAAAGGAGGCAAGACGTGCGGCTTGTTCCGTGACAGTTCCGGACATCGTAAGCTGCAGCACGTTGGCCAGGGTCGTATTTGAATCTGCAACGGCAAGCTGTCGGGTATCAATGCCCGTCAAGAGCAGGTTGATTCCCGCAAT
Source organism: bacterium (assembly GCA_040005515.1). Lineage (GTDB taxonomy): Bacteria > Acidobacteriota > Blastocatellia > Pyrinomonadales > Pyrinomonadaceae > PSRF01. The sequence continues at coordinate 18,655 of JBDTYQ010000040.1, forward strand.
CGAGATGTTTGAAGGAAACGTGGCGATACCATTCAACCCAGTTGTCTTATCGGCAACTCGTCCACCCCAACCTGTTTGACTCACGTTATCGGCGATCGCTGTTTGGTAAAGGCCTACCTGATCTGAGTGGGAAAACAGCTGCAGCGGTTTCTTCCCGGTACCATTCTGATAAGTGGTGCGCGTGAGCGGTTCCACGAGCGGTCCGGCGTTGCAGAGTGCGGCCACGCGGCCTTGATTGAACAGCGCTTGGATCTCCGGCATGCTGGGATGGAGTCCATAAGACCCGCCCGTCAGCGGAGAAATAGGCAGCAAGCTGCCAACGCCGGTTTGCGGTAGGGCGAGTTGCGCTGCGCTCCGTGCGGCGGAGTAAGCGGCATACTGGTCGAGGGAAACAAGCATGTTGTTGCCATCATTGCCGCCGTTTAGAAAGATACACACGAGAGCCTTGTAGCCGGTGGCGGCCTGCGGCGTTAAAGCGTGGACCAAGCCAAGGCTATCGACTGTGGAGGCCAATGCCATGCCGCCCAAAGCACAGGCGCTCGTCTTCAGAAAGTTTCTGCGTGATGTAGCCATGATGGTTATCTCTGTATGTCGTACTGGGATGAAGTTGCCACAAGGTAGGCCGCCGCTTGCGCGCGTTTCCTGGCAAAGGTTGTATCCGATGTGGGAATCGCGTTCATGACGGTAATGATCGAGCTGCGCATCTGCGTAGACATCGTGCCGTGAAGCATCAGGGCGTTGAGGTAGTCAGCGATCTGACTTGGATTCGAAGCCATCGCCTCGAGATTGGTTAGATCGAGCGAGGTACCTCGCGGACGATCCGGACTTTGGGTAGGAGTCGCGTTTGCTGCGACGCCCGTGTAGATCAGGGTATTGATGTTATTAGCCCGTCTGAGCGTGGTCGAGGTGGAAAGAATTCCAAACGCAGGACCGAGAATGCCGCTACCCGGCACCTGGTACCCAGGCTGGTAATAACTGAAAACTGTGGTCGGCTGAAAGATGATCTGATCCAGTGAACCAGTGAAGTCAGTTGTGGAGCGGCCCGCAAGCACGCCATCGCTGGTTGAGCCCCGGTCGAATGACTTCGCATTGAGGGTACGCAGGACACCGATGATGTACTGCGCAGGTTCGCGCAGTTTGCCGTAGGTAGGATCAGTTTTTACATCTCCTCGAGCTTCTGGATCGAGTAGGACGGCTTGCACGACGGCGCGAACGTTTCCTCGCACTGCCGTGCAACCCTGCGGATAAAGTGCGTCGCAGTCATTATTGAAGACGCGGGCCACCCGTTCCACATAAGCGTTGCTGGGATTGCTCGTAACGAGATGTTGAATCAGTTGCTTGCCGACGAACGGACCGACGTTCGGATGGTTAAAGATGTTATCGAGTCCTGCCGCCAGATCTGACTGAGCACAGGCTTGGTTCGTGCCGGTACAAGCGGGTACTGTGCTGCCATTCAGCAAAGCCTTCGCCCCAACGTCGTGATTCGTTCCACCGCGGGGTGCCATGGGATCACGCCAATTGTTCACGCCGGCAGGAAAACCAGTCGGCGCAGCCAGATTCCATCCTGTGAAGAGCCGGGTGAACTCATTAACGTTTGTCTGCGAGTACGCAGGGACATTCGCCCCCTGAACATCCACACGTGGGGTGCCGTCAAGGTTAAGTTCGTTAACGCCTAGCGAAAACAGCTGCAACACCTCGCGAGCCCAATTCTCGTTCGGACTCGTACGCGTGCTGATTCGCATGTCGAGGTACTCGCCCATCGATGGGTTGAGTGTGATCTCACCAAGCAAGGTTCGATAGTTCCCGAAAGCACCACGGTCGAGCGACTGCAGGTAGATTGTCATCCAACTGGGGCGATTGAGCGGATTCGCGCCGGAGATCACAAAGATCTGATGAAGCGCAAAAGCCACTCGCTGACGCAACTGATCCTGACCGTAGAGCGAATTGGAAAAGAAAGTCCGTTGAATCGGGTAAAGCGAAAAATTATCGCGGTTGCAGACCGTCTGATTGTAATTTGGATCACCGGGACTGCTGGTGGGACATGCAGTCGCCTGGTCATCCGGCACCGTGAATGCAATGTCAGGATAGTTAGAACCCTTTGCCGGGTTCGTCGGAGAGAGCGCAAATTGCTCGTTCAAATAAGCCCTGAAGCCCATCGCTTTCACGCGATTGACTTCGGCTTGACTGGGGACTCCCCAAGTCGCCTCTTCCAGGAAACGGACGGTGTCGGCATCTGACGCGGGTCCGGTAAACGGATCTGGCGTGGCTGTAGGATCTGGGGAAGGCGGCGTAGCAGGTGCAGGCGAAGAAAACTCCGTCGCCGGATCGACAGCTGGGCCACCGCCGATGCTTCCCATCGCAAGGCGCACACGGTTGCTGGCGACACCATGTAGATTGAGCCGCAGAAGGACATCTCCGACGTTGCCCAGGTTATCGTTCAATCGCACAATTACCATGGTGATGCCGTCAAAACCGGGGACTCGACCCACGTACTCGACCTTTAGCGGGTAAATCTTCCCTGTGGAATCCTCAACGTCAGCCGAAAACGCATTAGCTCCCTCACCAGCGTATAACTCCAAATCCCTCGCAAAAATCGCAATGCGCGTGCGAGTGTCAGCGCTAAACGCGACGGGGACTGTGGGTGAAAAGGGCTCGGGTCTCATCGTGACGGAATCAAAGGCGATCGCCCGCGTTGAAGGTGACTCGGCAGTCAGGAGTATCGGCGCCTTGCTCGCCGCCTGTATTACGCAAAGGGTTCCCCCAAAGGCAATCAGAAGAGCAACTTGAAGGGCAATACGAAATGATTGGATGAAGTGCTTGAACCTGGGTCGCAGGAGACTGATCGTCATAAGTGTGCTCTCCGTCGCAAAATCGAGTAAACGCTTTCTATGAGGCTTGTGAAACTTGGCGGGGCACCCGGCCAATACCCAGGGTTGAACGTGACTATACCATGTTTTACAACCCTCGGATCAATAGACAATAGATTAGACGAGGGGTAAGGCGGGAAAGGCGAACAAAATGAAGAATGAAGGATCGAACAAGGAGTGATGAACGGGCAATGGATGAATTTTAGTGACCAAAGTGAGGGACGGAACAACCGCACTATTAGCTCTGGAAGGTCTGACATTCATCATTCATAATTCCGCATTCATCGTCCCTCTGTGAACGAGGATTGTTTCGAGGCGACGAACCAATTCCGGTTTTGGCTGCACGCCGATGATTCGATCAACTTCCCCTCCGTCCTTAATAATCAAAAGCGTCGGGATACTGCGAACGTTGAACCTCCCAGCAGTCTTCGGATTTTCATCGACGTTTAGCTTTGCAATTCGAACGCGTCCCGCCATCTCTACGGCTAACTCCTCCAGGATCGGGGCAATCATTCGACACGGGCCGCACCACGGCGCCCACATGTCCACGAGCACCGGTAACGGTGATTGCTCAACCTCCGTTAAGAAGGTGGCATCGGAAACGATCAGCGGCTCGCTGTCGCGTTTCAGTGGTTTCTTGCAGCGGCCGCAGACAGGTTCCACTCCCTCCTCGACCTTCACTGGGTCAACTCGGTTCTTCGCTCCGCAAGAACCGCAGCGAACTACCTGTGCGTCGGACATCTATTGCAACCTCCCGCAATTCTCCTCATCCACGATTTCTGATGATTGAAACACACCACGCAGACTCAAGTCATGCTTTGCCGGCTCGTAACGAAAAACGAATATGTTCGCGTTACCTTTGGTCAAAAGTGTTGCTGAACTCACTGGAGCAAGCGACATCTGATGTCAGGTGAGTTCAATCGCAATGAGAAAAGTCTGTGCTGTACTCGAACACTGCGCGTTCGGATCACATCAGCAGCGCGCAGAAATGACTTCCAACCCTTAAAGGAGAACCACCATGGTCAAAGTAGCCCTGTTTGTGAGACTCGAAGCAAAGCCCGGAAAGGAAGCGGAGGTGGAGAGTTTTCTCCGCAGCGGCCTTCCGCTCGTGGAGGCTGAACCGGCCACTATCGCTTGGTTTGGGATTCGTCTTGGCCCATCAACATTCGGAATCTTTGACGCATTTCCCGATGAAGCAGGTCGGCAGGCACACCTCGCAGGTCGTGTTGCCGAAGCGCTGATGGCCAAGGCCTCAGAGCTGTTCTCGCAACCGCCGTCGATCGAAAAGGTAGATGTCCTCGCTGCTAAACTTCCTTAAAACGATTCTCTCGAGATACGGAGACCGAAATGACAAAAGTACTAGTTCTCTACTACAGCATGTACGGGCACATCGAGATCATGGCGAACGCAGTCGCCGAAGGGGCTCGCGGCGTCCCCGATGTAGAAGCGACCGTCAAGCGCGTTCCCGAAATAATGCCCGAAGACCTGGCTCGCAAGTCAGGGGCAAAGCTGGAGCAAGCGGCTCCCATCGCTACTGTTAGTGAACTGCCGGACTACGACGCAATAATTTTCGGCACGCCGACCCGTTTCGGAAACATGTGCGCGCAGATGCGAAACTTTCTTGATCAGACCGGCGGACTGTGGATGAAGGGCTCACTCGTAGGCAAAGTCGGCGGTGTTTTCTGTTCGACAGCAACTCAACACGGAGGACAGGAAACGACTATCACCAGCTTTCACACGACACTGTTGCACCAGGGCATGGTTATCGTCGGAGTCCCCTATGCTGAGTCACGCCTCATGAACATGAAAGAGATCAGCGGCGGCTCGCCTTACGGCGCTTCGACTCTCGCCGACACTGATGGTTCACGCCTGCCCACCGAGAACGAATTGGCAATCGCGCGCTTCCAGGGAAAACACACGAGCGAGATTGCGAAGAAGCTAGCAGGTAAGTAAGGCACCTGATCAAAGGATATTGACGGCACGACCAGCCAGTAGCGCAATCACCAGCAAGGAAATTAGAGACTGCGTCATCATCATGATCTTCGCCCAACGCGAAAGAACGGGAACATCTGTGGGCGAGAAAGCTGTGCTCGTGTTGAATGCAAGGAATAGGTAGTCGATAAAGTTCGGCTCCCAGAGATGTTCACCTGCCGCAATCTTTGCCTCGGGGTTCATCGACATTTGCGGAAAGAGAAAAGCGCCATCGCTGTGTCCCGGCGTCAGCGAGCGTTCGTGCGGCCCGCCGCCATCCAGATGCCAGTACCACGAAGCAAACACGAGGACGTTGGCGATCCAGAGGACGGCAGCGGATTTTAATAGCTGTGGCGGAGTTATCTCGTGTCTTAAGACGGCAGCGAGCAAGAGTTCGAGAGACCAGATCAGCGCGATCGTCACCACGCTGTCCAATACGAAGCCGAATACCTGATTGAGAAAGTGGTTACCCCGCTTGTGAGTGATGATGGTGGGTACGAGAAGCGCAATAACGACAAGAAGCACGAGTTCCCGCCGACCAGTGATGAGCAATGGCGCAGGCAATGCCGAGTAGATCCCCCCCAGCGCCAGCGTCGCCAGCACAGCGGGCCAGCGAGGTTGAGTCATTCCTCGCCCTGACACGTTAGCTGCGATCGCTTTACCCTCTTTAGTCACTTGCATAACCGTTCGGACGTGCTTGCAGCCACGTCCAGGCAGAATCAATGATCTTTCGCAGGTCCTGGTATTGAGGGCTCCATCCAAGTTCTTCTTTGATCCGTTTAGAGTCCGCGACCAGCACGGCAGGGTCGCCCTCACGCCGGGCACTGATGCTCGCGTGTATTTTCCTGCCTGTCACTTTCCGGGCCAGCTCAATGACCTCTTTCACGCTGTAACCCTCCCCTCCACATCCGAGGTTATAGGTCACGTTCCGCTTGTCGAGAATACCAAGTGCGAGAATGTGTGCTCGCGCCAGGTCGACGACGTGAATGTAGTCTCTGACGCACGTACCGTCGCGTGTCGGATAATCGTCACCAAATATCTCAACCGAATCACGCTGGCCCGCCGCAACCTGCAAGACTAATGGAATCAGATGGCTTTCGGGATCATGCCACTCGCCGCGATCCGCAGTGGCTCCCGCAGCGTTGAAATAACGAAGCGACGCGTAACGTAACCCGTCGGCCTGACTGGACCAGTGCATCGCACGTTCGAACGAGAGCTTTGTTTCTCCGTATGGATTTGTCGGTCCGGTAGGATCATCTTCGTCTATCGGTTGCTTCGCGGGTTCCCCGTAAACCGCCGCGGTTGAAGAGAACACAAGGCGCTTGACCTGGGCTTCACGCATCGCGTCAAGAAGTGACAGGCCGCTCGTCAGGTTATTGTGGTAGTACTTCGCCGGCTGCTTTACTGATTCTCCGACGACAGAGTGCGCCGCCATGTGAATCACACCTTCTATCTCCCGCGATTTGAGAGTGCTCTGCAACGTCGCCACGTCGCTCAGTTCGCTCTCAACAAGGTCCACGCCCTTTGGAACGGCGGCACGATGTCCTTTGGACAGATTGTCGTAAACGATGACCTCGTGGCCGTCCCGAACCAGCTCTTCTACGACAACGCTGCCGATGTATCCCGCTCCGCCTGTTACCAACACCCGCATCTGTGACCCACCCTTCTCGACTAGATTTTCAAAACTTCACTATTGCTTAAGATCAGCAACTCGTTCCAACATCCAAATATCCACATTCACTTCTTCGGCATAGTGTATGAGCGGCTCGCCAGTCGGTTTGAACAATCCGTCAGCTTCAAAAATGTTCGTACTTAAATCTTCGAGCACGGATTTCTGCAACGCCCATGGCTCGTGATGGACGCGACTCTGATAAAGCTTACCGTCATGTTGCGTGTACAGAATGTACCGTTCGGTCAGGAAGAACTCCTTGGAACCCGGTTGAGCTTGGGGAAGTCTCTCTCCGAAGCGAAACGACGCTTGGAACTCTGCTGCTTGATCGCCTGCCCTGCTCAAGCGGTAATCAACCACGTTCCCCTCCTGGTCCAACTCAATGTCTGCCGTGTAGTAGGGAAGGTGGAAAAAGGTCCGCGCTGCTAACACAGCCGCCGCACTGTCCGCATCAAGGGAAAAAAACCAAACGCCGGGCACGCCATTGAAGTGTACGTAAGTCCGTACGTTGAGCTCATTCATCGAGCTGAAACCAGGGACAGGCGGGATGAAAGGTGGGAACGCGCGGATATCCCACATCGTAAACGGAATGATCGCGATCCACGCTGACTCACCGAAGGTGTCCACTTGTAAATCCGGATGAATGTACGGACGAATCAGATCGGGATTCACGCGCCAGTGCATAAAATGGAGTTTGCCCCAGTTTTGACGCATTACCGGCTGGCCTTCCGGGCGATGACGCGCAGCCAGGCGGTCAACATCCGTAACAGTATTTCGAATCATTTTCTTAGTACCGTCCCTCTCAAACCATTATGTTAATTCTCCGAATTAGTCCGGATAACGTAGCACAGGTAACAGCACAGCCCGGTGAGTCTTTTCCAACCTGGCTCCTTTTATTTGCTTGCGGATTCGGCTCTTCACCGCCTGCTGTATCGCTGTGTCGCATTAATTTTTCGTGCAAGCTCGTGCCGACGTACTATAATCCCGCTACAAATCAATTTGGTCGGTGCAGAACGCTATCTTACCTGAACGGCCATTCGCCTAAATTTTGAAATTAATTGAGGAGTCTGATGGCATCGTACTCGGACGACTTGCTGATCAAACCTAATCCGTTACTGGATTCGTCTGGAGAAACTATGGTGGTGACTCCGGCGTCCACAGGCTTTGCCTATCTGACGTTTCGCAGTCGCAAGCTTTTGCGCGGCGAAAGATTCTCGAGCGACACGGGCGCTTGCGAATTAGGAATGGTGCTGCTGGGCGGACGTTGTTCTGTCGAGTCATCCGCGGGCTCATGGTCTGGCATTGGAAGTCGAGCGCATGTGTTCGACGGAATGCCCACCGCGCTGTATCTACCAATCGAGACGACCTTCACGGTGACCGCCGACACCGACTGTGAGGTAGCGTTCTGCTTCTCGGCGGCTGACGCAAAATACCCGGCCCGCCTCATCACGTCTGACGACGTTGAAGTAGAAATCAGAGGCGGCGCTAACGCTACGCGACAGATCAATCACATCCTGAAGCCGGAGTTTCCCGCGCAACGATTAATGCTCGTCGAGGTATATACACCAAGCGGTAACTGGTCCAGTTATCCACCGCATAAGCACGACGTGCATCAGCCGCCCGAAGAAGTCGACCTCGAAGAAATCTATTACTACAAAGTCGATCGACCTGAAGGCTACGCGATTCAGCGAGTCTATACAGCGGATGGTCGCATTGATCAGACACTTACCGTTCGCGATGGTGAGCTGGTGTTAATACCGGAGGGCTATCATCCCGTCGTGGCCGCGCATGGCTACAACGTCTATTACCTAAACGCCCTCGCAGGCAGCGCCCGCTCAATGGCGGCTTCGGACGACCCGGCTTACGCCTGGGTGCGCCAATCATGGGCGGAACAGGATCCGCGCGTGCCACTCGTGACACTCGGCGGGAATAGATGATGGCTGATCGACAGTTCGACATTCTGTCGATGGGCCGTAGTTCGATCGATCTTTACTCGAATGATATCGGCGCGCCTTTCCCCGAAATCAAATCCTTCGCCGCTTACGTCGGTGGCTGTCCCACGAACATCTCAGTCGGCACGCGACGACTCGGACTGCGCTCGGCCCTCTTGACCGCGGTCGGCGAGGATCCAGTCGGAGATTTCGTGCTCCACTTTCTCGAGTCGGAAGGCGTCGTAACGAGTTTCATCCCCCGCAAGCCTGGGCATCGAACGAGCGCGGTGATCCTCGGGATCGAGCCGCCTGACAGGTTCCCGCTTGTCTTCTATCGTGATAATTGCGCCGACATTGAATTGACGATCGCTGACGTGCTGGCGGCGCCCGTCGCCAACAGTCGAGTGATTGTTCTGACTGGTACGGGCTTGAGTCGCGAGCCCAGTCGCAGCGCAACTTTCTTTGCTGCACAGCAGGCACGCGCCGCCGGTACAACTGTCGTTCTCGATCTCGACTTTCGACCTGATCAGTGGGGAGACACTCGCGCGTTCGGCGTGAACATACGCGCCCTCCTGCCTCTTGTTGATATTGTGATCGGGACTGCGGACGAGGTGAGAGTAGGAGCGCTTCAGGAAGGCGCGTCTGTATACGTCGCGCATTCCCAGGTTTCGGGAGCGCTAGTCAGTGGTGATCTGCAGAAGGCGCTGGAGACTATTCTGAACGCCGGCCCGAAGGCCTTGGCCCTGAAGCGCGGCAGTGATGGCACAACGGTTTACCTACCGAGCGGCGAGCACATCGAAGCCGAGACCTTCCCTGTTCAAATTCAAAACGTTCTGGGAGCGGGTGACGCTTTCGCCAGTGGATTGCTCTACGGCTACCTGAAAGGTTGGGACTGGTACCGCGCAGCCCGGATGGGAAATGCTTGTGGCGCGATCGTAGTTACACGACACGGATGCGCCAATTTCATGCCTTTCGAACAGCAAGTCCTGACATTCATCGAAGAGCACGGAGGATTTTAGATGCAGGGTTTTGTCGACCAGGAGTTTCTTCCCGCGGCTGCGCTGGCGAAGATAACTGACGTCAGGATTAACGATCCTGAGTGTTCACTCCGCGCGGCGAAAACGCGAAAGCGACGCAACTCTCTCACGCCAGACGGACGCCTGAACATTCTCGCGGCTGACCATCCAGCTCGACGCGTAACCAAAGTAGGGGAAAACTCATTGAAGATGGCCAATCGCCACGGCTACCTCGCGCGCATCGTACGTGTGCTGCAAAGCGACGTCGTTGATGGCGTAATGGCGACCATGGATGTGCTGGAAGACTTACTGATCCTGCATCACCTGATCCTCGAAGCTGACGGCCCTCCGTTGTTGGATCACAGGTTGTTAATCGGCAGTCTCAATCGCGGGGGACTCGCTGGAACAAGTTGGGAAATGGATGATCCGATCACGGGTGCGACTGCAGAAACATGTGCGTCGATGAGCCTGGACGGAGCGAAGCTCTTGTTGCGCATCTGCGATGAAGAGATTGATTCACTCAGCACCATGCTCTATTGCGCCGGCGCGATTACAGAGATGAACGCGGTGGGGTTGCCGACTTTTCTCGAGCCGCTTCCAGTCGTCAAAAGTTCCGAAGGTTATCGCGTAGTTAAAACTGCTGAAGCGCTTGCGAAGATCGTCGGCGTCGCTTCTGCGCTGGGAGACAGCAGTCGTCAGCTCTGGTTGAAATTACCCTACTGCGAAAACTATGACGTCGTGGCGCGCGCCACGACTCTACCGATCTTGCTACTCGGAGGTGAATCTGTCGGTGACGCGACGCCTCTCCTGCGTGAGATCGCGGCGGGATTCGATGCAGGGTCTAATGTACGTGGCGCGCTGGTCGGTCGTAACGTACTCTACCCCGGCGACGATGATCCGCTCGTGATAGCGCAAGCCGCAGGTTCCATCATTCATCAACGCTGGACAGTCGAGCGAACTCTGGAAGCACAGAACTCCTGGCGCGGACGTGATATGAATGCGATCGCAGGCTACTTCGAATCCTAACGCTGCGCATGAAGACCCAACGATTAACCACAGCCCAGGCCCTCGTCGGCTTTCTCAAGAGCCAGTATGTCGAGCGCGATGGCAAAGAGTTTCCCTTCTTTGGGGGAGTCTGGGGGATCTTTGGCCACGGCAACGTCGCCGGAATCGGTCAGGCTTTACAGCAGTCGCCCGATCTTCGCTATTACCTCGCACGCAACGAGCAAGCGATGGTGCATACGGCGACGGCGTTCGCCAAGATGAAGAACAGGCTAGCAACTTTTGCTTGCACGTCTTCTGTGGGACCGGGGGCCACGAACATGATCACGGGTGCAGCGACCGCGACAATCAATCGTCTTCCCGTTCTTTTGCTGCCCGGTGATGTTTTCGCGCGCCGCAATGTTGCCCCCGTGTTGCAACAGCTTGAGTCAGAGCGAACGCAGGACATCTCGGTCAACGATGCTTTCAAACCTGTATCGCGCTACTGGGATCGCATCAATCGTCCCGACCAACTGCCTTCGGCTTTGCTGGCCGCGATGCGCGTGTTGACGTCTCCTGCTGAAACCGGTGCAGTCACACTCGCGCTGCCGCAGGACGTTCAGGCGGAAGCGTGGGACTATCCCGAAGCACTCTTCCAACAGCGAACTTGGCACATCGCTCGTCCGCTCGCCGACCGAACTCTACTGTCGCGCGCAGTCGAATGGATCCGCACCGCGCAAAAGCCCCTGATCATCGCAGGCGGCGGGGTCATTTATTCCGAAGCGGTGCAAGCGTTAACTCGTTTCGTCGAACAGACCGGAATTCCGGTTGGCGAGACGATGGCGGGCAAGGGAGCGCTTCCCTGGCAACATCCACAGAATTTGGAAGCCATCGGAGCCACGGGCACCCCGGGCGCGAACTTAGCCGCGCGCGAAGCGGATCTCGTCATTGCGATCGGCACCCGACTCAGCGATTTTACAACCGCGTCCAAGACGGCCTTTCAGAATCCCAGCGTCCGCTTCATCAATATCAACGTTGCTGAATTCGACGCGTACAAACACTCGGCGCTCCCGCTTGTTGCTGACGCACGCGTTACTCTCGATGAATTGACCGAGGCGCTAACGGGCTATCGGGTAAGCGAGGGGTACAGCGCTCGCCTCTCTTCCTTCAAAGAACAATGGCGTGCGGAAGTCGAAGGCTTATTTAATCGACGACAGGGACCACCGGTCAGCCAGAGCGAAGTCATCGGCCTCGTAAACGGCTTTACCGAACCTAAAGACGTAGTTGTTTGCGCAGCCGGCAGCCTACCGGGCGACTTGCACAAGCTCTGGCGCACCCAGGACCCGAAAGGCTATCACCTCGAATATGGAAACTCCTGCATGGGTTATGAGATTGCCGGTGGGCTCGGTGTGAAGATGGCTGACCCATCGCGCGAGGTGTACGTGATGGTAGGCGATGGCTCTTACCTGATGATGTCTACGGAGATCGTCACCGCAATCCAGGAAGGCTACAAACTCAATATTGTCCTTTTGAATAACTATGGGTTTAGTAGCATCGGCGGCCTTTCACAATCGTTGGGGTCGGAAGGCTTCGGTACCGTTTACCGTGCTCGCAACGAAAAGAGTGGCCAACTGGATGGGGCTCGACTCGAAGTCGACTTCGCCGCGAATGCAGCGAGTCTAGGCGCACGTGCGATCCACGCAACAACGCGCGATGAACTGCAGCAAGCCCTCGAGGAAGCGCGACGAGAAACACGCACGACGGTGATCGTGATTGAAGTCGATCGAGAAGTGCGCGTCCCGGGCTACGAATCGTGGTGGGATGTGCCGATCGCCGAAGTGTCTGAGATGGACTCGGTCAAGCGCGCTCGACAAAACTACGACGAAGCGGTGAAGCGAGAACGAAACTTTTACTAGGCGCCGCGCAAGGGCCCACCACCGTTCCAGGATTGAAGGATTTAAATCATGACTGAAAATAATCGTTTGCCCAATTACATCAACGGACAGTGGCAGGATTCCACTGCCACGGAGTTTGCAGCTGTGATGAATCCGGCTACAGGAGAGACGCTGGGGCAAGTTCCGCTCGATGGCGAAGCGGACGTCGCGTCGGCAATCGAGTCAGCCGCCGCTGCTTTTCCCGCGTGGCGGCGCACGCCCCCGGAAGAACGCATTCAATTTCTTTTCAAGCTCAAGCAACTCCTCGAAGACCACATTGAGGAATTGGCAAAGCTCACCACGATGGAGAACGGCAAGACGCTCGTTGAATCGCGAGCGGAGTTGCGGCGGGCGATCGAGAATGTCGAAGTGGCCTGCGGCATCCCGACGCTGATGCAAGGCTACAACCTCGAAGATGTCGCCAG
>JBDTYQ010000041.1:0-30831 GCA_040005515.1 bacterium
TTGCGAAGTTTCGATTTCCGTGCCCATAATCGAACTTCTTCCCAAATACGTTTGCGGCAAGTTCCCAAATACGTTTGCTCCAGTGAAAGCAATTCTTAATGCAAATATCCGTACCTACTTCCTCCAGTTTCAACTTCAAGCGAACCATCATCAGCCACGGATGGTGCGAACTGCTGCCCTTCACCATTGACCGGGATAAATGGGTGCTCATGCGCACGCTTGACCTCGGCGATAGCGCCCCTATTACTGTTTCGATCGCAGGTAATAAGCGAGCTTTGCGCATCGAAACGCCGCGCACAGTCAGCAAGAAAACTGCGGACAAAATCGTCGAACAAGTGCGTCACATGCTCCGACTCGACGACGACATGTCGACCTTCTACCGCACCATGAAAGCCCACGCGGATTTTGCATGGGTGTCGGATCAAGGTGCCGGTCGTATGCTGCGGTCTCCGACAGTCTTTGAGGATCTGGTGAAGATGATTTGCACGACGAATTGTTCCTGGGCCCTTACAGAGAAAATGGTTACGGGACTTGTTGCTAATCTTGGCCGCGAGGCGAGTGGCGGTCGCCGCACCTTTCCTACACCGGAAGCGATGGCCCTGATGCCGGTAAGATTCTATGTGGATGAAGTGCGGTCAGGATATCGTGCTGCCTATTTGAAGGAACTTGCCGACCGCGTGGCCTCCGGTGAACTGAACGTTGAAGAGTGGCTCACTAGCCCGCTCGCAACAAGCGAACTTGTGAAGCAGATGAAGAGCGTTAAGGGAGTCGGTGACTATGCGGCTGAAAACGTTCTGAAGCTTCTCGGCAGGTACGATGGGCTGGCACTTGATTCCTGGACCAGAGCGAAGTTTTTCAAACTGCGTAACAACGGACGCAAGGCTACTGATAAAAAGATCGCGCGTTACTACTCCGGCTTTAAAGAATGGCGTGGCCTCGCGCTTTGGTGCGACCTGACGCGCGATTGGCTGGACTGAGGTTCAGGAAAAAAGAGCGGGCAAGGCACCCGCTCTCTTATTGAATCTTGTGGGAGTGGGACTCTGTGCCCACCTCGAGCGACATCGCCGTTCGCGGGGCGGACATGGAGTTCCGCCCCTACAATTGTGCGATGTTGTTTCCTAGCCTTCAATCACCCAACATATTCAGAGTTCGAACCAGAAACGCCCACCGGTCAGCGGCCTCTTCGATGATTTTCGAAGTGGGCTTACCGGCACCATGGCCGGCCTTGGTCTCAACACGGATCAGGATCGGTGCTGGTCCCGCCTGCGCGTCCTGCAAGGTGGCAGCAAATTTGAAGCTGTGACCTGGCCACACCCGGTCGTCGTGATCCGCAGTCGTAATTAATGTAGGCGGATAGGCTCTCCCTGGCTTGACGTTCTGGAGAGGCGAGTAAGCATAGAGCGCTTTGAATTCGTCCGCGTTCTCCGAAGAACCATAATCAGAAACCCAGGCCCAGCCCACTGTGAACTTTTGAAAGCGCAGCATGTCCATAACACCCACCGCGGGCAGTGTCGCGCCAAACAAATCAGGTCGTTGCGTTAACGCCGCGCCCACGAGTAGCCCACCATTGCTGCCTCCGCCGATGGCCAACTTTGGAGTCGACGTATACTTGTTGGCGATCAGCCACTCAGCTGCCGCAATGAAGTCGTCGAAAACATTTTGCTTCTTCAACTTCATGCCGCCCTGGTGCCAGTCTTCGCCATACTCGCCGCCGCCGCGCAGGTTTGGCTGCGCATAGACGCCACCCATCTCCATCCACACGAGATTCGACACTGAGAACGCGGGCGTCAACGAGATATTGAACCCGCCGTAAGCATACAAGTAGGTTGGATTGTTGCCGTCGAGCATCAGGCCTTTCTTATGAGTAATAAACATCGGTACTTTAGTGCCGTCCTTACTCGGATAGAAAACCTGTTTGGTTTCGTACTCGCTCGAGTTGAAGTCGACTTTCGGCTGACGAAAGATGGTGCTTTTGCCAGTCACCATGTCGTAACGATAGATCGTCGTCGGCGACGTAAAGCCCGTAAACGAGTAGAAGGTCTCCTTGTCGCGCGCTTTGCCGTTGAAACCTGCCGCAGTTCCCAGACCGGGAAACTCTACTTCGCGAACGAACTTTCCGTTCGTGTCATAGATCTTCACTTGCGTGTGCGCGTCCCTGAGGTAGTTTGCTACCAACATGTGGTTGATAATGCTGACACCCTGAAGTGCCTCCCCCGACTCCGGCACGATCACTTTCCAGTTGTTCCGTTCCGGTCTAGTGATGTCGATGGCTACGATTTTTCCGCGCGGCGCGTTCAGATCAATCTGAAACCAAAAGATGTTTCCGTCGTTACCGATGAAGTTGTATGCAGCGTCAAAGTCGTCGAGCAACTTCACGAGCGGCGAGTCTTTGGCCTCGAGGTCTTTGAAGTAGACACGAGTCTTGACGTCAGTGCCCTGGCTTACAGTCACAATCAGATAGCGACCGTCTTCTGAAACGTTCCCGCTGAAAAACCAGTCTTTTTGGTCCGGTCGCTCATAAATCAGCTGGTCTTCCGCTTGCGACGTGCCGAGCCGGTGGTAATAGAGCTTCTGAAAATAATTTGTGCCTTTCAGTGCGTCACTCTTCGGTTCGTCATAACGGCTATAAAAGAATCCCTTGCCGTCGCGCGTCCACGAAGCGCCCGAGAACTTGACCCACTTGATTAGGTCGGGAAGATCCTTTCCGGTTGAGACGTCGCGGACTTTCCACTCCTGCCAATCTGAACCTGAAGCCGAGAGGCTATACGCGAACAACTTGCCGTCATCGCTTACCGCAGTTCCGGACAGCGCCACGGTTCCGTCAGTTGAAAGCATATTCGGATCGAGCAAAAGGGTCGGCTGGCCGTCGAAAGAAGTAAGCGTGTAAAGGACGGCCTGGTTTTGCAGGCCACTGTTCCGGCTATAGAAATAATTATTGCCTTCCTTAAAAGGGACGCCGAAGCGTTCATAGTTCCAGAGTTTGGTCATTCGCTCTTTGATCTTCGCGCGCGCGGGAATTTCATTGAGGTAGCCGAAGGTGAGTCTGTTTTCAGCTTCAACCCATCTCGCCGTCTCTGTTGAGTCGAGCTCTTCCAGCCAGCGATAAGGATCGGCGACTTTCACGCCATGGTAATCGTCTACTTGATCACCTTTTCTCGCAGACGGATAGCTAAGCGATTTAATCATTTTTTGTGCAGCACCCGAGGTTGTGTTTTGCGCCATTGCCGCAGGCACAATTGTGAAAACGAAGGCGGAACCCAGCGCGAAGGAAACAACGACACCCCGCCAATTAGTTGATTGAAACATACGGAAGCTCCTTCCAATGTTGTGATGTCCTGCAGGAGAGGGGAGATTCGGGGGCGAACGTGCAAAGTATACTCGGTGAACGGAACGCGACCAACCGAAGAGCTCTGCCTTATGGGTTGATCTTGCTTCGCGTGCTTGGCGCTCAAGGAATTTCCGTTGTATCGTCCACCAACTCAAATCCTGTTTTGAAGGAGTCCCCAGTTTATGAATGATGTGCGTGTTGGATCGAATTTTGGAGCCGGTGTGGCACTGGCGATCGGGTTGGTGCTGGCGTCGGTGATCGTCGGCTGGTCCTTTGTGAGAGGGAAACAAGGTGATCAGACCATCACAGTTACCGGCTCTGCACGCAAGCGCATCAAGTCGGATCTGGTCATCTGGAAGGCCGGCGTTTCCTATCAGGCAGCTTCACTCGCCGATGCCTATCGTTCACTGGCAGAGAACGTCCCCAAAGTGAAGTCTTATCTCGTCAGTAAGGGTATCCCGGAAAACGAGATCACAATCTCATCCATTTCTTCGCAGACGCTGCACGGCAGAGACAGCAATGGACAGGAGACGGGAGAGATTACGGGTTACTCGCTCCGCCAGGAGTTGGAAGTCCGTTCAAACGACGTAGACAAAATTGCGAAGATCGCGCGCGAGGCGACGGAACTGATCAACCAGGGCATCCTCCTCGAATCAAACGCGCCGGAGTATCACTACACGAAGCTCGGCGAGGAAAAGGTCGCGATGCTGGCCGAAGCGGCCAAGGATGCGAAAGTGCGTGCTGAGAAGGTAGCAGAGGCAACGAACAGCAGAATCGGCAGTGTGAAGACGGCGCGAATGGGCGTGCTGCAGATAACACCGGCTGACTCAAACGAGGTGTCTGACAGCGGCATGAACGACACTTCATCGTTGGATAAAGACATCACTGCCGTGGTCAACATGGGCTTCGCCATAGACTAGGGTCCTGGGCAACAGGCGTGAAAAGCGCTCTTCTTTGAGCGAAGGTGTCACCGCGGCGAGTACGGACTTGTTTATGTACGCGTTGACAACCGTAAGCGGCATCCGCGAATCTAAACACTACTTGCCGCCCCCGGTGAGGAGTTTCAGTAAAGTCCGGAGTGAAACCACAGATGAAATCAGTTTCCCCCGTAGCCACACCGCTAGTTCTGGTCTTCCTCTCATTTGCTATCTGCACAACTCAGGCTCAAACCACTGCAGCTGGGGAAGTGACTCGCCCTCGTACCGTAACGGCGGCGGCTGTTACCACCCAACCGCGGATTGCGCAGACATCTCCGCAGAAATCGAGTGCACAGCCAGCACAAAGACCAGCGACTTCAATTGCTTCACCTGCGACGGTGGCTTCCCCGAATCCTGATGACCGGGTTGATTTCGAAGCAGAGTCAGGCGATTCATCACGACCTTTGTCGCAACTTACCCCGCAGGCGATCCGCGCGCGCATCACTGCAGCTGAACGACTGTTCAAATCGCATCCGTTACCTACGGCTCTCAACAAAGCAATCGACGTAGTAACTCTTGCTGTGCTGGACGGGCGCAATGGGCATATCCATCAGATCTCACTTTCAAAGGAATCCTTTCTTACGAAGGGCGCCGAACTCACGATGACGAGCTCGCTCGGCCTGCCCATCAACATTCGAATCGTTCGCGCCAACGGAGTAAATACCGCGATCACGGCGTTCGATAACACCGGGTATTCTTTGCTTCCCTTGTTAGTGGAATTTCCGATCGAGAAAGGTGGCGTGTTCCGCGAGCTCGCTTACTACACTTCAGCGCATCCGGCGTTGCTCTCGAATGAGCTGGGGCGCTCCGGACAGCTTTACGTGAGGACGATGTTGGACCTCGCGGCGAAACGTCTTCGAGATAAAGGGGTACTCATCTCGCCGCCGATCGTCGATGTTGCTGAAAGACTTTGCCTGGTAGAACACGTCGACCATGATCGCTTTCGCCTGGAGAACCGCGCCGCGCTGTTCCAGGAGGTCTACTCCCTTTTTGCTCTCAATCAATTGAATACCTATCGTTACTCGGTGAGCTCAGCCGGCGCGGGCGGCATGGTGCAAATGATTCCGTGGGCTTACAACCTGATGAGACAGCGGCACCCGAGTGTGGGCTTGATTCCGGATTTCGTCACTGGAATGCGCAATCATACGAATGCTCTTGAGGCGATGTTGCTCTACATGCATGACACTTGGAGTGACCTGGGCGGTAGTGAAGAGGTTCAGAATGCACTGACAAACGGGACCGCCACTCAGACGGAACTTCTCGCTGCGGGCTATAACTCAAACGCCGCGCGATTGCCGTCTTACTTGAAAAGAGGTGGTGCAGGTTGGCGCACCCTGATTCCGCGCGAAACGCAGATGTACCTGCAGATCTATAAGAACTTTGAAGCCCTCGTACCAATTAAGCCGAGAGCAATCACTCCAAACCCAGGTGATTGAGTGCACCCGTGCTTTCCTCACACTTTTTGAGCCAACGAAGCACGAAACTTCTTTCGCAGGGCTTTGAAAGCAAACAAAACATCTGTTGTATGGTTGGGTTCGCTAGATGAGTTGAAGAAGCCCGTGTTCCAACCAACGCCAACTCCCCATCAGCAATCCTCTCAGTCGGTGCTTTTATCGAAGAGGACGTTGATGACATAGAACGCGATCGTGCCGCCACCGATCACGACGCAGGTAGCTACCGTTCGCCAGAGGATGTCTGTGCCGGCAAACTGCCAAATCGCCAGTAGCGAAGCGCAGACCGCGACGAGGATGCAGGCGCTCGTTGTCCAGAAGGCTAGCGCGCGCACGGTGTGGGGATTGAGGTAGCCGCGTCGCTTCTTGAGTTGTGGTGATTCCGGCAAATCTTTTCTCACTTATTCCCGATAGTCTTTGAATCTTCTGCTCGTTGGAAGATCGCCCTGCGCGGTCGAGTTATGGCACGTTGCCAGCAGATCTCGAATAACTTGCTCGTCAGTCATTAGGGTTTCCCCTGGAACGGTGCTCGCTTGATACAACCAGATTCTTCAGCAGCAGAGTGGCGGAGTCGAATTGTCTTTACTGCGTTCGACCGAGGAGCCACGACTTCAGGATACCGGGGTGGGCGTCATCAATGTCGAAGTACTCCTGTATCAACTTCGTATAGAGTTCGCTGCGAGCTGCGGCTTGAAGTTTGTAACCGAAAGGCATTTGCCCGCCCTTGACGTACGAGCTAATCAAAGTCTTGTCCATCGGCCAGTTGAGTGCGCCAAGACGCTCCGGCTGGTGACATGCGGCGCAGGCCATGGCCTTATCCACGGAGCTGGTTCCGAAGTGTGAGCCGTATCGTTGCTGTCGATCGTCCCAGCTTGCAGAACTCAGGCCCGGACCGAGTTTGCTCGTGTCGAGATATTTGCCGAAACGAGGCGAGCCGTACGTGCGAAAGCGCTCGTTCACTTTCAACACTGATACCAGCTCGTTCGGACTCACGCTGCCTTTTACTGGAAAGATTGGCAGGACTCCGCTCTTATGACAACTCACGCAGTTGTCGTCGCCGAAGCCAAGCTCCCAACGACCCTTGATCTTGATCAAGCCATCTCGTCGAAAAGTTCGATAGAAGTCTTTGAAGTAAACTTTCGCGGTCCCTTCGCCGCTGGGCATCGTCGCGACGACCGAGACATTCCGCACGCGTTGCCGCGCCCCCGGATCGGTCACGCCAAATTGCACCCAGCGCTCAGGAACTCCTTGCGCGTAGTTTCCTGGGACAAGAATCAGAAGCCGGCGGAAACTGTCGTCATTGTCCGGCGTTCCCAGATGTCGGGACTTATAGCTGAAGAAGATCAGCTGCTCTGCTGGATCCCTGGTTAAGTTGATTCTCCGCAGGAAAGCCTTCGCTCGCTCAAGGGTCTCGAAGCGACTCACCGCGCTCAGGAAATCCTGATCGAGTAGAAAGTCGGGAATCTTCACGTATTGACTGGTCTCAGCGAAGTACTGCTTGTCGGGAACACTGAACCCCAGTTCGTGATCCGCCGACCGATCGAGGGAAACAACGGCAACGTAGTCGACAAACTGACGGTAACGACTGACAAACTTCTCGTCGTCGTCCAGTTTGCACGTCTGCATTGTGCTCGTGATCCCATCGAGCACTCGCTCATACGCGGGGAAGTCATCTTCGCTTTCAAACGCGCGGCGCGCGGCGAGAATCAAAGCGTTGACTTTGCTTGAGACCCAACGATCGGGGTCTGACTTGACTCGACTGCACGGCGCTGCCTGAGCTGACTCTCCCAGCATCAGGCCGAGCACTAGCAGGCAGGGAAACAGATTGCTTGTGAGTCTTCTCATTGTCTTGCGCGACACTCTTGAGGTGGTTCGACTTCGGCGAACAAGCTGAATGCTTCGGGCAATAATAACTGAGTCCGGAGGGTTATGTACGTCGCGAATTTTTGCTGTCGGACCTCAAATCTCCAGGCGCCTCACCCACGGGTATCGCGTGCACTTCTTTTTGCTGCCGCAATGCGTACTTTAAAATCGCGAGAGTTCCGGTGCCTTTTCCGGCACGGAAGCCAATAACGATCCCGCAACGATCCACCATATAGCGATTACGAAATGCGTATGCAGACTTGCGTTTGGGCAGTTGCAGTTCCAAAACACGATCGGCCTGCTCAAACCACGGTTGCATCCGAAGTGGTTGTGTGGCCAGCGTGTAGGGAATCACCAGCCAGCAGATCTCGTTGAGCTCCGACAACCATTCCACTGCCCACTGATCGATCCCGCGTGCGCCGCCGAGCAACCAGGTCCTATTCTGGCCTGTCAGGTGTGACAGGTGTTGTTCGAAGAGCGGGCGGACAGTTTCACGACTGACGTCTCGAGATCCGGTAATGACTATCGAGTTTCTCGCGATCATAATCGCTCAGGGCAGTCCAGCAGCTCGTACAAAATGTGCCACGGGCGAATTGCCGGCAAGAGTTACTTCGGACTAACCGCACCGGCAGCAGGCCAATTTGTATCACCCACGCGTTTCAGATTCATTTCGAAGAAGCGCACGGGCTCCTGGCCCGGCATGATACGGTCGCCGACCTCGCGCCATGCCCCGTCTTTGATCACCGCAGTGTAACGAATCGTCATCGGACCTGCAGGAATTTCCCAGGTGTAACCATCGGCGCTGCGCGTTAGAACAAAGTCGCCCACATTACCGAGAGCATACGAGTGAAGCGTGTATGCCTGCTTCGTCGGATCATACGAAATGGTTCCGAACGCGTTAAAGGTCACCTTGCCTTCAGCCTCGTACCCTCGACCTTCGATTACCTTTACCGTCCCATCGAGGAACGGGCCGATGCGTTCGGTCTGCGTGATGTTGTGCTTCTCGCCGGATTGCAAAATCGTCCAGGCAGGTCCGCGCCAAACTCCATCCATGAAAGCCAGCGGCACCATCGCCTCGCGTTGTGCAGCGAGGAGGGTCGCGGGATCGGCGCGCCGCTGAGCGGAAACACCTGGAACCCATACAAGCAAGAGTGTCGAGACTATGAGTACAGCAAGCGGATTTCCAGTCATAGAACTGCCTCCGGTTTGAACGTTTAAGTTTGGCGATTGATTGTAAAGGGTCTCGTTTGATTTTTGCAGTAGCGGGACAATCGAACGAAATGTTTAGCGACTTTCAACAGCATGTGATCGGTGTGCCGCAAATCTCCCTGCTTCGGTAACGTGATATTTGACGGCTCGGGCGCCGACGAAGACTTCGGTCTTGAACAAGTAACTGGACACAATATCGATCGCTATATGTTCAGAACCGCGCCGCTGCGGAACATTGGCTTGCAGCCTGCCTTTTTCCATAACGGCGCTTACACAAGACTTGAGGACGCAATACGCTAATGGATCCGCGTGCGAGGTCGAAGCGCCTGCGACGTCCTATTCCCACCCATGTACCGAGCGGTAGAGCGCTGCAGACTTTTCAATAAGGGCTCGAAGCGCCTAATCCGTCGCGCTTGGCCATTCGGCTGACGGTTTACCGATCCAGATCCAGGCGATGAAATCGGTAAGAGGCGGTTCACTGCCAAGTTCGCGTAAGCGAGCGTTGATTTGTCCTCGATGATACGTGCTGTGTACGGACACCTGGACCATCGTCTCGCCAAAGCTCGCGGCATCTGGATCGCGGCCGAGCTTCTTAGTTAGGAATTTGGCCCACGGCAACACGGTCGGCTTATTCAGATCCGCCTCTGTAAGAGTCCCGACGTACTCCCGCAGCAGTCCGTGATACTCGCGACCCCACATTGCCAACCCCACCAGGTCGAGATCACTGCCTGCGTTTACTGAATGTGGAGTTTCTTGCCAGACATTCAAAAACGCTCGCTGCACCATGTGAATGTGATGCACTCGCGTTTTTGTCACGTCGTCAGTAGTCGCATTCGCGGAGCCTAGGACCGCTTGCCATACGATGGCGTCGGCCCACTCCATATGTCTCAAAAGGTCGCGAATCAGATCGAGTGTTTTCATAGTTACCTTAAGCTGGTGAAGTTGTCATATTACGGACAAGGAACAGCAGTGATGCGCCAAAAAACAAGCAGGATACAGAGTCTCCAAGGGTCCACCAAAGCGGCATTCCCGCAGTGAAATCGATCAGGAAGAAGACCGGTGCAGCGAGCAGGAACGAGATACCGTTGAAAATAACGAACGTACGGAAACGCTCGACGTCCGAGGCAATCACAAACAAAGAAACTGCGTGCATGCCGTAACAGTATGAAGCTTGCCGAATCATGAAAATCAGAACCGGCCCCTGCGGCATCAAGCCCAAACCTAACGCCGCATGAGCTGTCGCCATTAAGGAGCGAGGCATTACCACCGCGAAGAATGCCAGCAGTTCGATGGCGCCAGCCAAACGCAACAGCGAGGAGAGGAGACGTTGATGGTTCACGACATTGGCCTCTTGTTCTGAAGTATTTTCAACTTTACTCAAGTCGAAAGCGGAATGAACTACTGCTCAACCCAGCGCAGTCCAGGTTGCCGGCCCGACAACTCCGTTGGGTGGGAGCCCATGCGCTTCCTGGAAAAGTTCAACAGCGTGTTCTGTCTTATCTCCGAATTCGCCGTCCGCTCCAATACCCAGCTTTGTTTGAACCTCTGCAACGTCCGACCCGCGATCTCCGATTCTGATCGTCGCGCCCTTTGTGCGAAGACGAACATGGAAGTGATTATGATGGCCGTCGACAAAACGACTGAGGCGTTGCTTGATCGCTTCCGAGTCATTGAAGAAGATGGCCTGAACCGGTGCTTTTTTCCACCAGAGCCTGATCAGTTCCGTTGTCTTCTCCTGATCATACTGAGGATCGGTGATCGTTGCGGCGGCGTTTGCTCCGTCTTGGCGTAGCGGCCTGAGGTCCACGTCAATGCCGAGTTTGTGCGACTTGTGCGGCGGCATTGGACCTCCGCCTTTGTGAGAAATTTGTCCTATCGAAATTGGCAGCGTGGGGTGAGTTTCATTCCACGCCGCTGCGACATTCAAAATTGCCGCGATGGTTGAGGCCTGACCAAAGTGAGTATTCACCGCCCGGTTGTTTGAAACGAAGCCCGTTCCGGATTCCGGCATGAGGGTGTCGATCGACATAGTGGTCTCCTTATGAAACGTTAAAGGGAAGTTGACGAGAATTCTTTTCCGCCGAGTCTCCGACGCGAGGTGCGGAAAAGATAGGCAGCGGCCCGACCGTTGTCAATGGGATGCGTTGACCACTCCACTTGGAACACGGTATAGGATCACGACATGAACAATAACCGGTTATCAGTCATAGAAGAGTTCCGCGCCCTGCACAATTCCGGCTGCTTCGTGCTCCCTAACCCCTGGGACGTAGGCACTGCTGTGTTCCTCGAGCATCTGGGGTTCAAGGCTCTGGCCACGACGTCTGCCGGTTTTGCTGCTTCACAGGGTTTGCCCGACACGGTTACGGCGATCAGTCGCGATCAGATGCTGGCACATATTCGTGAGGTAGCGGCGGCGACATCGCTGCCGGTCAATGCAGATTTTCAGACAGGATACGCGGATGAGCCGGCTGGAGTGGCCGAGAGTGTGAGCCTCTGCGTTGCCACCGGCGTTGCGGGATTATCGATCGAAGACGCTAGCGGCACTGCGCTGGCGCCACTCTACGAATTTGATCTCGCGGTCGAGCGCATCAAAGCAGCGCGAGAGGCAATCGACTCTTCCGGAGTTCCCGTTGTTCTCACCGCGCGATGTGAGGCGGCACTAGTCGGGATAGATGGTCCACTTGCCGTAGCGCTGGAGCGCCTCGTGGCGTATTCGGAAGCGGGCGCCGATTGTTTGTTCGCTCCAGGACTCGCTGAGCCGGATCAGGTTGATGCCATCGTAAAGGCAGTAGCGCCGAAGCCGGTCAACGTCCTTGTGTTTCGACCCAACCCGGCGTTGAGCGTTTCCCGGCTAGCGGATCTGGGAGTGCGGCGCATCTCGCTTGGATCAAGCCTCGCTCGCGTTGCGTGGGGCGCGTTCATTCGTTCGGCGCGTAGCATTCAGGAGTCAGGTTCGTTTGAGTCGCTTGCCGATGCCGCTTCATTTAGTGAGCTTGATGAGGTTTTTAGTAAGCGGAGGTGACGCGGAACTCAAAACCCCGGGTAACAGGAAGCAGTTACTCGCTGAATTGCAATCGAGCGGTGGGCGGAACGGAAGATGCCTCCTCCGGCGCAGCAGGTAGTTCGGATCTGGCGCCTTCGGCATATTGCAGTTTGTAGAGCATCCAGTAGAGACCATGTTGAGCGAGCAATTCCTGATGCGTGCCTCGTTCCCGAATTTCACCGTGATGCAGGACGATGATCTGATCAGCCCGCTGCACTGTAGACAGTCTGTGAGCCACAACGATAGAAGTTCGATCCTGCATCACTCGTCCAATGGCTTGTTGAATCCATTGCTCGGTCTCAGTGTCAATTGAGCTGGTAGCTTCGTCGAGAATCAAGAGAGCCGGATCAAATGCGAGGGCCCGGGCGAACGAGATCAATTGCTTCTGTCCGACTGACAACCCGGCACCGCGTTCCTTCACTTCGGATTTGTAACCGGTCTTGAGCCGCTCGATAAACTTGTCGGCGTGCACCTCTTGCGCGGCCCACTTGACGCGTTCGTCGGTGATGTCCTCGCGGCCAAGGCGAATGTTGCTCTCAACGGTGCCGCTGAAGAGGAAAATGTCCTGCAGCACGACAGCAAAGTTCTTCCGCAACGACTCCAGATCCCAGTCACGCAGGTCCACCCCATCGAGCAGAATGCGGCCCCGCTGAATGTCATAGAACCTCATCAAGAGGTTGGTAATCGTAGTTTTTCCGGAGCCCGTATGGCCGACGAGTGCAACGGACTGGCCCGGGTTAACCGTGAAGGAAACGTCCTTGAGCACCCAATCCTCATTCTTGTAAGCAAACCAGACGTTCTGAAATTCGATGACGCCGCGCGCCCGACCGGATTGCAAGGGCTTGTCCGGTGTTGTGATCGCGATGGGTAGATCGAGTGTCTTGAAAATGCGATGTGAGGCAACCACTGCCGCCTGTAACACGCTGTACTTGTCGGACAGATCGCGAATTGGCTGGAACAGATAGCCGGAATACTGAATGAAAGCGACGAGCGCACCCAGCGTCAAAACGGTATGCCCGGGTGTGTTTTGCATTACGCGGTAGCCGCCGTACCAGATCACCAGGGCGATTCCCACTGCGCCGATAAAGTCGACTAAGGGGAAGAAGACGGCATAGTAAAAAATCGTTTCGATGTTCGCGTTGCGATAATCGTCGTTAATTACATCGAACTTCTTGAATGATTTTATTTCGGCATTAAAGATCTGCACGGTCTGTGCCCCCGCGATGTGTTCCTGCAGGAAGGCGTTGAGACGTGCTATGCGCGTGCGCACCATGTCGTATCCCCGGCGCGCTCCTTTGCGGAACCACGTGGTGGCGGCAAACAAAAGCGGGACCGTGAGGAGCGTAAGCAGAGTCAACCGCACATCCATCCATAACATCACGGCGATGATGGCCACGATCATCACGAAATCGCCGAGCACATCGGTGACGCCTTGCGTAAAGAGTTCGTTAAGAGAGTCTACGTCGTTCGTCAGGCGCGTCATGATGCGACCCACCGGATTGCGATCGTAGTAAGCCACTTCCTGATGCTGCAGCTTGTCATAAAGCTCGCGCCGGAAATCAAACATCACGTACTGACCCACCGTGTTGAGCAAAACTGCCTGGAAATAGGAAAACACCAGACGCAGCAACTGAACGCCAACGAAGAGTCCGACTAGAAACAGAAGGCCATCCGTCTTTTTTGGCAGGATGTACCAGTCGATCGCGTACTGCGTGAATTTAGGCTGCAGGATTCCCAGAAGGTTGAGCGCAAAAGTAAGGACCAGTGCGGGAACCAGCAAGCGCAAATACGGCTTGAGATATTTCAAGAGCCGGCGCGCGATCTGGAAATCGTAAGTCTTTCCGATTGCTTCTTCTTCGTGAAATTCTCTGGCTGCAGTTGACATGAAATTTTAACGAATTGATTCCTGTGACGTTGATTTATAGGTAGCCGACAAAAGTTGCTCGCGTTTGGGGAAGTGCAATGCGATTCCGACAACTGCGAGGAGAAAGAACAGATTGTAATCAGAATTACGGGCCACAAACCGTTCGACCAAACCCAGCAAAGCGCTCCCTTCACACATCGCGCAAGCAACAATTAGCGCATTCTGTACGAGCTCTACCTTTTGCTCCTGTACCGAGCGGGCTAGAAG
Source organism: bacterium (assembly GCA_040005515.1). GTDB lineage: Bacteria > Acidobacteriota > Blastocatellia > Pyrinomonadales > Pyrinomonadaceae > PSRF01. Next base: position 14,003 of record JBDTYQ010000041.1, read on the forward strand.
TTTTCCCTTAACTACAAAAGAAAGGATCACGAGGATCATAGCCACAGCTGCGAAGGCGAAAGTAAGCGCGCTCGGTGGACTAAGCGACTGGGTGGACGGAGCCGGGCTAAAAAACGTTCCGACTAAATAAAGCACGCCGATGCTCATCAGTTGTGCAATCCACAGAATCAAAAGCGTTCGATACCGTGCATCAATGTCTAATTGCGGCTTCGCATTTCGTGCCATCGTGCTTCCTTCTTATCCAGTTGCTGCCAGCTCTTCCTCGAGTAGTTGCCGTTCATACAAATCGGCGTATTCGCCTCCCAGGGAGAGCAGTTCATCATGCGTTCCTCGTTCGACGATGCGTCCTTCCTCCAGGACGCAAATCAAATCGGCATCGCGCACTGTCGAAATGCGATGCGAGACAATGATACTGGTGCGATCGCGCATCACTCCGCGCAGCCGACCAAGGATTTTCTCTTCGGTGTAGGTGTCAACAGAAGAGAGCGCGTCGTCGAGAATCAGGATTTTGGGTGAGCGCAAAACTGCTCGAGCGATGGCCGTTCGTTGTTTCTGCCCGCCGGAAAGAGTGATCCCTCGCTCCCCCACGAGTGTGTCAAAGCCCTCAGAAAATTCCCTTACGTCGTCCGATAGTCCGGCGATCTCCGCAGCCCATTCAACTTCCGCTCGTTCTTTATGTTCGACACCGAAAACCACGTTCTCAGCAAGTGTGTCGCTGAAGAGGAAAGTCTCCTGCGGTACATAGCCGATGCTCGAACGCAATTGAGCAAGCGGGTAGTCGCGCACGGAGATGCCGTCGATGAAGACGGTGCCTTCGGGCGCATCGAGCAGACGGGGTACCAGATTTACTACGGTGGACTTGCCACTGCCGGTGCGGCCCACAAAGGCCACAGACTCTCCTACCGGGATCGTCAAGTTGATATCGCGGAGCATTGGCTCATCGGTGGAACGGTACCTGAAAGTCAGGTTGCGAAACTCAATCGCGCCCTGGATCTCAGGCTGGTCTTTCACGGCAGACGCATCAGCAATGGCAGGCTGAATCGACAAAATAGCGTTCATTCGTTTCAAGCTCGCTGTCCCGCGTTGATAGAGATTCACGACGTAGCCGAGCGCAATCAGCGGCCAGATAAGTCGCGAGAGGTACATGTTGAAGACCGTGAAGTCGCCAACGCTGATCTCTCCTCGAATGGCGAGGGGAACGCCGGCCCAGATGATCAAGACGAAACCGATCCCGATCAGAAACTGCATCAAGGGACGCATCAGTGCGTCGATCTTGACGAGGCTCAGATTCTTTTCGGCGTACTCGCGATTGAGCTGATTGAAGGCAGCGATCTCGGATGCTTCCTGAGCGTATGCGCGCACAACGCGCACGCCGGTGAAGTTCTCCTGCGCACGCGCGGTAATCTGAGCAAAGAAGTCCTGGATCTTCTCGAAGCGGATGTGGACCTGTTGGCCGAAAAACTTCACAGTCAGCGAAACGAGCGGCATCGTCACGAACAACAGCAGCGTCAACCACCAGTTGAGCATGATCATCAGGGGCAGCACGAAAAGCACGACGAACACCGTCTGCAGTGTGTACATAATCATCGGCCCGGCGAGTTGGCGCACTGCCGCAAGATCGTTCGAGGCGCGCGCCATCAGATCACCCACGCGATGTTCCTGAAAGAACGAGAGGGGCTGGTCGACCAAATGGGCATAGAAATCCCGGCGCAGGTCGTACTCGACATTGCGAGACATTCCAATCAGGATGCGGCGTTGTAGGTATAGAAAGATGCCGCTTGCCAGGCTGGCGCCGAGCACCTTCAGGGCGGACATCGTCAACTTAGGCCAGGATACTCCCGCCCAGTTTTCGTCCACAGCGCGTCCGACGATTAGTGGAATTGTGAGATTGAAGACGACCCCGGCCACAATGCAGAGGATGCCGATAATCAGTGAGGATTTATAAGGGCGAAAGTATCGCGCAAATTTTCGCAAGTCGTTCATGGGTAAACGCGCTAATCATATCAACCCTTCGCGGGCGTGAATTGGAAAGCATTATGATGCGCGATTTTGCCGCGAGACACCAGACGCCAGGCAGACTTAGGCGCGGGCGAGTGCTAGTGGACTAAACGGATGCATGAGAAATGGAGTTGGGTGAGTACGCTGCGGGTGTCTAGTAGTACTGGAGTGAGTCGACGAGATCTTCTTCTTCTTCCATCGTGGCATCTTCAAGGAAGGAAAGGCGCGAATCAGTAAGCTCGTGAGGTGGCATGCTTATCTGATTGCGTCTCGAGTGCTTCGAATTGTAGAAAGCCCGATCAGCCGCCGGGCAGTTTTTCTGGTTGCAGCCGGGCGATTCAGAGTCTGATGTAGGTGGTAAGAGCTGTCGCGGCGAGCTTTCCTGCGTCGTCCCGCAGTTCTGCGGAAACAACGATGATTCGCCGGCCAGCTTTCAGGACTTCAGCGACTGCGGTCGCTCGACCTCCTCTCAGTGGTCGTAGGTAGCTGATGGTGAGATCAACTGTCGTGGTTTGTTCCTCAGGCTCGAGGATGGAGATGATTGCAAAAGCCGTGGCCGTATCGATCAGCGCGGCAATGGCGCCGCCGTGAACGACGCCATGGTTCTGCTTTAGCTCATCTCGCACATCGAAAGCGAGGGTGGCTTTTCCGAATTCCACCGCTTCCAACTCGATTCCAATCAGCTTCGCAAAGGGAACTTTGTCCAGTGCGCCAGTGACGCGTTCGCGTTGGGCTTTGGTGAGCTGTTCGCTTGTCATGAGCGATAGCTTTCGCCGGGATTCGTCGGCTCCGTTACTACAGCAGTGCCATACGCAAGCACTTCAGTCACTCCCGCAGAGAGTTCGGTGGTGTCGTATCGCGCTCCGACAACTGCATTCGCTCCAACCTCCGTTGCGTGCTGAATCATGATGTCGAACGCGTCCCTGCGGGTGTCTTCACAGAGGCGTGTCCACACCGTGATATTGCCGCCAACGACTGTCTGCATTGCGGCGCCAATGGTCGCGAAGATATTGCGCGAACGAACGACGATGCCGCGTACGACACCCAGGTTCTGCAAGATGCGATGGTTCGGCAATTCAAATGCGGTCGTCACCATTTGATGCGAGACGGAATAACGCGGAGGACTAACGTCGTAGGGCACTCTTCGTTGCATGTCGTTTGAACTCATGATGGTTTCCTTTGCGAGGCTCAGTTTTTGAAGAGAGTGGTTTTGGCGGACTTCTTTTTTGGCCGGACTGACTTCTCATTCGGAATCCAAAGGTACTGTTGCAGGCTGCAGCGGCCGCGCTTGTCGAACTCAACGCCTTCATTTTCCAGCATGCGCTGCTGCTTATCTTCCGGTAATACGATTCGTCCGGTAGAGCAGGCCCCCTGGGCATTGATCACTCGATGCCAGGGAGTCTTATCATCGGAGCCGTGCATGACGAAGCCCACGGTTCTGGGAGTGTAACCTTCGCCAAGAATCTCGGCGATTTGTCCGTAGGTCATCACCTGGCCGCGCGGAATACGACGCACAATATCGTAGACCCGGCGGCGGTAATTGGGATCGTGTTCCATGCGAGCCTAAGTTTGGTCAAACGCTTGAGCTCTCATCATCAATCGTTCGCAGGACCGTGCGTGCAGGAGCGCCGTCACCAGCACCTTCGGCTAACCTGAGCGGCAAGCAGATCAGTTCGTACTTACCAGCGGGAACTTTGCGCAGGTCCAGTCCCTCAACAATTACAACACCGCGAGAAAGTAGAATGTGATGCGTCTCGAATTTCTCTGAACCGAACTTCTCGATCGAGAGGTAATCAACACCGACCAATTCGATTCCGAGTTCGACAAGATTTTGCGCGGCCCCTGCATCGATCGCTGTGAAATCAGAGCGAAACTCTGTTTCGTTCCAGAAATCCGAGTTGCGAGTCTTGAAAAGGACTCGCCTTGTTCCGGCAAGATTAATTTGGTCGATTAACGCCGCATCGATCAGGTGATTGCTGACAGGTACTTCAACAACAAGAGCTTCTCCCATCAGCACATCAAGCGACAGGGAATCAACGCGTCTTGCGCCCTGGATGAAGTGTGCCGGGGCATCTACATGGGTTCCGGCGTGGGCTCCGCACTGAATTGCCGACAAGTTAGATGAATCCCCGGTCAGCAGATTGTGTAGTTGCGTGATCTTGATTTCCGGATCGCCCGGATACCTTGGAGTGTTTGATGAGAGCGGAACACTAACGTCATAGATGCGCATAGGGTATTTGCTGAATCGTGGAGGCCGCGGGCATAGTAGTTGGCGCCCTTGAATAGTGTCAACGTCGGTGTCCAGAAGCCATGGGAAAGCGTTCTTGCGACACTCAAAGGGTGTGCGTTAGCATCGGTGCGTTGCGTAAGAGAGTTTGATTTCAGCGAGGGACATCATCAGCAGTACGGATCTGACCGAGGTTTCGTTGCCTTCAATGGCAGCGTCGAGCTATTTGAATTCCGCTCCATTGATTTGGAGCTTCGCACGGGGCGGGCAGAAGGATGTGGTGAAACTTACGGACGCTGTTCCGTCTCGTTGTGCCGACCTGCTGGCGCAGAGCCTCGTCGACGTAGCGCTCGTTCCGGTAATCGAGTATCAACGGATATCTGACGTTCACCTTGTTCCCGATGTTTGTGTCGGTTCTAGTGAGGCCGTGCGTAGCGTTGTGTTGGCAACCAGGGTTCCAGATCTGCGAGACATACGTTCGGTGGCGCTCGATGAATCGTCTCGCACGTCATCGTTGCTAGTGAAAGTAATCTTCCGCGAGTTTATTAAGAGCGAGCCGCAATGGATTCCCGCCCAACCTGATTTGCAACGTATGCTGGTCGAGAACGATGCCGCTTTGATCATCGGGGATCCTGGCATGACATTCGCCCGCGACGGATTGCGAGTCTTCGATATGGCGAGTCTTTGGCGCGAGCACACGGGCCTTGGCTTTGTTTTCGCGATGTGGATGATTCGGGAGCAAGCTGCGGCTGCCACGCGTACGATCGATTTCAAAGCAGCATGCGAAGAGGGCTTGAAACACACGCAGCAAATCATCGATTACTACGAACCATTCCTAGGATTACCGCGCAGTGAGCTGCAAACCTACCTGACAAAGAACATCACCTTTTTTCTCGATGCCGAACTGCGAGCGGGACTGAACCTGTATTACGAGTTAGCTCACAAGCATGGCTTGATCGAAAGCGTGAAACCGCTTCAGTTCATCTGACAAGCGAGTATCGATGAGTAGAAGTTTCTGCAGACTTGCGACCGTTCTGGTGATGTTGTGGCTGTGTGGCTGGTCTGCGGCTCGGGGACAGAACGATCAAGTCCAAAGAGGGGAGAACGGAATAGGTCACTCCTCGTGGGATGTAGCAATCGAACCGGCTGAGCGGAAGAAGATGCTCGCGCTCTGGGACGCCATCGGTGAAGACTCGAAAACCGAAACTTGTGGTTGATTTTGCGAATCCTGCCGTTAGCCAATACACTATCAACATGGCATCAGGAATTGACGCGATACTTGACCGGGCACTTGCCGGGGTTCGTCTTACCTCAGAAGATTGCACTGCGTTGCTCGAGTCTCATGACGTAGCAGCGATCGGTGCTGCCGCCGACCAGATTCGTCAACGAAAGCATCCCGACAACGTAGTCACCTACATCATCGATCGCAATATCAACTACACGAACGTCTGCAACGTCGTCTGCACTTTCTGTGCGTTCTATCGCCGCCCCGGAGCGCCGGACACGTACGTGCGCACGGTTGATGAGATCTGCCAGAAGATCGATGAGACGATTGCGCTCGGCGGGACCGGCGTTCTGATGCAGGGCGGACTGCATCCTGATTTCGGCATCGAGTGGTACGAAGATCTGTTACGCACTCTTCACTCAAAGTATCCGACGTTTCAGTTGCACTGCTTTTCGCCGCCGGAGATTCACAATATCCATCTGATCTCCGGTCTTGATTACGAGACGATCATGGTGCGCTTGAAAGATGCAGGTCTCTACAGCTTGCCCGGCGGCGGCGGTGAGATCCTGGACGATGAAGTGCGGAAGCGTGTTTCGACAAAATGCACGACCGATGAATGGTTAGACGTGATGCGCGCCGTTCATAAGGTCGGGCTGCGCTCCACCGCGACGATGATGTTCGGAATCGGCGACACCGTCGAACACCGCGTGCGACACCTGCAGCGCGTGCGCGATCTGCAGGATGAGACTGGCGGGTTTACGGCATTTATCTCCTGGACCTTCCAGCGTGAAAACACTGCGCTCGGGCGTCGTATTAAGGAAGAGCCGACCGGGATTGACTATCTCAAGATGCTTTCCGTCTCGCGACTCTTTCTCGATAACATCGACAACATGCAATCCTCCTGGCTGACACAGGGACTGAAGCTGGGCCAAATCGCGCTTCGTTTTGGGGCGAACGATATGGGCTCGATCATGATCGAGGAAAACGTTGTGTCTGCGGCCGGGGCCCATAACCGCGCAAACGAACGAGAGCTGCGTTATCTCATTCGTGAGGCGGGCTTCACTCCGCAGCAGCGCGATATTCTCTACCAGTCCGTTCATCGCGATGAATCACTGCAAGGCGACTTCAAAGAGTCCGTCCCGCTGCGTGAACTGACTGTAATGATCGCGGATTGAACTACTCATCTCTCTGCATCTCCCATGAATCAGCAAAGTGAATCGATTACGACCCTGCTCTTCGATTGGGACGGCACGGTCGTTGATTCTGCTGAACTCGGTTTGATTGCGTTTCAGAAGAGTTTTGCGGCGCTCGGGCTCGAGTTTCACCAACCGACTTACGAGACAGCGTATTCACCAAACTGGTATTCGCTCTACGAAGCGATGGGATTGCCGCAAGACAAGTGGGCGCACGCTGACGAGCTTTGGATACAGCATTACGGTGAGCAAACCGCTAAACCAATTGCCGGTGCTACCGAAACGATTCGCGAGCTAGCTCGCAAAGGATATGTGCTCGGTGTTGTCAGTAGTGGGAGCGACTGTCGCGTCAGACGCGAGATCGACGAGCTCGGTTTAGAGGCGCTCTTTCAAACGGTAGTTTGCAATGAACAGATGACGCAGAAGAAGCCGCACCCTGAAGGACTGGAGACGGCCATGCGTCGGTTGAATGTTGCACCGTCCGCCTGCTGCTATGTTGGTGACAGCCCGGAAGACATTGAGATGGGCCGGAGGGCGGGTGTGATGACTGCGGGTGTGCGCAGTTCGTATCCGACGAGTTGGAAGTTGTCGACTGCCAGGCCCGATATCTTTCTCACGTCTTTTTCAGAACTCACAAAGCACTTCTAGTCACGGCCTTAGATTTCTTTGCCACAATGAAGCCCACGATAAGTCCTCGAGTAAAGATCTGTTGCATGGGGAGCGTCGCTGAGGCTTGGATGGCGATTGAAAGCGGCGCATCCGCTGTGGGACTCGTTTCGGCGATGCCCAGTGGTCCGGGAGTTATTAACGAGGATCTAATCGCCGAAATCGTAGCGGTTGTGCCACCGTCTATCGGTTCGTTCCTGCTTACCTGCAAGCCCGACGCTGGTTCGATCATTGAACAACAGAGACGGCTTCGCGTGAATACGATTCAGATCTGCGACAGTTTGAAGGAGGGAAGTCATCAACGTCTCCGTGCTGCTCTACCCGGCGTGTCTCTCGTGCAGGTGATACATGTCAGAAATGAGGAGTCGATTGCTGAAGCTGTCGCAATTGCGCATTTTGTTGATGGCATTCTGCTGGACTCAGGGAATCCGACGCTGGCCGTCAAAGAGTTGGGCGGCACGGGCCGCACTCATGATTGGAATCTGAGTGTGCGAATCCGTGAAGCGATACAGATCCCGCTGTTTCTGGCCGGTGGTTTGAATGCAGCGAATGTGGCGGAGGCTATTAGTCGCGTGCGGCCTTTTGGGGTCGACGTTTGCAGTGGGGTCAGGACTGAAGGCAGCTTGGATCAGATGAAGCTGCAAGACTTTTTCGCCGCGGTGCGAGGATCAGGAAAGGATGAGGGATGAAGAGCGCGGATGCGATGAAGTGACCCAGTCGCGGGAAACATTATGAAACTGATTTTTCTTCATGGAATGCCGGGTGTTGGAAAGTTGACCGTGGCGCGGGAACTGGCGGAGCTAACCGGATTCAAGCTCTTCCATAACCACCTCACGGTTGACCTCGTCGGGTCTGTTTTCCCCTTCGGCAGCGAGCAATTCGTCGCGTTAAGAGAATCGATCTGGCTGGATGTGTTTCGCGAGGCGGCAGATGCGAACCTACCCGGTCTCATCTTCACATTCGCATACGATCGGACTGTTACGAGCGCTTTCATTCCGAAGCTCCTCAGAGTCATTGAATCAAATGACAGCGAGGCTCTGTTTGTAGAGCTGAACTGTTCCGCGAAGGCACTCGAAACCCGCATCACCAATCCGTCCCGCGAGAAGTTTGGCAAGCTGAGTTCGCTTGATCAATTTCGCGAACTGAAGGAAGACGGCGCCTTTGTCGATCCTGGAATTCCTAAAGAGAGGCTCGTGTTGGACATCACTAGTCTGCAACCAAAAGAAGCAGCTCGCTTCATCACCCACGAGTTGAATCTGAAACTGTAATCAGTTCAGGACTGAAACGGCGGGTCTGTGAGGTGATCGATGGAAGGAACCGCTGGTTCCAACGTATGAAAGACTGTAGGGGCGGAACTCCGTGTCCGCCCCTCGTTTCGTAGCGGGCCACGGAGTGGGCACAGAGTCCCACCCTACAAATCACATTTCGCTAAAACGTAAATTTCAGCGCGAGCTGCACCTGTCTCGGATCGCCGACACCCTGACGGAGAAAACCGTCAAAGTTGAAAAGCGCCGCAGTGCTTAGCGGATTAACGAGGTTCTTGTTGTTGAAGGTATTGAACATCTCGACGATTGGGATCAGCGCATAACGTTCGCCGAACTTGAACGGACGCTGTATTCGCCAATCGAATGAGAAGTACTTGTTGTCTTTCCTGAGCGAGTTCCGATTCGTCGCGGTGCGAGTCGCAGGAGTAATTGGCTGAGCTGTTCGCGCTTGAAGGCGGAAATTGCCCTCAAGGTGCCACGGCATCTCAACATAACTGAAGAAGTTGAACTTGTGCCGGATATCGCGATCCGATAAGGCATAGTCCAGCTGCAGGTTGTTGATATCAAACGAGCGGTCTGTGAAAGGATCACGTTCGTTCGAGTCATCGTCCTGGTCCTTAGCCAGAGTGTAGTTCCACTCAAACTGGTAGTGCCTGGTGAACCGCTTCCTCATACCCACCGTGAATCCCCGGTAAAGTGATTTTCCCACAGCGCTAGTCACAAAGACGTCGCCGAGGGTCGGGAACAGGCCGGTCCTTGCGTAGTTCAGGAAGCGTGTCAGGTGAACACCTTTTGAATGAGTGAAATCGAAGTAGAGCGAGAGATTGTTTGCAATCTCCTGTTCGAATTGAACGTTTGTAGTGTAGATGCGCGGGTTGGCGTAATCCTTGCTGAACACACGCACGGACGCACCGAAAGGAATCCCGCCACCAGGAGCGACGGGGACAATGTTCGGCCAGGTCGGAAGGACCGTGGCGTTGCCAAAGCATGTCGGAGCGAAGGTTGAAGCGCAAACGATTCCATACTGCTGAGCGCCGTTGTCAGTAATCGATCCCACCTGCGACAACATGTTCTGCCGGCCGTAAAAGATGCCATAGGTCGCACGCAAAACCGATTTGCCTTTCTTTGAAATGTCCCAGGCGAAACCGACTCGCGGCTGAAACTCTTTCTTGGGACTATGCAGCGTGCCGTCCGATGGAAAGCGGGGATTGTTAAGAAGCGAAGCGTACGCAGTTTGGCTTGGCGGCAGCACGGGCTTCGGAAATATCTGCGCTTCCCAACGTAAGCCAAGATTGAGTGTGAAGTTGGATCGTACTTGCCACTTGTCCTGCACAAACAAGCCAAGGTCCTCATTTTTGATTTTGGACGCACCCGGCGGCGGAACGCCTGCAATGCCCGTCGAAATTCCGTTCTGCAAGTACAGTTGTAATGGGCCAACCAAACTGGAGAGTGCAGGACATGTCTCCCCGAGAGCGCCAGTTCTCCAAACAGTTCCCGTTGCAGTGACGCACTCCAGAGTAGTCGGGCCGAAACCACCCGGTGCTTGTGGCGATGCATAGCGCAGGAAGCCGGCTGGGCTGTCGAAGAGGTACCTGCCGGTGAAGAAGCCCCGGAAAACTTGATCGTTTAGCGTGTGCAACCATGAACCGCCGACTTTGAAAGTGTGGTTCCCGGTAACAAGCGAGAAAGTGTCTTTCAGATCCGTGCGCCAGAGCAGTTCATCAACAGCAGGCTGGAGGAAGAAAGGATTTCCAAACCTGAAGCTTGGGTGGAGCTCGTCGAAGCCGAACCCGACGCCTGTGTCCGCCGGGATGCTCGAAGGAATTGCGCCACGGGGTCGTAGCTCGCGCGTATAAGAAAAGTGAGCCTCGTTAACCTTCGTGGCAGAGAGGGTACTGAACAAATTCCCATTGAGCACGTTGATTTTCGATGGTCCCTCAACGCCGTTGGCTGAGTTGCCATATGTAGGCACGTCAAAAGTCTGATTCGTGTTCTTCGAGTAGTCGAAGTTGTAAGACATCGATAGTTTGTTGGCGCTGTTCAAGTCCCAATCGATTTTGCCGAGGAAGGCATAATTTCTGATCGGATGTTGGACCGGCAGACCGTCGTTCTGACCCGTGCGGGCCTGGATAAAATTAACCAGCGCCAGACGCTGACAGTCAGAGTTGCTATTGATCAAGGCTTCGTGAGCGGGATTAGTAATGACTGGTACGGTAACCGGGCAAGGGGTCGTGCCCAGTGGTTCGCTGAGATTCGCGCGTGTGAGGGCTTCGCGAATACCCTCGAAAGCAAAGAAGGCGAAAACCTTGTCTTTGCGAATCGGCCCACCGACCGTGCCACCGAACTGCTCGCGGTGAAAGTCCCGCAAGGGCTTACCGTCCGAAGTGTTCGCCGAAAGCGCTTCCAATCGCTGAAAGTAAAACGCGCTGCCGTGGACCTCATTCGTTCCAGACTTGGTGATGACGTTGATAACGCCGCCGGCAGTGCGGCCAAACTCTGCACTCGCGCCTGTGGCAACGACCTGAAACTCCTTTACAGCATCAAGCGGAATGTCGATAGCCGCGCGTTGACCGCCGAGTTGTTCACCAAAAAATCCGTTGTTGTAGTCTCCGCCATCCAGCGTGACGTTGTTGAAGACCCCGCGTTGGCCGGCAAAGGTGATCTCATCGCCATCCGGACCTTGAACGACGCTGACGCCAGGTGTCAGCGTCAGCAGGTCTTCAAACTTGCGACCGAGGATTGGCAGATTACTAACAGTGGTCTCGTTAATCGTTGAGCTTGACTCGGTCTTGAGTGTGTCGACGGTGGGTGTGGCGGTTATGGTGACGCGTTCTTCCACTCCGGAAACCTTCATGGCGAGCGGCAGGTTTAGCGCTTGGCCCACAGTGAGATCGGCTTTCTCAACCACCAGAGTTGCAAAGCCCTGCTTGGAAACTGTCACCGTGTATCTGCCCGAGGGCAAGGTCAATGCGATGAAGCGTCCGTCTTCATCCGTGGTCACGTTGCGGGTGAAGTTAGTATCAATATTCTTAACTTCCACTGCCGCGGCCGGCACAGCGGCACCGTTAGCATCGAGCACGGTACCCTGAATAGTTCCGGTCGTACTCTGCGTCTGCGCGGTGGCTAGCGTAGCAAATGCGAAAGCGATGAGCAGACAAATACCTAATCCCGTTAACCCTCTGGCAAAAGAGCGAAGCAAGGCGTTACGCATGTTGTTCTCCTGTCGCGTGATTTGAACTTAGGATATCGCTTCAGATCGTATTCAGAGCATCGTGTTGCAAAACCCCAGGCAAGTGCGCTCATCTTAGTGAAAGTATCTTAAGAGTGTCAACGCGATTGTGTTGCGATGATCTCGCAGTTGGAAATGCATCCGAAACGCTAGAGACAGCGACCCGAATTTCAGATGGTGTGCAAGGTTGAGACGCTGTGTTGCGACGCGAAACTCTTATGAAGGTTCCGAGGGTGAGTCTGAAATGATTGGTCCGGTCGGTATTGCTTGATTCTGAAATCAGGCGGCGATGGAACGAGCCAGGAAGGCGGCACGAACGAGGGCATTGAACTTCTCAGGGTGCTCCTGTTCCGGCAGCATGCGGCAGTAGTCAAAGACCTCGAGATGCGCGTGCGGGTTGGATTCCAGCAGCAACTGCGCCTTCTCTAGCGGAGTTGTCAGGTCTTGTTTGCCCCAAACAAGAATCACCGCTTGCTTGAGGCGCGCGAAAGCAGCGCGCGTGTCGGTATTCAGGTATCCAGAAAGGAAGGCGGCGATTGCGTGCTGCGCGCCCTGCTGATGGCTGGTCGCGTAGATGTTGGTCACGAGCCGGTTAGTCACTCGGCGATGATCGTAGAACAAGTATTTGCGCGCGTAGTCGCGGATCCCTCGTTCGCTGGCCATGACGTTGTAGAATGAAGTGCCAAGCACGGGAGACTGCAGTAGTCCGTAGAAAGCGGCGCCCGCCATGCCCGGCCGCGTGTTCAGTTTATCGGCGCCCGTTGGAGCGTTGAGCACCATCGACTTGATCAGCTCCGGATGCTCATCAGCGACGCGAATCGCGTAGGCAGCCCCAAGAGAACTGGCGACGATGTTAGCGGGATAGCCGGCTAGCTCCCGAATGAAGTCGGTGATCAGCTCAACGTAAAGATCGGAGGAGTAGGAGGCCGTTGCGGGTTTATCCGAGAGTCCGAAGCCGAGCAGGTCGAATGCATAGACGCGAAAGTCACGAGCGAGGGCGTCGAAGTTTTTGCGCCACATGAAGCTCGAAGAGCCCGCGCCGACACCGTGGATGAAGATTAGTGGGGGACCCGAGTGTCCGTTGCCCGCAGTTTTGTAGAAGATGCGGCCGTACTTCCAATCGAAGAAACAAGGCTCCCCGCCTAATGCACTGTCATCAGGTTCCGTGGCGTTGCGCCGGATGGAAGCGTTCACCGCTGCCAACGCGGCCACACCCGCGCCACCCGCGAGCATCGTCTTCCAGAGATTCCCTACCCTCGACATAAGCGATTGCTGATTGCTGAATGCGGATTGCGGATTTGAGTGCGAAGCTTGTCGTCCCTATGAAAACCGCCAAGCCAGGAACACGGTTGAATCCCCGAAGAACTCCCAATCCGCTTTCTAAATCCCCAGTCCGCAATCGTTAGATGAACGCGAAATCAAACTGCTCCTGATGGACAGTCGGATCGCTATTGATGTCGACTGGTCCAAGATAAGCTTCAATCTCATTTAGCACGTCGCGCTCAGAGCCGCGCAGGGCGCGCGCCACTTCTGGGTTTACACGTACCGTAGTTTGTTTGTTCTTCCGGCCGCCGTTCATGCTTCGTCCGAGGCGACGTGCTTCCTCAAGAAGTTCATAGCAGATCGTCTGCGGAGATTTGATCAGCCCTGCACCCTGACAGTATTGGCAGGGAGCGCAAAGCGTTCGCTCAAGCGATTGCTTCACTCGCTTGCGCGTCATGATCACGAGGCCGAAGTCATTGAACGAAAGCACCTTGGTCGGTGACTTGTCGCCACGCAAAGCGTCCTGCAGCACCTGCATCACTCGTGTGCGATTGCGGCGCTCTTCCATGTCGATCAAATCCAGCACGATAATTCCGCCGAGGTCGCGCAGGCGAATCTGCCGGACAATCTCTTCGACCGCTTCGAGGTTCGTTCGGGTGATCGTATCTTCCAGGCGTCCCCCACCGCGGCCGACAAACTTGCCAGTGTTGACGTCGATTGCTACCAGCGCCTCAGTCTGATTGATGACGAGATATCCACCCGAGCGCAGCCAGACGCGCGGCTTGATGGCCTTATCTATCTCCGCCTGCACGCCGAAGGCTTCCAGAATCGGCTCTTCGCGCGTGTAAAGCTTCACTCGATTGACCATGCGCGGGTAGATGCGGTTCACGAACTCGACGACGCGCTCGTATTCGTCTTCGGAGTCGACCCGGATAGCGGCGAAGTCGTCTGAGAGCTGGTCACGAAGAATGCGCTGGACCAGATCGAGATCCTGATGCACGAGCGTCGCGGGCTTGGCTTTCTCGGCGGCGGCACGAATATCGAGCCAGGTCCTCACGAGGTAGCGCACGTCCTCCCGTAAATCTTTCTCGCTGATTCCCACGCCCGCGGTTCGCACGATGAAACCACCGGAAGGAATGTCTTCCTCGGCCCGCAACATCTGAATGAGTTTTCGCAGGCGATGACGTTCACTATCCGACTCGATCTTCCGCGAGACACCGACGTGCTCGACTGTCGGCATGTAGACGAGGAAACGTCCGGGCAGCGCGATGTGCGAAGTAATGCGGGCGCCTTTTTTGGCGATCGGTTCCTTGGCAATTTGGACGAGTATCTCCTGGCCCTCGTCGAGCAGATCCGTGATGGTAGGTTGTTGTTGTCGGTCCCTGCCGCGCGATGATGAGCGGGGTTGGTTGCGACCGCCTTGCGATCTCTCTCTCGGAGCTGGTTCGGCGGGCCGCACTTCCGGCGGAGTAGCTACAGGCTGAGCAACAAGCTCGATCGCTTTTGATTCCTCAGGTGCCTCTGCGGGCGACGCGGCCTCAGTTTCCTTAACGCCACTCTCGGCATCCGTGGTCTCATCGGTGGAAATGCCATCCTTGCTTGTCGTGGGTCGTCTTCGTCTGCGACCACCCCGTCGCGTAGCGAATTCTCCGCGAGAGCGACTACCAGTCACCCTCACTTCGGAGTCTTCCAATCCTGATTCACCAGTCTCTCGAGTGCCTTCACTGTCGCCGCCGGTTTCCGTTTCGGCATCCTTGACCCGTTTCTTCGCCCCAGTCTTTTTGCTTGCGACTCGGGTCCTGCTGCTCTTGGTGGCAGTACGGGGAGCCGCACGCTTGCCTTTTGCGACGCTCACTATTTTTTCGACGGCGCGGGCTGCAAATCCCAGCTTCTCCTCTTCCTCGTCTTCCTCGTCTTCCTCGGTTTGATCCGCGACTAGAGTGGCTCCCGAATCTTCATCGTCGCTGATGCGCTGAAACGATCCGCTTTGGAGAGTGTCTTCGTCGACGGTATCGTCAAAGCTGTCAACGTGTGCGGCGATTGGCTCGGGCACACGCATTGTTATTTGCTGCGTCTCTGACTCTTCACTCCCGTCGTCAATCCGTTGAAAGGAACCGTCCGGCTGCATTCCCGGAAGAATCGATCCGATTTCCGCTGTGCGAAAATCATCATCGAAGTTGAACTCGACGGCGTGGATCCGATCGAAAATCTTTTCCTGCAGGCGAGCGTCCTTGAACATCTCGCCGTTGCCGGCAGTCTCGTCTTCATCAATTATCCGTTGAATGGATGGGTCGCGAACGACGAGCGGTGTCTGCGCGTCATCGTCCTCTTCCAGTTCCGGCATGTTCCGCGTCTGCTCCTGCTGTTCCGCGGGAGCGTCCTGACTGTCCTTACCGCGACCGCCGCGACGACGTCCGCCACGACGACTCCGGCGACGGGCCTGCTCGGCGCTCTCTGCTTGCGGTGCCGGTTCGGCACTTGTCTCACTGGCCGGCGGCGCTGGTAACTGTTCAGCGTCGCGCAGCGGTTCGACACGTTCCTGCGTGGATTCGATATGGTGCTCGCGTTCCACGCGACCGAGAGCGATCTGTTCCGCGGCGGCGCGAGCAGCGTCTGCGTCACCTTGCTTCGCCTTATCGATGACGATTCTTTCAAACTCTTCCTCTTCGTCGAAAAAGTCCGAGACGTAGAGGAACGCATCGCGCTCCAGACCAACGTCGACAAAGGCGGACTGCATGCCGGGAAGCACCCGCATTACGCGGCCTTTGTAGATATTGCCGACGATGCCCTGGTTCTCTTCGCCGCGTTCGATATAAAACTCCGTAACCTGATCGTTCTCGATGATCGCGATCTTCTTCTCACGTCCGTTGACGCTTACGATTAATTCTTTTGCCATGTTGTCTGTGTTGTCTCCTGGAAGGCGGCCGGCGAGGTCAATGCGTTCGCTAAGAGCGGTTAATCGATCTGACGCGTCCGTCCTTCGTTGAAATTGTATGTGGGCAGAGCGGCGCGGCCGTCGAGCTCGAGAGCGAGGCGCGTGCTGTGCACAGAATTAGTGAGACGAAAAAAACTCTCACTACGATTTGATTCGGTAGAAATTTCCGGCCGCGGTTGGGGCAAGTCTGAGGACAGATTGCCTGCGGGCCGGCTGCGAGTGACTTGCAGCGAGTGCTCGAAGTGATTCGAGCGTGTACTTACTTCGTCGATAGCGCGACGGGCGTTTGAACTATTCAACAGAAACCCTGACTGCCGTTTCGCGCTTGCAATAAACAAACGTCGCATCAGGGAGCACATGCCCCACCAAATCCGAGGGAGCAACGAGGTTCAATGAACCGCTCTTCCGTGCTCGAACCTGCTTTCGTTTGGACTGCAAAGGGATTCAGTCATCCCAGCGCGCGCTGAACTCCGGTAGGCCTGTGACCCTGGGGAGATGAACGGCAACTTCAAAAAGTTAAGAGTAAGTCGCTACAACTAAACGACTACAAAATTCGCGTCTCGCCTTTTCGGGCGCACGGAAAACTTCTTACTGGTTTTTCGTGCTTGTGATGTTGGTCACGTGCGGCACCGAAATGAAAAACTTCGGCAGGCGAGCTAAACGAAGTATAACCGAACGGTCCCAGAAACGCGAAGGGCGCGATCTGACAACGTCCAAAGTCCCATGTCCAAGGTCCCACGTGTTTCGTCCGCCAAGGACCGAAAGAGTTAATGCTACTCGAAATCAACTAATGGACTTGAGCGGACGGGACATAGGCGGAGGGACGCT
>JBDTYQ010000042.1:0-30760 GCA_040005515.1 bacterium
CGGCGGGCTATGCGCTGGTCGCCTCTGACCTGACCGTGCGTTTCACGATCCCGAATGGCACGACCATCCCGGCGCGCGGGCATTACCTCGGCGTCAATTCCACTGGCTACTCGCTCGCTACTTATCCGGCCGGTAACGGCACGACCGCCACGGGCGACGCCACCTACACAACCGACATCGCGGACAACGCCGGCATCGCGGTCTTTAACACGAACCTGCCGGCCAACCTCACGCTCGCCAACCGGCTCGACGCGGTCGGCTCAGTATCTGAAGCGAACGCGCTCTACAAGGAAGGCACGGGCTATCCGGCACTCAATTCTCTTATCAATAGCGAGTACAGCTTGTTCCGCGACTTGTCGACTGGATTGCCGAAGGACACGGACAACAACGTCGCAGACTTCCTATTCGCAGACACGCAGGCCACAGATGTGGGCATGGGGTCACGCTTGGGAGCGCCGGGGCCGGAGAACCTGAGCAGTCCCATCCAGCGCAACGCGACAATTAAACCCTCTGTCGTCGACCCAGGCGCTGCGTCGACGGCGTCGCCAAACCGCGTGCGCGATTCGACGCCGAATAGTTGCGGCGGGCCAAACTGCAGCCTGGGCACACTGACGATCCGTCGCAAATTCACGAATAACACAGGCGCAGCTATAACGCGGTTGAGGTTCCGCATTGTAGATATCACTACGTTCTTTTCGCCAGCGGGCACGGCAGACCTGCGCGCGCTCTCTTCAACCGACGTGACCGTGAGTTTGACCGGCGGCGGCACGCTGTTGGTGCGCGGTCTGACGTTGGAGCAGCCACCGAACCAACCGAACGGCGGCGGGTTGAACTCATCGCAATCGGCAGGAATTATCACATTGGGCACACCGCTCGCGAACGGTGCAAACATCCCTGTGCAGTTCGTGCTGGGCGTGCAGCAATCGGGCAGCTATCGCTTCTTCATCAATGTCGAAGCTCTGCCGTAAGCATCAACGGGCGATGCGAGGCATCCAAACTAGAAGGGAGAGGCCGACGCCTCTCCCTTTTTCTTTGCATCGATGGATTGGATCTATTTACCTGGTATCAAGCGACGCAATGTCGAGATTGAAATCATCGCGGGAGGGAAAAGTGTAGGTGACTTTGTAGTTCGGCGCAGTCGCTTCCAGAATCGGTTGTCCGGCAGCCTCGAGCCAGGCGTGTCCGTCAACCTCGCCCTTAGATCCCTTACGCACGCCAAAGACGATTCGCGTAGCAATGCCGTTCAAAGCAAGGTAGCGATGCAGGATGGCAGCGCGTTTCCAGCATATTGGTTTGAAGATCAGCAGATCAGCTCCGAGTAGAATGTCTATCGCTCGAGCAAGTCTTTGCGCCGTTTCGCCTGGCGAAGGCTGCGCAGTGCCCTGCGTTTTCGCGGAAACGATCTGTAAGGCTCGCGGTAGTGGCTGACGGTGCACGATTATCGAGAGGACTGATACCCAGACTGCCATTCTGGCAATAAGGAATGACTCTCCGGGATTGAGCACAACCTTGCGAGTGCCACGGGCCAGAAGCCGTAACGTCCGAGCCAACGCATGTTGTGTTGTCTTTCCCAAAAGTTTTGTTTACCCTTCGGCTCCGAATTCTATCTCATCGCTGCCGATGAGCGCGATACAGACATAAACTGACCTGCAATTTTCGAGATCGCATGGTAGGCTGACTTCTCCAAACGAAAACGCGTACTGCATGACCCCCCATCACCAGCAAAGAGCAAAACATGCCGGCAAAATCGCCTAGCAAGAAGGTCGCGATCTTTTGCGACGGTTCAAGCCTCGGCAATGGCCAGGCAAATACACGCGCTGCCGCGGTGGCATTGCTTGGTTATCAGGGTACCTGGCGCTCGGTGGGCTGTTACCTCGGAAGCGCAACCAATCAACAAGCGGAAATTGCTGCTGCGGCCGTTGGGCTCGAGGCTTTGCGCGAACCCTGTAGCGTTCAGCTTTTCACTGACTCACGTTACGTAGTCGAAACGATGAGCGGACGATTCCGACGCAAGACGAACCACACCTGGTGGGAACGACTCGACAAAGCTTCGGCGCGTCACAAGGTCGATTGGCAATGGACTCGTGGTCATGACGGGCACCCCATTCAAGAAGCCGTCGATCGCGCGGCGCGGCGTATTGCCGCGTTGGGTCAGGTTGACGAAGAAGTTCTTCACGATGCCGAGCTAACGGTGGGTATCCTCGATCCCCTGGCTGATGCCCCAACGCTATCCCAATGAATATTGCTAAGCTTTCTCTAATCAGGAACCGCTTCTTCGCAGGGAAGCTTCTGACACCTGAAGATCTGGAGTTGGAACAGCAGTACTTTCGCGAAAAACTGAAGCGCCATAATCGATACTTGCACGGTTTTGGAGTCGTCACCGGACTCGCTGTTTCGCAAAACGCAAGTAACGTTATTGTGAGCGAGGGATTGGCAATTGACTGCGAAGGAAATGAAATCATAGTTACAGATCCGTTGGTACTGGCAACTCCCTTACCACCTGCGAGCCAATCAAACATATATTTGGCCCTTCGCTATGTTGAGAATGAGCGCGATCCGGTTCCAGTTCCCGCCTCGGACGACTTCGACGCGCCTGCGCAGAACTCGCGAATTGAAGAAACGTTTATTGCCGAATTTAGGAAGGAAAATATCAATCAGGGGCACCGGCATATTAAGGGTCAGTGGCGTTCGTGTGGAGAACCTCATGGGATGGTCATCGCGAGGCTGCGATACACGTGTGGCCAGTGGCGCCTCGACCGGCGTTACCGCCGCCCGCCTGTGAAATGAATCCTCTTTTCTTCATGAATTAGTCCGATTCGCTTTAACAGGGCTTCGTCTCTATAATCTCTTACTTCCAGTTTCGGATCTCCCAAGCCAATTTAGATAGACTTACTTTTAATTGCGCGAACCAGTGTCTTTCCTCCCAGCTACCAATGAACGACGACCGCCCTCAGGGCGAGGCGCACTCGCGTTGCTGCTCTGCGTTGTGATCACTGGCTCGTTGGTTGCAGTGCAAGGTCAGGCTCTCCAGATGCGAGGCTGGGTGTGGCAAAACCCCTTGCCTCAAGGCAACTCTCTGAATTCAATTCGCTTTGCTGATGACAAGAAAAATGGCTGGGCTGTCGGCGCGGATGGCGCCATCCTTCGGAGTCGCGACGGCGGATTCAACTGGGAAGAACAGGAGTCTCCTGCCAACACCACGCTCTATAGTCTTTACGTTAAAGACAAATATCGTCTTGTGATCTCCGGCGCGACTGGCGTCATTCTCACTACAACAAACGGCGGCCGGAAATGGATTCGTCGTTTCACCGGCATTCAAGCACATCTCTTCGGCATCACTTTCATTCGCGACAATCCATTGCACGGGTGGGCGGTTGGCACTTTTGGGGCGCTGATTTCGACGACAGACGGCGGCCTCACCTGGAAAATTCATAACGCAAACACTTCTGCTCATCTCTTCTCGATCGCTTTTGCCGACGCAACAACAGGCATCGCAGTCGGGGGTGGCGGTACAGTTCTCGTTACCGATGACGGTGGCGCGACATGGAAAGAGCAGAAAGGGTTAAGCAACGCCGTCTTGACCGGCGTCGCTTTTAGTTCTCCACGACGAGCGGTCGTGGTTGGCTATGGCGGCACCATTCTTGATACTCAAGATGCCGGCAAAACGTGGCATCCAGTAAACAGTCTCACCACGACGGACCTGTTATCGGTCTACTTCAAAGACGACAAGCTGGGATGGGCCGCAGGTGATGATGGAGTTGTGCTCACTACAGGTGACGGCGGATCAATCTGGTTGTCTGTCAATGTGCGGACCAGCCCAAAGTTGGCGTCGGTCCATTTCGCTGATGAGTCGACCGGCTGGGCAGCGGGCGCCGACGGCCTCATCGTGCGGACTGATGATGGTGGTCTTTCGTGGCGACGTCTTACGGAAGGCGGTCGTGACGATCTAGCCCACATTTTCTTTCTCGATAATTCGCGCGGCTGGGCGGTGGGTTCGCGCGGCAAGATCCTCTATACAAGTTCCGGTGGGAACAGTTGGACTGTGCGACCCTCAGGTACTACTGCACGGCTCAATTCCGTGGAGTTTGTAAACGACAAGCTCGGCTGGGCCGTTGGCGACAAAGGAACCATCCTGCGCACTAACAATGGAGGAGTCACTTGGGCTCCGGTGACGGTGGAGGCTTCGGAAGATCTTTTAGCTCTCGACTTCGTCTCACCCGATCGCGGCTGGATCGTTGGCGCTCGCGGCGTGATTCTCCAAACAAGCGATGGCGGCGCGACCTGGCACTTTCAGCGTTCGGACACTTTCAGTTGGCTTGAAGACGTTCGCTTCGTAGACGATAAGCATGGACTGGCGGTTGGATCAAACGGAACGATCCTGCGGACGGAAGACGCGGGTACCACCTGGAAGCGAGTGGATCAGAATCTGAAGGAGTGGCTTTACGGTTTGGACTTTGCTGACTCGCAGCGGGGCTACGCGGTTGGCGCGCGTGGCATCATTTTGCGCACGGATGATGGCGGCGCGACGTGGAAAGATGTGGAGAGCGGAATCAGCACTAACCTGTTTGCAGTCTCGCTCGCGGGCAGGGAAGCCATTCTCGTAGCGGGGGAACAGGGAAGAATCGTAGAAAGCCGAGACTCCGGGCAAACGTGGCAAGCACTCCCCACCATCACAAGCTCTCCTCTGTTTTCGGTAGCGAATCGGGGAGGCTCAAATGTCTGGGTCGCGGGAAGGGGAGGCACAATCATTAGAAGGACCCCAGAGATAGGAACCGTGAAGATACCTCGCCCAGGAATTCCCTCACTACTGCGTAGCGGAACAAAGACTCAATCACAGAGTACTCTCGTGCTTGATGACGGCGACATTCCTCGCGCGACGCCGCCAACGCTAAAACCCGCCCGGCCGTAACCCAACTTCAAATCATGGATTCCTGAGAGATCGTGACTCCCTGGAGTGTGACTCACCTTTGGAGTGCGGGGACCTGTCACCGCTTTGGTCCGTGGCGGCCTCGCGCCACGTTCCGGCAACCCAGCCCTCAGCGTGCGAAGATCGCGACAGGTCGCAATCGACCAAAGCGTCGCCAGGTCAGCGAACTCCAAGGAGTTGACGCTCGCGAAGGAAGTTGACGCTTGCCGAAGCGAAACGTTTAAGAGTGCAGTGTGGGATTTTTGATCGGGGAGTTCCCGCTCGAGATTGGGGCTTACGAGTGCTTGAGGCTCGCTATCATTTGATTCGCCAGTTTGACTGCTTGTTCGTAGATCCTGTCGTTACAGAGAATCTCCATTTCGCGGGCGAGCAATTGTGCGGTGCTGCGGTTCCTTACCGGCAAGGTGCGTCCAGGTAGCGAACGCCGTGGCATCTTCGCGTGCGTTTCCAGGTGAAGACCATCTTTAGAGCGAAGGACGAGGAACGAGGCTTCGCTTGTTTTCTTCGTCCGCAATTCAATTTGCGCCAGTCTGCCCGGCTTCATTGCCGCACGTTCCACACGCTTGAAGTCGAGACCAATCGGTCGTCCTTGATTCCGGAATTCGAATGAAGTGTCTGCGCCCGTCTGCACGCCTTTAGCTACCCCCCAGCCAAGACGACTAGCCAGCCAACCGGCGATCAGCAATGGCTGAGCAGCGATTTCTTCATCCTGGTTCTCACCAACGTAGACAATTTGAACACTCTCGATGTTTTCGAGTTGGGTTCGATAGTCGGGCACGTCGTAAAAATTTGCGAGTAACGCGCGCCAGGACGTTAGGCGAGCCCAGTTGATATCGCTCACCGCAACAGCCGATTCATCCTGATGCTCAAAGAGTTCTGCGAGCGCCGGAAGATTGGAAAACGTATTGCCAAAGTCCGCTGAGTCGATAACCACACGGTCCGCCGCCCTCATGAGTGACTGAAGGATCTTGTCGAGTGGATCCATTTCATTTCGCCACCAGAGAAAGACGCGCAGATCGGGAACGAGAAGCGGGACCGCAGCGCTTGGGAGTTCACTTGTGAAGTGTCCGCGGGCGCTCAGCGTCACCTCCTCGCAGCAGATCTGTTTCTTATCGGGGTGGGAATCGTCGGGCGCGAAAGCCGTCACAAACATCTCGATATCGCGAGCTTCGGCGTCGGTTTCGCCAAGCATGACAAGAGCGCGACAGGGATGAGCTTTGGACAGCTCGCCAATTGTTTCATGAGTTTCTGCCAGAGCTGACTCGGCAATCAGATAGACCATCAGATTAGCGGCACGCGCGCGCATTACGACGTCGTCGCCGGAGGTCTCATCGACACCGGCAGTTTGCCCCCACAGGATTGTCAGCTCGTGCTCCACGGCGGTGACATCGAGAGTGTTGGCGACCTGGATTTGGTGTGTGAACGTTTCCATTCGAGGTTCCTAAAGCTTTCGCCACCGTCTGCCGTCTCGTTCCATCAGCTCATAAACCGCCTTTGGTCCCCAAGAGCCGGCTTCGTAGTTAGAAAAGTCCTGTGCGGGTTGGGCCCAGGCCTTCAAGATCGGCGTCACTATCTCCCAGCCTCGCTCAACCATGTCACGTCGAGCAAAGAGCGTGGAATCGCCAAGCATGCAATCCAGCAACAGACGCTCATACGCCTCCGGTGGTTTGGCGCCAAAGGACGAGCCGTAACGAAAATCCATGTTCACCCAGCGAATCCTCATTACGCGACCGGGAAGCTTCACTCCGAAGCGCAACGTGATTCCTTCATTCGGCTGAATGCGTATGACGAGTATGTTCGACTCAAGAGGCGCATCTGTATTGACAAAGAGGCGGTGCGGAACTTTCTTAAACTCGATCGCGATCTCAGTCACACGCTTTGCCAGGCGCTTCCCGGAGCGAATGTAAAACGGAACATCGGCCCAGCGCCAGTTGTCGAAATAAAGTTTCAGTGCGACGAAGCTCTCCGTTGAGGAGGCTGGATCTACTCCCTGTTCTTCTCGATACCCGGGTACAGTCTCGCCCAGCACGGTGCCGGGGCCGTATTGTCCGCGCACAGCCAATTCATCGATCCGATCATCAGGAAACGACCGGACGGACTGCATCGCTTTGAATTTTTCGTCGCGCACACTGTTGGCTGTCAGTGATCCCGGCGGCTCCATGGCGATCATCGACGTCACCTGGAAGACGTGATTCTGAATCATATCGCGCAGGACACCCGCTTTTTCATAGTATGCTCCGCGACCCTCCACACCCACCGTCTCTGCATTCGTGATCTGGATGCTATCGATGTACTGCCGGTTCCAGAGCGGCTCAAAAATACTGTTCGCAAAACGGAAAACGAGGAGATTCTGAACGGTCTCTTTCCCGAGATAGTGGTCGATGCGATAGAGCTGTTTTTCGTCGAACACTTTCGATAGTTCGCGGTTGAGAGCTTGCGCGCTTGCCAGATCGTGCCCGAAGGGTTTCTCGACGATGAGGCGTACCCAACTGCCTTTCTTCGGCCGCGCCAGCTTAGCTTCACCTAGTTCTTTTGCGAGCAATCCAAAAAACTCAGGAGCAGTGGCGAGATAGTAGAGTCGATTGCCACCTGTCTTTCGTTCCTGATCGATCGTCTCGAGTCGCGACTTCAGTTGTTCATAAATTGCCGCGTCGTTGAAGTCACCGGAAACATAAAATAAGCCGGCAGCGAAACTGTCCCATGCGCCTTCATCAAGCGGCGCATCCCCAAACTCTACGAGCGCCTCGCGCATCCGAGCGCGAAATTCGTCGTCTGTCATCGGCTGGCGCGCCACGCCTACAATCGCAAACTCGGCCGGGATCAATCTCTGAAGTGAGAGGCGGTATAGAGCGGGCAATAACTTACGCTTCGTGAGATCGCCGGTCGCACCGAAGATCACCACTACACTTGGATCAGTCGGCTGTTCAAGGCGCATTCCCGTGCGCAGAGGGTTGTCTTGATTCTCCGTCATCTTGTCACCAGCTCGCTACGGACGCTTTTGTCTGAACTGCCTTTCATGTACTCATTGTGGACCACTGAGAACTGGGAACAGCTGTCCACCTTCGTCGCGGAAAGTTCAATGTCAGAATTTGCGGCAAGGATAGCACGGCGGAACTGCCGTGCATCACGATTCAATGACTTGGCGGGAGGTGCAATGGTCGAACGGTTTTGGGGGAGATTCCGAGTGCGAAACCCGAGGGCGCCTGCTTAGTACCGGACAGGATGGTTCTTTGCGTAGGAATAGGCGGTGTAGGCAGCGATGACGTGGCAAACCCAACCGAGAGTTCCACCTGTGCCGATCCAGAAACCCGGGGTGACAATGAGCCAGATGATGCCCGCGAGGATTCGACCGTTGTAGAGTTGGCCGACACCGGGAATAAGGAAGCTGAGAAGTCCTGCGGTAAATGGATCGCGCATCGTATTAAGCCCTCCGAGCAAGCCTATACGACTACGTCTCTGCGATGGTTCAGGGAAAATTACTCTGGTTAAGATTGGGGTGGGACTTGCGGAAAATCGCGCTAGGAGTCGTTCTCGACACGCCGGACGTCTACTATCTCGCCGCGAAAGGTACGAAGCATTTGTTGCACGACGGGGTTCTGTTCTGCTTTTTCCCGCAACTGTTGCTGCTCGCGACGGGCCTCTTCTTCCCGGGAAGGCGGCGCCTCAGGGGTTGCCGCCTGATCCTTGATCACGATGTGCACGCCCAGGTCTTTGCCGGTGACTTCCTGGCAGACGGCCCTCAGGATCTTGATGTTGTCGCTCTTCGCAAGCGTATCGCGCAGGTGTCTCGCTTCCGGCGCAAACTCGATATAGAGTTCGCCGTCCTGCAGAGCAGTGCGACTTGCGCCTTCCAGCGCGGTCACCAGAAACATCTTACGCTTGCCTTCCAAAGCCGACTTGATCTGTTGAACTTCGGAATCGCCAGCAAAGGGTTTCGGGCTCTGCGCGGCATCGGCCTGACTTGGTAACTTGATTTCGCGCGGGGGCGTCGGAGTTCTGAGTTCGATTTCAGGAGGGGGCTCGAGCGCCGGCTTTACAGCTGCTGCTGTGTAGGCGCCGCCGATCGCGGTCGCACCGGAAGCATTTGCAGTTGTTGCGCCTCTGCTGGATGGTGCAGGAGTTCCACCCGTCGAGGGTGAGGGACCCTTGGCCGGACTCAAGGCCTTGCCTGTTCGCATCGATTCTTCCAGCGCGCTGAGCCGATCAAGAAGTTGGTTCAATGGCTCCAGCCGTCGCATTTCCATCAGCTTCACGAGACCGATTTCCAACTGATAACGAGGCTGGGCTGCGGTGCGCAGCTTTGTTTCAGTTTCAGCGAGTGAGTGAAAGAAGCGAACGAGGTCAGATTCGGAAAAGAGAGCAGCCTGACGTTTCAACTCATTTTTATCTACGACCGCCGATTCCAACAGTTCATCGCTGCCCGAAACCTTGGCGACGAGCAGGTCGCGCAAGTGGGCAAGTAAGTCTTTGCAGAAGTTTCGCAGGTCGTGGCCACGCATGACCACGTTTTCAACGACAGCGAGTGCTTCCGCTGGTTTGTGTTCGGCGATTCCGTTGATGACTCGAATCAGGGTGTCAGCGCCCGCAACGCCGAGCGCGAGTTCAACGTCTTCCTTCAGAATCTTTGTGCCGGCAAAACTAATTACCTGATCGAAGCCTGACTGCGCGTCGCGCATAGAGCCTTCGCCCCATCTGGCAACCTCGCGCAGCGCGTCGTCAGGGACGGAGATCTTTTCAGCGTCGGCGATGAGCCTCAGCCTCTCGAGAATCTTGGCAGTAGCGATTGTCTTGAACTCGAACTGCTGACATCGAGACAGGATCGTCTCCGGTACTTTGTGCCGTTCGGTCGTCGCCATGATGAAAACAACACGCGGCGGCGGCTCTTCAATCGTCTTCAACAGAGCGTTGAATGACGGCGTTGAAAGCATGTGAACTTCATCGATGATGAAAATCTTGTAACGATCGCGGGCCGGAGCGAAGCCAATGGTGCCGATGATTGTGTCGCGGACATTATCGATACCGGTGTGCGATGCGGCGTCGATTTCCTGGACATCGATAGAACGGCTGTCAGTTATTTCGCGGCACGAGGGGCAGGCATCGGGATCATCCGTGCGACAAGGCGTGGGTGTCGGACCCTGAGACTTATGACAGTTCAGCGCCTTGGCAAGGAGTCGCGCGGTCGTTGTCTTGCCGACACCACGCGCACCGGAGAAAAGATATCCGTGGTGCAGCCGTTCGTGGTCAATGGCGTTTCGCAGGGTACGGGTGATCGGTTCCTGTCCCGTTACTTCGTCGAAGCTTTGCGGACGCCATTTACGCGCGATTACTTGATAAGACATAGGAAGAAAGGATGAAGGACGAAAGGGTAGGATAAGGCGGAAGGATGAAGAAAGATAACTAGCTTGCGGGGCTAATTTTCAGATGCATCCCTCATCCCTCATCCTTTTGAATTGGCCAGACTCCGGACTTACCCGCAACACACGTTGCCGTTGCTACCGTTGCTCCGTTCCCGGCCTGGCGGGGTTCACAAGACGAGCGTTGTGCGGAGCCCGAAGTCTGATAACTTGTCAAAGCATTTCCAATTGGCAATCGCCAATCGTCATATCGCCGTCTTGCGGTGCGCCAGCATGCGCAGCAAACCATTGATGGCCAGGTGCAGCAGCAGATAAGCGATGATCGCAACAACGATGGGCAACAGCAGCGTGTGGCCCTCTTGTGTGGCGGGACTGGCGACGATGCCTCTGAAAGGCAAATAGAACGGGTTTGTGATGGCGACGATGAACTGCACGAACCCTGCCGTACTGCGGGCGGCGAGCAAAGCAAGCAGAAACCTCATCCCCAGTAAGGCGTAAATCAAAAAGAAAATGTAGTCGACGATTTGTGAGAAGCGCGCCAACCCACGTGACCGCTCTACTTCACGCTCGGTGTCAACGACCTCATCGACAGCCTTGGCGCGAAATTGTCCGGCGACATTCTCGATTCTGCGCGCCTCACCTGGCGGCGGACCTTGGCTCGCCTTCTCGGCAATTTCTGCGTTTACGTCTCCTTCAACCTGTGCTTTCACACTTTCATGTTGTACGGAGCGTCGCGCTTCTTCTGCTGCCAGTTTATTGTCGTCCATATCTCTCCTCTTGCGAGTACCGAATTCCGATTGCCCATTCTCGATTAACGAGACTCGCGTGCCTCGCTTCTCGAAAGCTTTCGTGTGACATCAGCAATTCGTCAATCGGCAATCCACAATTGGCAATCACAAATGTTCTGGCGGAGAGGGTGGGATTCGAACCCACGGAACGGTTTCCCGTTCACAGCATTTCCAATGCTGCCAATTCAACCACTCTTGCACCTCTCCCGTGGGATTGCTGATTTCTGATTTGCGATTGCGCATTTGAAACTTGCGAATCAGCCGCGGCCTCCAATCACAATTCAAATTCTACAATCAGCAATCAGCAATCCGAAATCTGTGGCGGAGAGGGTGGGATTTGAACCCACGGTGGAGTTTCCCCCACTCCGGTTTTCGAGACCGGTGCACTAAGCCACTATGCGACCTCTCCATAAGAAGGATGAAGGATGAAAAATCGACTCGGGGACACGGTGAACTGGAGAAGATCGCGCCGGATCGACCGCTTTCCCTGCTCCCCGTGTCTCCCCGTCTCCGTGTCGGTCATCTCTTCCTCCGTCCGTCTTCAGTCTTCATCCTTTAGTTCACTCTCATCCTTTGTCTTCCGCCGTACCCGAAAAAACTTCTGCATCAGTTCCCGGCATTCGGCCTCAAGCACGCCCGTCGATACTTCAATGCGATGATTTAGGAAATCTGAATCGCAAATTCGAAATCTCGATTCAACTGCTCCAGCCCGTTCGTCGCGTGCGCCATAAACCAATCGTTTCACCCGCGCCTGGATTAGCGCTCCGGCACACATAGCACACGGCTCAATCGTGGAATAGACGACAGTATTTGTGAGCCTGTAATTTCCCAGCTTGTGTGCGGCTTCTCGGAGGGCGACGATTTCCGCGTGGGCAGTAGGATCGCGATCGGTGCGCGTTCTGTTTCCCGCGACTGCTAACAACGTCCTTCCGCTGACGACGCAAGCACCGACTGGAACTTCACCCCGCGACTCAGCCTCAAGCGCGGCGGCAACTGCTCGCGCCATCCACTGCGCATCGGAGTCCATTTTCACGGCTGCAGTTAACGATAGAAAAGAATTAGTCAAATAACGGAAAAATGAACTATAGGTGTGCCAGTCAAAGACTGTCAAGCACGCCTAATTTCAGCGATTTCACTACACAGATCACCGACATTTGCTCGAACTTCATTACAATCGCGTCTTTACCGCGTGCTATTATGAGATCCACGAGTGAACGTTCCGAGCATACCCGCCGGCACTACAGTTCGATCCACTAGATGACCATGGAAGCACAGCAAAGAGGAAGTGGCCCGTTGTCTCAGGAACGGGGGACGGGACGACTGCGGCCCGCTGCATCTGCCCCTGAAAATCCGGCCAACGATCGCAGTGGGCAAACGCCGACAGCGATGATGCGACGCATGGTCCCCGCAGAATTCAACGCCGCGATGATTCATTTCTATCGTGGTGAGGTGCAGCGCTCGAATACCTGGCGCAATCGTCTTGATACCACGACCAATTGGGCCGTACTTACCGCAGGCGCGACGCTCTCGTTCGTGTTTAGCTCGCCAAGCAACCCACATTTTGTTATCCCGATCAACTCGATTCTCGTTGCTATCTTTCTGCTGATGGAAGCGCGTCGTTATCGTTACTATGAAATCTGGTCGAGCCGGGTACGCGTGCTGGAAACGGGATACTTTGCGCAATTACTGGCGCCGGACAATTCACCCACCGACCAGGCGTGGGCAGAACACCTCGCATCAGATTTGATCACGCCCCACTTCACAATTAGTGAATGGGAAGCCGTGGGCAGAAGGCTGCGGCGCAATTATCTTTGGATCTTCGCACTGCTCGCGCTGAGTTGGAATCTTAAAGTCTATCTACATCCGTTGCCGGCCAGAGACTTCAACGCCTTCCTGGATCGCGCCGTTGTCGGCGTAGTCCCCGGCTGGCTGGTCTTTGTAGTTGGGGTAATCTTCAATGCGGCCATCGCGATCTTCGCGATCGGCACAGTTCGGCTGCGCGAAGCCACCGGTGAAGTTTTGCCGCAGCATGAGTTTTCACTCCGACCGTTGCGCACCATGAAAAAGTGGACGCGTGCAGCGACCGGCACCGGACGAACTACCGTGCGAGCAAAACGCGCGCGGCAGCGAGTTCGCAGTTCAACTATGACCGGCGAATTTAGAAAGATCGATATTTCTGAAACCCCTGATCGAGATACGCGGTCCATCGACATTAGTGAGACACCCGACAGACAGGTACCTTTAGAACCACTGATCAGACGCTAGGTTAAAAGGGCACGACCGCGAGTCCAAACAGGAAGTGATCAGCTTGCACTGCTTCCTCGTTGGGCCGCCGTCTTCGTCTGTTTCCATTTCATGATCGAGCTCAACGGACAAAGGCTTACCCTTCAGCAGGTCGCAGATGTTGCTGAAGGTCGAGCGCGAGTAAGTCTCGCTGTGGAGGCGCGCGCGCGTTGCCTCGAAGCGCGTCGTATTGTCGAGAAGATCGTAGCCGAAGGTCGCACTGTTTACGGCGTGAACACAGGCTTCGGCAAACTGTCTGACGTACGCATCGAGCCCTCAGATCTGCGTGATCTGCAGCTGAATCTTGTGCGTAGTCACGCGTGCGGTCTGGGCTCGCCTCTTTCGGAAGCCGAAGCACGCGCGATGTTATTGCTGCGCGCAAATGTCCTCGCGTGTGGCTACAGTGGCGCTCGCCCCGCGATCATTGAGACGCTGATTGCTATGCTCGATCGTGGCGTGTCGCCGGTGGTTCCGGAAAAGGGATCAGTAGGAGCGAGCGGTGACCTTGCTCCGCTTGCTCATCTGGCGCTCACGGTGATTGGTGAGGGCGAGGCCTTCTTCAAAGGCGAACGAATGACCGGGGCGGATGCGCTGCGCCGCGCCGGCATTGAACCTCTTGCGCTTGAAGTAAAGGAGGGTCTCGCGCTCCTCAATGGAACTCAAGCGATGGGCGCTGTCGGCGGGCTGGCGTTGCATCGCGCTCAACGACTCGTGCGCGTGGCAGATGTTGCCGGCGCCATGAGTCTTGAAGGTTTGCGCGGCACTCCCGTGGCTTTCGACGAAAGAATTCAGAATGTGCGCCCTCATCCTGGTCAGATCGAGGTTGCGAATCACCTTAGAGAGCTATTGAGCGAGAGTGAAATTCGCACATCGCATCTGGCTAACGACCCGCGCGTGCAGGATGCCTACAGCCTGCGGTGCATGCCGCAAGTGCATGGCGCAGTGCGCGGCGCGCTGGACCACGTGCGCGATATCGTGGAAACGGAAACCGGCAGCGCGACTGATAATCCCCTGGTTTTTGTGGAGACGGGCGAAGTCTTGTCCGGCGGAAATTTTCATGGCGCGCCGCTCGCACTGGCTTTCGACTACGCCACGATTGCGTTGACAGATCTCATTAGTATCAGCGAACGGCGCGTCGACAGGTTGGTCAATCCTGATTTGAATGAAGGTCTGCCCCCATTTTTGACCGCGCATCCCGGTATTTCGTCCGGCTTCATGATGCTTCAGGTCACAGCCGTGGCACTGCTGAGTGAAGCCAAGGTGCTGGCTCATCCGGCGAGTGTGGATAACCTGCCGACGGATGGTGGCAAGGAGGATCACGTTTCGATGGGCATGACCGGCGCCACGAAGTTCCGTTCGGTTGTAGACAATGCAGAGCTGGTCACGGCGATCGAGCTGATTACTGCAGCCGAGTCGCTGGAGTACCGAGCCCCGTTGGCTCCGGGTCGCGGAGTTCAGCGTGCCCGTGACATGGTTCGCTCACATGTGCCTCGACTTCAGGCCGACCGTTCCATGTCGAATGATATTCAAAAGATCGCGGCAGCAATCCGCCGGGGCGAGTTCGATGCGCTTTAGAAACGCCGCTGATAGTTTTGGAGGATGAACTATGTCAGATATTTTTGATGATCGCAGGAAGGGCTTGGAAGAGGAATATTTCCACCGCAAAAATCAGGAGGCAGTGGACAAGCTGCGCGCGAAAATGGCAGTCGCTACCGCAGCGAAAACCGCCGGCACATCCTCCATGCAGTGCCCCAGGTGTGACGGCGCGCTGCAAGCGCGCAAGTTTGAAGAAGTGGAAGTTGACCCTTGCGAGAAGTGTGGTGGTGTCTGGCTCGATTCCGGCGAACTCGAGCAGTTGACGAAGAAAGACAGTGGTTGGTTCAACCGCCTTTGGAATAGTTGGAATCCCGAATAGCCGTTGCCTCGGTCCAGGAATCAATGCCCGCAAGATTAGTTAAAGCCCCACACGGCCCGAGGCTCACCTGCAAAGGCTGGCACCAGGAAGCCGCGTTGCGCTGCCTCATGAACAACCTTGACCCGGACGTTGCTGAACGTCCGGATGAGTTGATTGTCTATGGCGGAGCGGGAAAAGCTGCTCGTAACTGGCCTGCATTCGAGTCGATCGTTCGCGAACTGCAGGAACTTGAAAACGATGAAACGTTGCTGATCCAATCCGGGAAACCTGTTGGGGTTTTTCAAACGCACGAGTACGCGCCACGAGTTCTAATCGCGAACTCAAACCTCGTCGGGGCGTGGGCCAACTGGGATCACTTTCACGAACTCGAGCGCAAAGGTCTGATGATGTACGGCCAGATGACAGCAGGTAGTTGGATCTACATCGGCACGCAGGGGATCGTTCAGGGAACTTTCGAAACTTTCGCGGCGATGGCTGATCGACACTTCGATGGAGACCTCAGCGGCAAGCTCGTCGTATCCGGCGGAATGGGTGGCATGGGTGGCGCTCAGCCGCTCGCGGCAACCCTGAACGGAGCCGTGTTTTTGGGAATCGACGTCGATCCGGCAAGAATCGACCGCCGCGTTCGCACCGGCTATTGCGATCGGATCGCGTTGACTCTGAATGAAGCGCTCGACTTTTGCGAAGACGCGCGCGCGAACGGCCGAGCGCTCTCAGTCGGCCTCGTAGGCAACTGTGCCGAAGTGCTTCCCGAGATGGTTCGTCGTGGTGTCAAGGTTGATGCAATCACCGATCAGACGAGTGCCCACGATCCACTGAACGGCTACGTTCCCGCAGGGCTAACTCTCGATGAGGCTGCGGACCTCCGCCAATCAGATCCTCGCGCTTACGTGGAACGGTCAACTCAATCGATGGCTCAGCACGTGGAGGCAATGTTGACATTCAAACGTGCCGGCGCGGTGGCGTTCGACTATGGCAACAACATTCGAAAGCAGGCGTTGGATGCTGGTTGTACTGATGCGTTCGAAATCCCGGGCTTCGTTCCGGAATACATTCGCCCGCTCTTCTGCGAGGGAAAGGGTCCGTTTCGGTGGGTAGCGCTCTCTGGGGATCCAGCTGATATTCGCAAGACGGATGATCTCGCCCTCGAACTCTTTCCTGAAGACCAGACGTTGAATCGTTGGTTGCGTCTCGCCCGCGACCGCGTTCAATTTCAAGGACTGCCTGCGCGAATCTGCTGGTTGGGCTACGGCGAACGGGCAGAAATGGGCGAGGCGATCAACGATATGGTTAAGCGCCGAGATCTCGCGGCGCCGATAGCGATCGGCCGTGACCATCTCGATACCGGCTCAGTAGCTTCACCGTTTCGCGAAACTGAAGCTATGAAGGATGGTTCAGACGCGGTGGCTGACTGGCCCATTCTGAATGCGCTTTTGAACACGGCGAGTGGCGCCAGTTGGGTTTCTTTCCATCATGGCGGTGGAGTCGGAATCGGTTACTCGTTGCATGCCGGTCAGGTCTCAGTCGCTGACGGCACTCCTGAAGCCGCAAAGCGGCTGAATCGCGTGCTGACGAACGATCCCGGAATTGGCGTCGCTCGTCACGTCGATGCGGGATATGAAGCAGCGGAAACGACTGCCCGCGAGAAAGGAATTCAAATACCAATGCTCGCAAACACGGAGTGACGCCAATGACGAGGTTAATTAGATACCAAAAGCTTGCAGTCCTCTTTCTACTGTTGCTCGTGCCGGCGTCGGGTTATGCGCAACGCGATCCACCAGTGCAACAGCTGGAGCTGAAGAGCGCGCTGCTGGGCAGATCGATCAATTATCGCGTGCTCTTCCCCGTGAACTATTACAGCGCTGACAAAGAGCAAAAGCGTTTTCCCGTGATCTATCTGCTTCACGGCCTGACCGGCGAGAGTGCAAACTGGATCGACAAGACGCGCATCGCCCTTTACGCCACGCACTACGATCTCTTTGTAGTGATGGTTGAAGGCGGAAACGGTTGGTATACGGACAGCGCCACTGTTCCCGCCGATAAGTATGAGTCTTACATTTTGCAGGAGCTGATTCCGGACGTCGAAAAACGCTTTCGGGTCAGCAAGGAGCGCGACGGTCGGGCTGTGGCCGGTCTCTCGATGGGTGGTTACGGCGCTCTCAAGTTCGGATTCAAGCATCCTGATCTGTTTGCCTTCGTGGCTTCAATGAGCGGCGCGTTCGGCGCGGCAAACTGGACCGATGCCGACCTAAAAAATTCGGAGTCTATTAAGAAGTCGCTCCTAAACATTTTCGGTCCGATGGGCTCGCCCACGCGGGCGGATAACGATGTATTTAAATTGGTGCGTCAGGTTTCTGCGGACACTGTAAAGAGTCTACCCTTTGTGTATCTCGATTGTGGCACCGAAGACTTCCTTTTCCAGGACAACCGGGCGTTAGTTGGATTGTTGCTCGAAAAGAAAATCCCGCACGAATATCGCGAGCTTCCTGGCAAACACGACTGGCAATATTGGGACCGTCAGATTCAGGAAATCCTGAAACTAACGTCGCAAAGGCTCGCGCCACCAAGATAGTCTCGGGAGAGCTTCGATTGCTTAACTTCCTCATTCAAACCGCCAGGGACGCCGGAAGCATTCTGATTGATCGACTCGGCCGTGCGCAGGTTTCCAACAAGGGGACCATCGACCTCGTTACCGACTCCGATCTCGCTTCTGAGAAGTTGATTATCGAACGGATCAAATCTCACTACCCTCGCCATGCGATCCTCGCCGAGGAATCCGGCGCCTCAGAATCCGACCACAATAGTTCTCAAGCGAACGAATGGAAGTGGATCATCGATCCGCTGGACGGCACCACCAACTACGCACACGGATATCCCTGTTTTTGTGTCTCCATCGGCGTCGAACATGCAGGGAAATTGGAACTGGGCGTAGTTTACGATCCAGTGCGAGATGAAATGTTCGCTGCCGAGCGCGGACAGGGCGCGACGTTGAATGAAAGACCGATGCACGTCTCGGATGTCGCGGAATTGAACCGCGCCATGGTGTGCACAGGCTTTCCTTACGATGTTCGCGAGCGCCCTGATTTCGCGGCCGAGTTTGTGAAGTTCACTCTGGCGGCGCAGGCCGTAAGACGTGATGGTTCAGCAGCACTCGACCTGGCTTACATTGCCTGTGGACGCTTCGACGGTTTCTGGGAAGATGGATTGAACGCGTGGGATGTAGCTGCAGGCGTGCTCTTGATAGAAGAAGCGGGGGGCAGGGTCAGCAATTTTGCAGGTGCACCGTTGGATATCTACTCAGCAAAGGTGCTTGCGAGCAATGGCATTGTTCACGGGCCGATGATGCGAGTGCTTGAAAGTAGGTAGGAGATTGGCGCGGTCGGCGGAATCTCACAACCCCGAGCCGATGATTTCCGCAAGGCGATCGCTCTCGCGTCGCGCGCAGGCGCGGGTCTCTTCTCCCGAACGCTGCTCCACGTGATGAAGCGGATGATAGGTAACCTGGACCCGCGCCGTTCGTGGTAGCAGATTACTCTTAGGCCAGGCCTCGTTGGCGCCCCGGATCGTTACCGGAAGAATCGGAACATTCGCCTCCAGGGCCATCCGCACCGCACCTGCTTTGAATCGAATCATCGAGCCGTCCGGCTCTCCTCGCCCACCCTCGGGAAAAATAACCAGCGCCTGACCGTCTTTCAGCCATTG
Organism: bacterium; assembly: GCA_040005515.1. Classification (GTDB taxonomy): domain Bacteria; phylum Acidobacteriota; class Blastocatellia; order Pyrinomonadales; family Pyrinomonadaceae; genus PSRF01. The sequence continues at coordinate 18,970 of JBDTYQ010000042.1, forward strand.
GATCGAACGGCGAATCGCGCTGGGATCGCTGCCTTGTAGTTGCAAGGGCCAAGCTCCCAGAAGTCTCATCACCTTTCCCGCGAGCGGCCACTTTAATGCCGCATTCCACGCCAAAAAGCGAAGCGGGCGGTCGATGGGAATAGAGATTAGAAACGGGTCAAGGTACGACTGGTGATTTGAGGCGATGATCACACCACCTTTTGCAGGAATATTATCCAATCCCTTTTGACTGAGGTTCCAAACACCGCGGCCCATGAGACCGAGGACCGGTCTCATGATGTTGATAATCGGTTGCGGCAGAACTTCTGAGTCCGCTCTCGATCCTGTATGAACTGTTTCGCGGGCAGCTTTCACGCGTTATTAGTCAAAATACTAAATGATAAGGACGCACGATCTAATGTATCAAACCGCCGCCTTCTCTTAGTTCACTCCAGGAATGCGGGACCTCAGACTCCGCAAGCTTGTCGTCGTTCCACCGTTTGCATTCTTCGCACTCAAAGCCACGATATTGTCCGGCTTCATCGCGCGTCAACGCGATTGCTGTCCTCGCAATACAGTCAGGAAATAAACAGCGCCGATCGATCTCAACGAGAAGAACAGCGCGAGGGATGATGATGGATTGACGATCAGGCATGAATCTCAACCGAAATAAGCCGAAATGGCTCGGCGCTGGAAACCGCGTTTGTCATAAGGGCCATTCCCGATCGATGAATTCGACATGGATACGAGGAATTCCATCGGCTCCCGTGCTGCGTGCCCGCACCGCCGCATAAATGGTTATCTTGAACTGCTGGCTCGTCAACCGGACAAAACGCCCGACCGGCACCGTTAGAGTTGTGAAGATCGTCGCGCCTTGAAGGCTGATGTTTTCGCTCACGGTGCTTTCCGACGAGACTACCCCGCCTTGTTCGTCAATAATTTCGAGCAGCATATCAGCTGGAATATTGTGACGAGTTTCGTCGCTATCGTTTGACGAGTGCAGGGGGGCGATCATCTCCTCGGATTCTTCTGAAAGCGACATAGCCTCCGTTACTGATGCCGCAATCTCATAACGTTGAGAAGGATCCTCTTCGAAGCTTTTCGGTGGTCGCTTTCCCACAAAGGCCACGCCAACCTCAAACATTGGAACGCCATCTTTCGGCGCGATCGGTTTCGCGTAACGCACCAGCGCCCATACTTTGTATTGGTCTTCAACGTGGTCGAAAACTCTCAACTGTCGCGGCATCGGAATCGTCATATGGAGCAAACGACCCTTCTCGATCGGTCGTTTGAGAGTGAAGCCGGCGCCAAAAGGAGTAACCTCTAAGAGTCTTGTTACCTCGGTCCACTCAAACTCCGGCGTCTCGCGACATACCACGCGCACGGGAAGTCTTAACTCCAAACGCTCGCGAATCCGGTGCTCATTTTTCTTCTTGGGCATTTCAAATCAGCAAGCGAAAGCGGGCTCGGAGACAGGCAGCTTTCTATCTTGGGTGAGCGGCTTTTTCCTATGTCTGAATATCCATTGAAGCTATTGATTCCATTAGACTTTCTGAGGGGCGGACGGTTTGCCAAAAGACGAGGCTCAGGCTACAATAGCGCGTGCTTCTAAGCCCATGTGGTACCTGTCTCGCGAGCATCAAGAAGGCTTGAATCAGCAATGCAAAAGGCCTGTTGAAGAGGCTTCTATCGAAGGAGTCCGCGGCATTGCTTTGCTTTGGATTCAGCTCATGCGGCGAAGAATAGAACGGTAACTTACGCGGCGGATTGTACTGGAAAGGTCAATAGGATGGAAACTACTGAACGTAATCATATAAACATCGAAGATGAGATGCGGCGATCGTATCTTGACTACGCGATGTCGGTAATCATCGGTCGCGCACTTCCCGACGTTCGCGACGGCCTCAAGCCGGTTCACAGGCGTGTCCTGTGGGCGATGCACGAGCTGGGCAACCAATACAACAAGGCGTACAAGAAGAGCGCGCGCATCGTCGGTGATGTGATCGGTAAGTACCATCCGCACGGCGACTTGCCGGTCTACGATACGATTGTCCGTTTGGCGCAGGATTTTTCAATGCGCTATCCGCTAATCGACGGTCAGGGTAATTTTGGTTCGGTTGATGGTGATGCAGCAGCGGCGATGCGTTACACCGAAGTCCGCATGGCCAAGATCACCAACGAAATCCTGGCTGACATCGAGAAAGAGACTGTCGAGTTCCAGCCTAACTACGACGAATCCCTTAGCGAGCCAAAGGTCGTTCCGACGCGAATTCCGAATCTGCTGATCAACGGATCAGATGGAATCGCAGTCGGCATGGCTACCAAAATTCCGCCGCACAATCTGACGGAGATTGTTGAGGCGACCCTCGCCCTTTTGAAAGATCCCGACGTCCCGATCACTGACCTGACGAAGATTGTAACGGGCCCCGACTTCCCCACAGGCGGCTTCATCTATGGACGCGAAGAGATCAAGAGTTCGTATCTCGAGGGTCGGGGGATCTTGCAGCTGCGTGCGAGGGCGGGCATCGACCGGATCGGTCGTGGCTCGCAGGAACGCGATGCGATTGTGATCACTGAGATTCCATTCCAGGTCAACAAAGCGCGCCTCATCGAGCGCATCGCCGAGTTGAGCAACGAAAAGAAACTGGAAGGAATATCGGACCTGCGGGATGAGTCCGACCGCACAGGCATGCGCATCGTGGTGGAGCTAAAACGTGATGCAGTGCCGCAGGTAATTCTCAACAAGCTCTACAAGCTGACTCCGATGCAGTCGTCGTTCGGCGTCATCAACTTGGCAATCGTCAACGGTCAACCTCGAGTTCTGAATCTTAAACAGATGCTCGAGTGCTTCATCGAGTTTCGCCGCGAAGTTGTGCGCCGACGTACTGAGTATGAGCTCAGAAAGGCCCGTGCCCGTGCGCATATTCTGGAAGGGTTGACCAAAGCGATTGATGCTCTGGATTTTATCGTCACCTTGATTCGGAATTCGCGATCGGTTGACGAAGCCCGGCTCTGGCTCACGGCACAGATGTCGACCATGAGCGAAGTGAAGACCTGGAAAGGCGCGCCAACCGATACGGCGCTAAAAACCTATCTGGGTAAACTGCAGAAGACGATGGAGCGGCTTGCCTTCTCTGAAATTCAGGCTCAGGCGATCCTCGATCTTCAGTTGCGTCGTCTTTCCGCGCTCGAGCGTCAGAAGATCACCGACGAGTACGAAGGAATCATCAAGCACATCGCCGAGCTCGAGAACATTCTTTCAAACGAGAGCGCGCTGCGGAGCGTTATTAAAACGGAGCTGGAAGAGGTAAAGGCTGAATTTGGAGACGCCAGACGGACCGAGATCATCGACGCGGGCGCCGAGTTTTCGATTGAAGATCTCATCGCTGATGAAGATGTGGCGATCACGGTAACCAATAGTGGTTACATCAAGCGCACCCCGATCACCACTTACCAACGACAGGGCCGTGGCGGGAAAGGTCGCTTTGGGGCGGCTGCCAAGAACGATGATTTTGTCGAGCACCTTTTCATCGCTTCAACCCATGCCTACCTGATGATCTTCACTGACGATGGCATGGTCTACAAGATCAAAGTGCACGAAGTGCCTGACGCCGCTGCTTCGGCTCGGGGCAAAGCGATCGTGAATCTGATCAGTATTCCTTCCGATCGTAAACTTGCAGGTGTAGTTCCTGTGCGCGAATTCTCTGAGGGTCGTCACGTGCTGATGGTCACTCGCAAGGGCGTTATCAAGAAGACTTCACTTGATAACTTCCAGAACATCCGCACTAACGGCATCATTGCCATCAACGTCGACGAGGGCGACGAACTCCTGGATGTAGTGTTGACGGATGGGACAAAGAGAATATTTATCGCTACTCATAACGGCATGGCGATCCGCTTTGACGAGAAGAACGTGAGGCCCATGGGCCGGGCGACTCGCGGTGTCCGCGGCATTACTCTCAAGCCGGACGACTTCGTCGTTTCCGTTTGTCCGGTCTCGGCGGATGACAGCGAACGAATGCTGTCAGTGTCGGAGCTGGGCTACGGCAAGCAAACTTCAATTACGACTTACCGCCTGCAATCACGCGGCGGCAAGGGCGTCATTAACATGAAGGCAACTGAGAAGACTGGCAAAGTGGTCGCAGTGTTTCCTGTTGAAGACGACTCGGAGATCATGATCATTACCCAGCAGGCAAAACTAATTCGGCTTGAGGCGGCGCATATTCGCAAGACCGGTCGCAGTGCTCAGGGAGTTCGTCTGATTAAGACTGATGCGGGTGACATGGTGACGAGTGCTTCGCTGGTTGAGGCGGCGGCTGAGGAAGTTACTGAAGACATACCGGCGAGCTGATTTGTTACCTGGAGGCCTGACTGTCGTCAAACACTATCAGGTCTCCCTTCACCTTCCACCCAAACTTCTCCGTCCTCGAAAAACTCCTTCTTCCAAATTGGAACGATTCGTTTGAGCTCACGGATGGCCCACTCACAGGCCTCAAACGCCGCACCACGGTGTGGCGCACCAACGGCAATGACAACGCTTGTCTCACCAATCTCCAGCTTGCCTGTGCGATGGACAATGCCGATGTAAGCGATGGCGAAGCGTTCGTGTGCCTGTTGCGCCAGGCGTCGCATCTCACTCAAAGCCATGGGCGCGTACGCTTCATAAACAAGGTGCAGGGTACGACGGCCTTTGGTCCAGCCCCGCGCATATCCATCCAACGTTACCGTTGCACCGCACTGAGGAAGAACTACGCGACGAGCGACGTTACCAACATCGATTGCATCTGTTGTTAGTTCGAAGAAATCAAAGGTCTTCATTTCAACTTCCAGTGCCGCGGCTTCATCCGACCCACCGCTGACTGGCGGAAAGACGGCCAGCTCATCGCCATTGCTCACTTCACGATCGGGCACGGCGTATTCCTCATTCAACGCAAACAGAAGCGATCGTCCAAACCGCCGTAGTTCAGGGAACTCGGACAGTACCTGCTCGAACGCAGCACCTGCATTCACCGGCGCGCTCAACGAGAGCGTGGTTTCCGGGCGCCCTGCGGCATCGCGAGCGGCGCCGAAAAAAAGCACACGTACCGTAACCTGACCGGACTCTTGCTGCTTTGCTTCTCGTTGCATCGAGATCAGGTGATCACTCAAGGTCGATTTTCTTGCCGCTGTGGCCATTGCCCTTCGCCAGTTCGTGAATGCGAGCTCGCTCCTCGTAATTGGTAACAGCGCGACCGAGCAGTTCGCTTAGCCTCTCGAGCCTCGTGGAGGTCGAGCGAAGCTCGAGCAGCTCCTGTTTGACGTCCGTATCAATCTCAATAGCTGCGGCAACCAGGAATGAAAGACGTTGTGGATCCGTATCGGAAATATCCGGCAGGTTGGTTCGCTCATCATTAATGATTCTGACCGCGCGCGCGATCCGTGTGAAGGTATCGGCAACCTCGCGCGAGCTTTCTCCGATCAGACTTTCATCTTCTTCTTCGTCTTCGAAAAAACTGACGCGGCCCACGAGGTAAGGATCGCCCCGCTCGACGTAGTCTTCAACGCGGTAGCGAATCAGGCCAACCGTCAAGATATTTGAACGGCCATCAGGGAGTGGCTGCGATTCGCCCACTTCCGCTACGCAACCAATGTGGCCGGGAGGCGGAAGTTCTCTTTCTGACTCGCTGGGATCGAAGTAAGAGAGCCCGAAGAAATTATTGCTCGCGCGCACATCGTTCAGCATCTGGAGGTAGCGAGGTTCAAAAATATGCAGCGGCAGGGGCACGCCGGGAAATAACACGAGCGGCAGTGGAAAGAGCGGTAACTCCCGCACGCCGCGAACTCTATCCATCACTTCACTCATGAATTAAGGGGACGCAGCACAAGGGCGGCGGTTCGGTCGACAGGAAATTAGATTACTAGAGCAACATTCGTACGATGATTTGATTATCGCAGAGCGGTGGAGAGAAGTCAGCAGCGGCTGCCGATTAGGAGACGGGAATGGGGGACGCGGAGACCTGGAGATGAAGAGACACAGAGATGCGGAGGAAGAGAGCTAGCCCCTTCCTTGGCGTTATGGCTTGTCTGGAGGAAAGTCCTTCTCATCGATCTCGTCAATGACTTTCAGCTCGGCGCCGAATTTCTGATAGCCACGAAACCGAATGTCGTTACGACTCTGGAGCGACTGACTCTTATTCACTGAAGTGATCAGAATTTCCGAATGCGTGGGCAAGACATACTTCCGTTCGCCAATGGTTACCCAATCGTAGTCAATCAAACTGCTGGCGGCGGTAATGGGGAAGTCTGGCGGAATCTCTGTGGCGATCTGTTCGAAGCGCAACACGCGGTTGGTCTCGCGATCGATCCAAAGGCGTCCTCGAGATCCCACGTCGGCCGTGCGCGTTTTGTCCGAGGTAAGAGTCAACTTCGAGTAAGGCAGCTTTACCTCATACTCATATACGACTGTTCGATGCGTCTGGAGCAAGTCTGTATCGACAGGCTTGAAAGTTGTGTGCGAATCAGGTTTGAAGAGATCCGCGAGCGCGGAGATGTACTCAACGCCGCTCGAACTCGCGCCCCCAACGTACTTGCTGTAGTCCTTACTCTCCTGTACATCCTGGCCGAGCGGCAGGCCGTTGATCGTCAGCACCTTATACTCTTCACCAGCATTTGCCCGATAACCGACGGCGATACTAAGCGTGTCCTGAGGGATCCAATTGTTGGTGGTGCCGTAAGCGATCGTTCTTCTGATCAGTTGTTTCACTATGAAGTCTGGCATTGCGTCGGCTGCCGCCAGCGTAATGGCCCGTGTTTGATCGAGGAGTTCCGTAGCTTCCGCCTCTGGCGGCAGCTTGGACGCTGCTGGATTGACACGCCGGCGCTCAGCCTCTTCAAGCGTACGGCGCAGGAGCGGGTCGCTGCCGCTCTTTGTAGCGACCAGTGAACGCAACCCGTCTGTAAGCGGAAAGCCGATGCCCCTCGCACGCAACTCTTCGACGATCTCATCGCGTCTCTCTGGATGTTTGGGGAGTTCGTAAACGCGACTTACGATCTCCTTGCTCGTCATTGGCTGTGTTGGAAATTGGGTTGCCGTTTGAGCCAGACTGGTCGAACCAAGTACCAGACCGAGAATAACCAGCAGAGTCAGGTGAACGAGTTTGTATGAAAATCGATTCATGGTATTTCGTCTTTGTACGGATCAAGGATGCATTCTTCAGTTGATGTAATTCCTTGCGGAAGGTCCGGGCAGGATTTCTTTCAGATGTATGTCATCGCTTTTTCGAGCAAAAACCAAAGCTGTCTTCGTTTGTAGAGTGGTTCGATGTAATGGAGCCTGAATAGTTGCCCCGCGCGACGCCACACCTTTAGCAACACAAGTCAGCGATTGCCCGGCTAAGAATATTCACACAACCGTCCAGCTCTGCAAGCGGCACGAACTCCCCGGTTTGATGGGCGACGCGAATGTTTCCCGGGCCGAGCACGACCGCTTCCGCCCCGAGCGCCTTCATCTGCGCGGCTTCCGTGCCGAATGCCACGGTGCCTCCTGCTTTACCTGTCAGGTTCTGTAACAACTCAACGAGTGGTGATTGAGCGGACGTTTCAAACCCAGCATCGGTACGGCTGGCATCTATCTCGCACTCGAATTCCGGATCCAGCCTTCTCTCTTCAGCCAACGCCGCGTTAAAGAGATCCAGGACTCTGGTAAACGCCCGCCCCGGAATCGGGCGCCATTCGAGCATGAAACGGCATTCACCCGCGATTACGTTCTTTGCTGTGCCGCCATGAATTATGCCTACGTTAAGGGTGGTGTAAGGCGGATCGAAATCCGTGTGCTGGTCTTCTTCCAATTGCGGGAGACGCTTCTCAATGCCATTGATCAGGCGCGCGGCGCGAAAAATTGCAGACGTTCCCAAAGCAGGATAGGCGCTGTGTCCTTCACGCCCGCGCACCACGACCTCAGCCAGGCAGTAGCCCTTACCGGCACGCATCGGTTGCAACGATGTAGGCTCGCCGACAATGCTATAGCGTGTTCGCAAGGGACGGAGATCCGCGAGGCGTTTGGCTCCGAGTAATCCAACTTCTTCGTCGGCAGTGAAGACGAGTGCAAGTGGTCGCCGAAGGTTTTGTAGATTCGTACTTTCAACTGCCTTGAGTGCAGCCGCGATAAACCCTTTGGTGTCGCAGGAGCCGCGCCCGAAGAGTTTGCCATCTCGCTCTATGAGAGTCGTCGCCTCGGCCCAGTTTGGATCGTAAGGAACAGTGTCAGTATGTCCGACGAGAGTTAGTTCCACGTCGGGAATTCCTGAGAAGTCGGTTCCCGCGAGCGCAATCAGATTCACCTTCTCAACGCCGTTCGCGTCCAGGTATGGAAAACGGTTCAGCACCAGACCCATCGCCTCGCACCGCGCAGTTAGGTATTCGACGATGTCGAGGTTGGAACGCGACGACACAGAGTCGATGGCCACTAGCTGGGCCAGCGTTTCCTGTAGTGTGGGATAACTTAAACTCGGCATCCGTATGTTAGCTCCACAGCCTTCGCTGCAGAGAGGCAAACCGCTCGACAATTTCATCCTGAGCGGCGTGTCTGCCGTCGGCAACGATTTGTTTGCCACCAACCACCACGTCTTTTATTGCATTCCTGCTGAGCGAGAAAACAATATTCGAGAGGAGATCATCTCGTGAGGAACCAGCGATAGAGGGATCATTTAGATCAACTGTGAAGAAGTCGGCAAGGCTATTAATTTCCAATTGACCGCACGGGGAACCCACACTCCGAGCGCCATTAATCGTTGCGCACTCAAAGAGTCGAGCGGCCAGGGCAGAAATCGAACCGTCCGCGAGATTTGCGTCCTGGGGAGCTAAAACGGCGCGCTCCATCTTCTGCAGCCTGATATTGTATTCAAGCTCGCGAGCGTCTTCTAACAAATCGATTTGTGTGTGGCTGTCAGTTCCCAGCGAGATGCGAACGTTCTCTTTGAAATAGATTTCAGCTGGAACAATACCGTCACCGAGGTTGCGCTCGGTGGTGGGACAGGCGCAAACCGTCGCCTTAGCGTTAGCCAGCATGCGCGCGGCCTTCGGGGTGATGTGAATCACATGCACTCCGGTAAATCGCTCGCTCAATAAACCCTCAGTCTCCAACAACGCGACGGGCGATCTCCCGTATTCTTGAATGCAAGCAGAAACTTCCGCGGCTTGCTCGGCAACGTGCATGTGAACGGGCAGCTGCTGCTCGTTTGCAAAGCTGATCACGTCCTGCAGATACTCCAGCGGCACTGCCCTGATGCTGTGCGGTGCAATTCCCACCCAGGCCTCTTTGTCGATCGTAGCAAGATCAGATTGCAGTCGAGTGAGGTTCGTCAGGTAGACGTCAGGGTCGCTTTCGATGAAGCGCGCCTGTTGCGGATTTACTTCTGTTTGATAACCCGACCGGGCATATGCTACGCGCAGCAGGGCGATGCGCAGGCCAACATCGCGCGCAGCGCGCACAACCTGCTTCGCGAGCAGATTCGGATCATCGTAAGGCGTTCCGGCCGCATGGTTATGAAGGTAATGAAACTCGCCGACCGTCGTGATCCCGTTAAGGGCCATTTCGAGAAACGCCATTCGAGAGGCGTCATAAAGGTCGTCAGGCGAAAGTCTCTCGGCCGCGCTGTACATCATCTCGCGCCAAGTCCAAAAGCTGTCTCTGGAATTAGCAGTGCGGTATTCAGTCCGCCCGCGAATTACACGTTGGAAAGCGTGAGAGTGAGCATTGATCAAACCGGGGAGCAGAGCACGATTCGCCAGACGACTTACATTAGCGTGAGTGCCCGTTGGGTCGATGCGAGCGATCTTACCTGAAGCGTCAGAGACTACGTTAAGACCTGCAATGAAAGCACCGTTTCTGTAAACCAGCTCTGGGAGCCAGGTCTGTTCGAGGTTATTCATTGCCGAGTTAGTCTCTCACCAATTTAGTTGCGAGGACTTCGAGCGCCGACGAGCGGTCTCCCGTACAACTTATGCGGCGCGGTGCATTCAGGTAGTTAAGTTTGAACCCGAGTTTCTCATAGAGACTCATAATTCGGGGAGTCGCCTGATTCGATAACACGACGGGACCGGGATGTGCCGCCAGCAGTTCCGCGGTGCGCACCTGGTCCTCCCACGAGAATCCGCCGGCGCTGTAGGTGGTGAACTCAACATCGTAAGGCGGATCCGCGTAGATGAAGTCTGCCGCATCCACTGGCAGTGAAGCCAGATCGTGATTGCTGAAAGTCCAGCTAGCGAAGAGTTTTTGCTGAGCTTGAAAGTCGGCAAGATAGTTGATTCGTTTGTAGCGGCCAAATGGCACGTTGAATTCGCCGCTTTGATTGAAGCGACAAAGGCCATTGAAGCAGGTGCGATTAAGGAAGTAGAAAAGCTGTGCCGCTTCAGGACTGGCGGCCTTACCCTCTGCAATTAACTGATTGAATGCCGAGCGGTGTTTGTAGAAGAGTTCCTCGTCGTTGCTAACCTCGATCGAAATCCGCAGCCCCGCTTGAATCTGACGGTAAAAGTTAATTAGGTGGGGATTGATGTCGTTTAGTAAAGCCTCTTTCGGCGCGAGCCCAAGCGCCACGGCGAGGCCACCACAGAACGGCTCGACATACCGGCGATGATTCTGCCGCTTCCACAATTCGGCGAGCTGCGGAACCAGCCATCGTTTGCCCCCAGCCCATTTCAATGGAGGTCTAAGCCCCTCAAGCTTCAAAGCCGGCCTCGCGGCGCTCTTCAATGATTTCTTAGCCGACCTTGGATGATTCCGAGCGAGCGTCAATGCCGCAGAAGATTTCATAATAGCGTCGTAATTTTGAGTTGCCTGAAGAATGTCACAAAGAAAATATCAGCAGAGCGAAGGTCGGTCAAAGTTCATGACAGCAGCGAGCTTTTTCCCAACCAAAGGGAAACTTTCCTCAGGTGACGGACCGAATGGCGCAAAACTCGCACAGTTTACTCGTAACTGTGAGGCACCTTCGTTGCATTGTGAAAGTTAGGTTCCAGGAGCTAGACGAAGGGAAGGAGACTATCATGAGCGCCAATATGAATATTCAAGTAATGGACAATCCTATCGATATGAGCGGAGCAGCGGTTTGGAACCGATTACACTCCGAAAGAGAAAGCATTTGTGAAGCGGTGATCCAGGACTCAGTCTCCGATACTCATGCGTCACGAAACCAGGACAGTGCGAACTCCGTAACCTGGCACCTGAGCTTACTGCAGGCGCGACTAACAAAGGTTGATGACGCACTCGACCGATTAATGTCAGGTTCGTATGGCAACTGTTGCGCATGCGGAAAATGGATCGAAGACACGAAACTTGAGTTCGATCCGGCAATTGCATTTTGTCTGGAGTGCTGGGGGCGTGAACAACGTCGCACCTGTGACGTTCCCCCGTTTGAAGCCAGGGACGAGAGCAAAACACTTCCTCGTGTTCCACCCTGGCGTTAGAGACGCTCGCCCCATTCGATATGGTCGGGGGTTGCGATGGTGAAGGGCGTTCAACGCGACCGCAAACGAACGGTTCGTTACAGAAAAACGGAATTAGGATTATCCAGCAGTCAAGCTCGCGTTTTATTGTTTTCGCGGATGGCACTCAACACACTGAAACATCGAGATGTCGCCCAGATTCACCGGGTGTTTAAATGGTTGGTTGGCCTTGTGGCAGGTTTCGCATTTGCGATCGGCCAGACCGCCGAGATCCACCGGGTGCACAACCGATGGATCCTTGGAAACTACTGAGGGCCGCGCCGAGTCAGACAGGACCGTGTGACAGATCTTGCAGTCGTTGGGGATTACCTTGCCTTTGTCGCTAACG
>JBDTYQ010000043.1:0-30318 GCA_040005515.1 bacterium
GACGCTGAGAAGCAGACGGCGCCTGGCGGACAATTGATGATCACAACCGAAGTGGAAAACTACCCCGGTTTTGCAGAAGGAGTTCAGGGCCCGGAGCTCATGGCCGACTTCCGCCAGCAAGCTGCCCGCTTTGGGACTGAATTCCTGGAGGCATGGATTACCAAAGTGGATCTGCAGGAACGACCCTTTACACTTTACCTCGACGAACAAACCATCAAGACTGAGACGCTGATCATCGCTACCGGGGCGTCAGCGAAATGGTTGGGGATTCCTGGTGAAGCCAAGGTGCCCGCAGGCTTTGGCGGACACGGAGTCTCCGCTTGCGCCACGTGCGACGGACCACTGCCGGCATTCCGCAATAAAGTTTTAGTCGTGGTAGGCGGCGGTGACACTGCGATGGAGGAGGCGACCTTCCTCACGCGGTACGCCGAGCGAGTGTATGTGGTTCACAGGCGCGATAGATTGAGGGCGTCGAAGATCATGCAGGAAAAAGCCCATCGCAACGACAAACTTGAATTCATCTGGGATACAGCGGTGGAAGAAATCCTGGGGACTGCGGAGGAAGGTGTCCACGGCGTGCGGCTGCAGAACCTGAGGACAGCCGAGGAGCGGGAGTTACCCTGCACCGGCGTGTTCATTGCGATTGGACACAAACCAAATACCGGCTTGTTCAAGGGGCAGATCGACATGGACGAAGTTGGATATATCCAGACGTCAGGCCACTCAACTGCTACAAACATTCCCGGCGTGTTTGCCTGTGGCGACGTACAGGATTCAGTTTATCGACAGGCAGTAACGGCTGCAGGGACAGGATGTATGTCGGCCCTGGATGCTGAACGGTTCCTCGATCATCTGCCGGTAGCAATGCCGACTGGTGAAGAGATCACGATTGAGGGCGAGCACGTTTCGAAGGATCACAAGTCAATGACTACCACCGAAGGCGACGTAGTCTCCAACAAAGCAGAGTGCGTTACTTCGGCAGACTAGTCGAGGCGTGGTCCAGGGACCGCTATAAGAGCCTTGATTACCGGAGTGCTGAAAGAAGATTTGCTCGCCGTACTCGGCTTGCTGATTGAGTTACAGCAGGACTATTGAATCGTCTCGCTCGCGGCGCGGCGCACGAAGCGGTGGATTAGTCGGCCGCGCCTGGGGAACATAGCCATTGCTTGGGCAGGTCTCGCAGTATTCACCACGCCTCTTTTTCCGATCCTCACATTCATTACAGTCGAGCACCTGACCTACTTCGCGAAGCGCGTCGAGTAGCGGTAGCAGCAAACGTCCGCGTTGCGTCAGGGCATACTCGATGTGCGGAGGATTTCCACCGTAGTCGGTGCGATCAAGCAACCCGTCTTTGCCGAGGTCGCGCAGACGCGCAACGAGTGTGCGACTGCTGATCGGTTGAAGGTTGGTATGGAGTTCCATCGTGCGCCGAGGGCCATGAGCGAGATCGCGCACGATCAGCATCGTCCACTTGTCGCCGAGCATCTGCAATGCACCGGCAATCGGACAGCCATCAAGATCACGTCTTCTCACTTTTACTCCTAAAGGTATCCCCTAACGCCCTACCACTTGCGAAGACTTCTTACTTCTGCCGCCTTCTGCCTCCCTTCTTACGGCCTTAGATTGATATTGTACGTCTTAATCTTCGAATTGAGTGTGGTCGCGTTCATTCCCAGCAGTCGCGCGGCACGCGATTGATGACCGCCGGTCTGATCAAGCGCGCGCCGGATCAGATCAATCTCAAAGCGTCTGACTTCGTCGTAGAAGTTGATACCGCGACCGATGTCGTGGACCGCGGTCATACTTGCGCCTTCATGAGATCTCGCAGCCGCCGCTTGTGGATCGCTGATTTCCGGACGCAGACACTCACGTGACACTTCATCGCCGGGCGCGATGACCACAGCACGTTCGATCGCGTTCTCCAGTTCGCGCACATTACCGGGCCAGGAATAAGCTTCGAGCAACGCCAGGACATCAGGAGCTATATGCTCCGAGACCTGTCGTCCATTTTCTTCGTTGTACTTCCGGATGAAATGCTGCGACAGCGCCAGAATGTCTTCACGGCGATCGCGCAGCGGCGGCAACTCAATCGGCACTACTGCGAGTCTGTAGTAAAGATCCTCACGAAAACTTCCCTGCTTGACCGCTTCCTTCAGCTCGATATTCGTAGCGGCGATGATGCGTACATCAACTCGTCTCGGCGTGGTGTCGCCGAGCGGCGTGAACTCTCGTTCCTGGATCACGCGCAACAGCCGCACCTGCGTCTCGGGGGGAATATCACCAATCTCGTCGAGGAAGATCGAGCCGCCATCGGCAACTTCGAATAGTCCTTTCTTGAGTGCGACAGCGCCCGTAAAAGCGCCGCGTGTGTGGCCGAAGAGCTCGGACTCCAGCAACTCCGAAGGAATGTTGGAGCTGTTGACTGTCACGAACGGCTTTCCGGTGCGCATGCTTGCTTCGTGGATCGCCTTCGCGATGAGTTCTTTTCCCGTTCCGCTTTCGCCGGTGATTAGCACGGTCGAACGGGCGGGAGCGACTTGCTCCACGAGGCGAAACACCTCCTGCATTACGTCTGAACGCCCGACGATCTCGCCCCGATCAACTGCACGGCTCATCGCTCGTCGCAAAGTACGTCGTTCTTCTTCCTTGCGCCGGCGTTTTATTCCGGAGGCGACCGTGGCAGTGATTTGTTCGTTTTGGAAAGGCTTGCGGATGCAACCAAAGGCGCCTCGTTCCCAGGCGGCAATTGCGGTATCGAACGTCGCGTACGCCGTAATCATTACGATCGCGGCTTCCGGATCTATCTTGAGAAATTCCTCGAGTGCTCTCAGGCCACCGATGCCCGGCATTGAGACGTCGAGCAGTACAACGTCGTACGAGCGTCGCCCGTACGACTCCAATCCTTCTTCCCCGGTCTTTGCCAGGTCAACTCGATAGCCTTCAGCGGAGAGCAGCGTTTCCAAGACATCACGCATTATCTCTTCGTCATCAACTACGAGTATGGAACCTTTTTTTGCCATGCTGCTTTCAGTTTTCGACGGCGGGTTGATGGGCCCGGCGGCTAGGCTTTAATGAAAATCTAAAAGTCAGTTTAGGCGAGATCAGCACATAAAACAAAAGCAGGAGGAAAACGGTGCAATACGGTTTCCTGCTGCAGTTTTTGTACGCTTACTTGATGCTTTAGTCGCCAACGGCGTGCAATCGCACTCGAGGATGCACGGTTGGCAAAGTAATACGGAAGGTGGTTCCTCGTCCGGGTACGCTCTCGACAGTAATGTGGCCCGAGTGTTCCTGGATGATTCCGTAAGAAACTGCCAGACCTAGTCCGGTTCCCCTGCCGACACCTTTCGTTGTGTAAAACGGATCGTAAATCTTTGCGACATTCTCGGCCGCGATTCCAATTCCGGTGTCCGCGATTTCAACGACCAGGGAATCGTTGTCTCCATTTTCAGTAGTGATGGTGATGCTGCCACCATCTGGAATAGCATCACGAGCATTGAGTAGCAGGTTAGTGAAGATCTGTTGCAGTTTTCCGCTGTTACCGAAAACTTGCGGCGTGTCTTCATGGTAGGCACGCACAATCTTGATTTGATTGCTTCGCAGCTGCGGCTCGAGCAATTGCAGGGTGTCATCGAGCACACGATGAATATCGACGTCCGCAAACTCAGTTGCGCCACCTGTGCGGGAAAAGTTCAGGAGGTTATTGACGATGTTTGTAGCGCGCTCGGCCTGACGGCGAACTTTTTGCAGCAGCGCGTGTTTTGGATCGGTCTCCGGCAACATTCCCAAAAGCATCTGCGTGTAAGACGAGACCCCCGTCAACGGAGTGTTAACCTCGTGGGCTACGCCGGCGGCCAGTAGACCGATGGACGAAAGCTTCTCGCGTTGTTGCAGCTGCTCTTCGAGGCGGATCCGAGAGGTTACGTCTTCAAGGACCACGAGCGCTCCCGTTTGCTCGAGAGAGTCTTGCAGCGGAGCAATCGCGATATTCAGCACAAGTGTGCGGCCGGCGGTGGTCGCTGTGTGAATCTTATAAATGTTGCGAATCTCTTTTAGCTGCCAGCGGTCGTTACCCAAAACCTGCCATAGCGTTTCTGCAAAATCCTCCGAGAAAAGTTCTTCCACCCGCTTACCAATCGCCTGATCACGCGTGAGATCGAGAATGAGTTCCAGCGCTGAATTGAGACGTGTGACGCGGCCATCGAGATCGACCGCGAGCAAGCCGACATTGATCGATTCGATAATTGACTCATTGAACTCTTTCAGTAGCTTTAGTTCCGAGGCGCGTTCCTGCTGCTCGAGATAAAGCAGGCTGTTCTCAATTGCGACCGCTACATAACCGGAAACTGTGCGTAGAATCTCGACGTCTTCCGACGAGAGCAGAGCGCCGTCAGCCGACCGGCCCAGCCCGATTACCGCGACCATACGTCCACGCACAACGCAGGGAACGTAATAGTGCAGAGCGCGTCTTACAAAGCCCTGCGTTTCCGTCACGAGGTCAAGGTCGTCGGTGCGCACCACACCGCTTTCAGCAGAGCGCACCCGAATCATTTCACGGAAGTCGGGAGGTACAACCATCTCCGCGGAGAGACCTGCGGCTCGCGCCAGGCGATAGCCAGACGGAGTCTTCTGGTCCTCAACAAAGATTGCGACACGTCCCACGTTCATCACTTCCTGCAGCCGACTGATCAGCGAATCCAGGAGTGGATCGAACGCCGTGGTGGCGGAAAGTGTCCGGCCAAAATCTAGAAGGCTATGGCGCATGTCATAGCGCTCGCCATAGAAGAGACGATCGGTGCGTTCCTGAAGGAAATTCTTCACAGGAGCCGCAAGCATCACGATCGCAGCCATAGCAATAATCGCCACGACTACCTTCAGCGTAAGCTCGCCCGAAGTGAATCCGTCGTCACCGCCTAACGCATAGATGCCGGCTAGATACACGACAGAACCGATCAGCAATGCAATTGCGAGCGTAGTGAGGGCATAGACAAAAACGCGGCGGACGACTAGCTCGACGTCCATCAGACGATAACGAATTACCGAGTAGCCAAAGGCGAGGGGAATCAGAACGAGCGGTAAGACAGCGGCGTCAGTAAGCCAGGGATCACTCTCGGCGCCAAGCAGGTATCCGGCGGCATAGAGCATTGTGAAAGGCGCGATTGCCAGGAGCGAGCCCCACACGACCCACTTCATTTGTTGACGCACCACCGCACTCCTGGCGTTAATCGCAGTGCGCACAACCAACAGCGCGCTTCCAATCAAACCAGCAACAAAATGTATGAAGCTGAGCTTGTAGAACAACCCGATAAACGATTCTGACAGTTGCGGCACACGGCGCAGGATCGGAAAGAGCGGCGCCAAAACGTCGCGCAGGAAAATGAAGCTCGCCAGTGCCAGCAGCATGATCGCCGGAACGTAAAGCACAATCGTTCGCCAGCGTCGCTCCGCAAAGAGCTTCTGTTTCGAGGGATAGAGTGCGCAGAAATGCAGGAAGAGCGGCGGGAATAGAATAAATGCGGCGTTCTTAAAAAATGCGATAGCCAGGTCAAGATCGCGATAGCTGCCGACAGGCGTGTAGAAGTGAAAGACAAATGCGGCAAGGCATAGTGTCGCGAAGTGAAGGGCGAAAGGCGCCCGCCCACCTTGCTTAAAGAGAACAAAGAACCCAACAAACAAATAGATCAGGCCGATCAGATTTATGTAGAGGGCGCGCGGCGTCCATTTGTGCGTCGCGTCCAAGCCATCGATATCCGCATAGTAAAGGCGACTTTCTTCAGGATAGGACGGGCGCTCAATCAGGTAATGGATCGATCCACCGACTTTTGCCTGATCGAGATAAATCTGGACGTCCTTGGCGTGACCGATCTCATCATACTTGCCGTCGTTAAGGCTCACGGCAATTAAATGGTCGCCGGGCAGAAGCCGAGCTCTCGCTCCAGAGGAATTTGCGTCAACAGCCTCGGCGAGGATTCCTTGTTTGGTATCGGTCCAACGAACGCCATCCCAGGGAGGCGTCTCACGGCGGGCACGCTGGGCAAAGTTGAGGGCGCCGGCGGCGACCAGTATCGCGGCGCCAACCAGCACCAGCCAAGTTCCAGTTGTAAGGACCGATCTCTTCAATTCATTGCTCGCGCGAGGATTTCTTCACCCCGGATCGGAACCAAAAGAGCAAGGTATGTTCCCAAGGCATTTCCGGGTCTGCCTTCTTCATAAGTGAAACAACCAGCTTGGCAAAACTTCCGCTCGCAACCAAATACCGCAGGTAATGTCATTTACCTCACGTTCGCACCTTGGCGCAGCGAATCTCAGTCACTGGATGCGGTTTCCCCTATATTCAGGAATTCGTAGTTTTCCATGATTTTGGAGAAACCGCCGGTGGGGTTACCAAAGCCTATTGTTACAACGAAGAAGCGGGGAGCTCTTCTCGTTGTCCTTTTCAGTCTTTTAAAACCTCAATGAGATTCCACCACGTACCGAGCGGCGGTTGGTGGTGATTTGAGTCAGAATCTCTCCATTGTCAGTGTTCGCCTGAAAGTCGAGCAAATTGCGCGCATCGATCACAGCTTCCGCTCGCACCGGGAGACCGAAGCTGGGCAGGTCTTGAGTGATCTGAATGCTCAGCGATGGATCGTAAACACCCAGACGACCGGCAAAGGGATCGATGGCAAAGACAGTCGCATTCGGTGAGAAGCGCAAGACTGTCCGTACGTGGGTTCCGGAATTGAACCCGGCGCTTAGTTGAAAAGCACCCGTTTGAAAAAATCCATTCGTGAAAACTTCACCCGGATTGGCAAAACCGTGCGCCGAGAGGCGTTGTCCATTGCCGAACGAGTATCCGGCGGACGCTGTCCACTGATGACCTAAACGCCTGGTGTAGACCACACGTAATCCTCTCGCCGCCCCTTGTTGGCTGGCGATGTTAATCAGCGCATCACCTGTCGTGCCCGAGAAGGTCGAGATTGGCGTGCTAAGGAGACCAACGCCGCGGCCGGTCGTTGTATCAAGGAACCCGGTGGCTTCGACGTTCGAACTATTATCCAAAACTCGTTCCACTCCAAATTCCAGCCGGTGTGTACGCTCCATCACGGCTTGCCCATCGATGAGTGCGATCGGTCGATTGCCTGAATCACGGAAAACGACTGCCGTGCCTTCAAAGCCGGCGACGCTTTGTATTTGAGCTTCATCCCCCCCGGGTGAAAAAGCCGCCCTGACGCGTGTCCGCTCGTTTGCGTCGAATTGAATTCCGATCCGCGGCGTTAGTGAATGCGCTCCGTTGGCGCCGATGAACCGGGAATAATCGAGCCCGAGCACGATTACGATTCCGTTGTGCACCACCCACTCATCCACAGCGCGCACAGAGAACTGGCCCAACGGACGTTCTTCAATCGTAGAAGACGAGATCGGGGCGTTGAACTGCATCCCGCCTACGCTCATCTCGAGATTATGATGATTGCCGATTCGGATCCGGCTGGTAGCTTCGAGACGCTCCGGAGCATTTGGGCCTACACCAGTCTGTCCGGAAAAGATCAGTTCGACGTTCTCAGTCGCTGGGGTGGAAACCGCAAAATTCAGTCCCCCATAGGAGGGCGAGAAAGAGTTGCTCACAAAATAGGACTGCACGACGCCGACAGTCCGCCCTTTGGAACTGGTTTCTGCAACGGTGGTCTCAGAGTCGACCGCCGGTGTTGTTTCAGTTCCTTCATTCTCGATTCCCAGTGCCGCCTTGATAGCCGCATCGTCGCCTTCGCGCGCCTGAAAAATCGAGCGGTGCGTTTGCGCTGACCGGAGTACCCACCTGACATCCTCACGATCTTTGCGACGTTCCGGCAGAGTCTTGCCCGAGCCGATCGGCTCGAGGTTGAAGCGATAAATCAGTTCCTGCGACGCGCGCACTTCAACCGAAGTGAACGCAACTGCGTTGAACCCATCGGCAATCGCGCGAATCCCGTAACGGCCTGGAGCAATCCTTGCGCTAAAGCTTCCGTCCGCCCCTGTGCGCGTCTGCTTGATTGCTTGTTTCGCGCCCTCCCTCAGTAAGGAAACCAGTGCGCCGCCGAGCGGATTGCCCTTGTCGTCTTTAACCGAGCCGGCAATAGTTGCCAGGCCGTTCCTGCCGGCCATTGCAGAAGGAGCACTGACGGCAAACAACGCTGCCAACAACACCAGACCCAAACCTAGATTTATTTGTTTCCTCATGGTGCAAAACCTCCTAGCGCAGACTCCCACCCGAGTGCGACTGCAAGACAGGACGGCATCTGATTGTTCTGCTCAAATTGGGTAGGACGTTTCTGAAGTTCATCCCTTTTCCGAATACATCAGGAGCGTGTGCCCTCTGAAAAGGCGAACCCGGTTCAGGCCAGGAGACTTACCGGAACCATTGAATAGCTGCATTCTCTGCTAGCCCTTGAACTTGTGTCAAGCAATTAGCCTTAGTTTTGCCCGTGTTTGCGGGCAATTCTGCGCCATGCTAGGATTCCAGAACAAGCAGCAAGTCCGCTTTGGAATCGGGTAACACCGACTTAAGGCAGTACATGATAGACAACGTCCAATCCACTAAACTCCCCAATGGCCTCACAGTTTTGACTGAACATATTCCTGGTCTCAGGTCCGTAACAGCAGGAATCTGGGTCCGGCGCGGCTCGCGTCATGAATCCGCCGCGCAAAACGGCATCTGTCATTTCATCGAACACTCTGTTTTTAAAGGCACAACGCGCCGATCTGCTCGGGATATTGCCGTCGAATCTGACCGTCTGGGTGGACACTTCGATGCATACACTACTCAGGAGATGACTGGATTCGCCTTGAAGGTTGCCGACAGCAAGCTTCCGGAAGCCATTGACCTCCTCGCTGACCTCGTTTCGCGACCCCGTTTTGACCAGCAAGATCTCGAACGAGAACAGAAAGTAATCCTCGAAGAGATGAAAATGGTCGAGGACACGCCGGACGAACTGCTGGGCGAACTCTTTAACGCCGCTTATTTCCCGAATCATCCTCTCGGCCGTCCAATTGAGGGTACAGAAGAGACCGTCTCCTCTTTCGACCATAAAACAACAGTCGCCTTTCACGCCCAGGCCTTTTCACGAGCAAATCTCGTCATAGCCGCAGCAGGCAATATTGAGCATGCAAGTCTTGTGGCGATGGTTGAGCGCGCATTTGCCGACGGAAACACTAATGGCAATGGAACCCAACCGGGGCCAGACGTAAGCTTTTCACCATCCGTCGCTGCTCCCATCCTGATCGAACAGAAGAAAGAGCTCGAGCAAGCGCACCTGATTATCGCCGCGCCGTTTCCCACCGCTTTGAGCAATGAACGTTATGCTGCGAGCCTCTTGTCTTCGGTTATCGGCGGAGGCACCTCAAGCCGACTCTGGCAGAAAATCCGCGAAGAGCGTGGCCTCGCATATTCGGTCGGCGCGGGTGCCGGCACTTTTTCCGATGTTGGGGTGTTCACAATCTACGCAGGCACCTCGCCGGAACATCTGGATGAGGTCGTCGATCTCTCGCTTGAGGAAGTTCGGAGCGTTGTCGCTGAAATAATCCCCAAGGAAGAGCTGACACTTGCCAAGGATCAGGCAGTATCGTCAATCCTCCTTGGTCTTGAATCATCGAGTGCACGGGCCAGCGCCCTGGCACGCCAGGAAATCATCCATCAACGGCGAATCTCGCCTGACGAGATGATCCGCAACCTCGAAGCTGTCACCGCTGAAGAGATGCAAAGCGTCGCGCGCAAATACTTCACAACTGAGAAACTCGCGCTCGGTGCGCTGGGAAACCTGAACGGCTTTCGCGTCGATCGCGCGCGGCTTGCGGTTTAGCCGTAACGCAAACTGTTAATTGGCGTGCGCGTTACATGACAGTTCAAGATCGCACTATCCTCATCGAACACGTCTAGCCGTTTCTTTTGTTAAATGGTAAAGTTCTGCTTCGTTGTTCCTGTCTGAATGTCTGAGTCCTTAACATGAAACTTACCGTTCTTGGCAGCGGCTCAACTGGTAATGCGGTTCTGATCGTTGCCGGTGAGACTCGCGTTCTCGTTGATGCTGGCCTAAGCGCCAGGGAAATCTCGCGCAGACTCGCACTCGTCGGAGAAGATGTACACCGCCTCGATGGAGTCCTCGTTACACATGAGCACGGAGACCACGCCGGTGGCTTAAGAGTCTTACTAAGATCCGTTGACTGTCCTGTCTACATTTCCGCCACAACCTGCGACGCCTACGTGAGCGAGAAAGCGAACCTCGCGAACGACGAACCCCGCAAGCGTATTGCTGCCCTTAGCGATCGCGTAGAACACATCGAGTCGTCGAAAGACTTTCGCATCGGTGAGATCGACTTCCATCCGTTTACCATTCCTCATGATGCGGTAGACAACTTTGGATTCACGGCCACGCATGAAGGCGTCAAGATAGCCACCCTAATGGACTTCGGGCACATTACAACGCTGATTAGCGAGCAATTACGCGGCTGCGCTGCGATCGTGATTGAGTCGAACCACAGTCGCGACATGCTGAAAGCCTGCGATTCTTACCCCTGGGAACTCAAGCAACGAATCCTCTCCCGCCTCGGGCACCTCTCCAATGAAGATGTATCCGAATGGTTGCGCGATGGTTTTGACGGCTGTGCCCGGAACGTTGTTCTGACACATCTTTCACAACGGGCGAATAACCCTTACCTCGCGAAGATCTCTGCCGAAGTTGCACTTCAGGAGCGGGCGCCGCTCTTCCCTGCCGAGACGCAGATCAGTCTTTCTTTTCCCAAAGAGCCGACACCCTGGATCGAGGTTTGAAAGGATGATGGATAAAGGCGGTGTTTTGCAGCTGGCGACTTCCAGCTCCGCCCTATTCAATACTCCTGTGAGACATCGCATCCATTTCGTTCGACTTGCGGTGATCTTGCTCGCGGTCGTCATGATTGCCACTGCATGTGGATTGCAATCGCAGGGCAGCAGTATTCCTGCGGAGGTTGAAGCAGTGATTGCTAGTGTAACTGACGACATCGCGGCCGAGCGCTACGACAAGATCTATAATGAAGCGTCGGAGCTCTGGCGGCAGCAACTAAGCCAGGAAGAATCGGCAGCAGTTTTCAAAACGCTCCGCGCAAAACTCGGCAAGATGGAAAGCCGCTCGCTCCATTCTGCGACAAGACAGAACAACTCCGGCGGTGCCTTACAGGGCAATGCATTCATCGTCAGCTATCAGACTAAGTTCGAGAAAGGCGAGGGCATGGAAACGTTCACGCTGCTTGAGCGTGATCGTCAATGGCAACTGGCGAGATATTTTGTGAATTCAACGGCGCTTAAATAAGGGTTTCGAGTTCCAAGTTTCGACTTCCGAGTTCGTGCACAAAGCAGGTTAAGACGACGTGGGCGTGTCGTCGAAACTAAACCTGGAACTCGAAACCTGGTACTCGAAACTTATTTAGTGTCGAACCGCGAACTCGAAACCCGGGACTATTAACTCGAAACCTTTTAGCTATGATCGATCGCTACACATTGCCCGAAATGGGCACGCTCTGGTCTGACGAGAACAAGTTCCAGAAATGGCTTGAAGTGGAGCTTGCAGTCTGCGAAGTCCACGCAGAGATGGGCACGATTCCTCACGAGGCCCTCCAGGAGATCAAATCTCGAGCGGCTTTCTCAGTCGAGCGCATCAAGGAAATCGAAAAAACAACCAACCACGACGTGATCGCTTTCACTACGAATCTCGCCGAAGCAATCGGCGACGCCGCCCGCTTCGTTCATTTCGGTCTGACATCTTCTGATGTGGTCGATACGGCAAACGCCTTGTTACTGCGCGACGCTTGCGGTCTCTTGCTTGCAAAGATCGATGCCTTCATGACCGTTCTGAAGCGCCGTGCGTACGAATTCAAAAGCACTCCTCAGGTCGGACGCACACATGGCATACATGCAGAACCCACCTCGTTCGGCTTGACCTTTGCGCTTTGGCACGACGAGATGCGTCGTAATCGTGAGCGCCTCTTGCGCGCGCGTGAAGCGATTGCAGTGGGCAAGATCAGCGGCGCAGTGGGAGCATTTGCGCACCTTGATCCGATCGTCGAGGAACGCGTCTGTGCGCGGCTCGGCTTGAAAGCGGCCGCAGTCTCTACACAAATCATCCAGCGCGATCGTTACGCGGAGTATCTCAGCACGCTCGCAATCGTTGCGTCTTCCCTCGACAAGTTTGCACTCAACGTCAGGCATTGGCAGCGCACCGAAGTTCGTGAAGCTCAGGAGCGCTTTACCGCCGGACAGAAAGGATCGAGCGCGATGCCTCATAAGCGCAACCCGATCATTTCTGAACGCATTTGCGGCATTGCTCGGATCGTCCGCGCAAACAGCCTGGTTGGACTCGAGAACGTTGCGCTGTGGCATGAGCGCGACATCTCACACTCATCGGCGGAACGCGTAGTGCTTCCTGATTCGAGCATCGCGCTCGACTACATCTTGCACAAAGCTACCGGATTGATTGACGGACTGGTCGTATACCCGGAACGAATGCTCGAGAACCTTCAGGCAACGAGGGGATTGGTGTTCAGCGGACAACTTCTGCTGGCGCTGACGCAGAAAGGTCTGACCCGTGAAGTCGCTTATGAGTTAGTGCAACGAAGCGCGATGAAGAGCTGGGACGAAAAGAAAGATTTCCGCGACCTCATTGAATCCGATCCGGACATCAAGGCGCAGCTTTCCCCGCCTGAGATCGAGCGAGCGTTCTCAATCGATACCTACCTGAGAAATGTAAACACGATCTTTAAACGAGTCTTTGGAAGTTGAATGAGCGTACTCGAGATAGCGACAGCAACCAGGAGCAGAGGCAGGTGACACGCGCAAACGGTGGTTCTGAGCGGGATGGGGCTTCCACAACAGTCTTACCTGCACCTCGCCTCCTGTCTCCTATTACTATGATCTACTTGTTAACGATCTTCTCAGCCATATTGCCGATGATCGGCAGTTTGGTAGTCTTGCCCTGATAGGCCTTGATCGCCGTCAATATCAAACCGATGAACAGCGCCAGAGGCACAAGCCAGATCAGCAACCAAACCAGTCCTACTATCAGACTGAATAAGCTGCCGATAGCGCCTCCGGCGGTGGCTGAGATGGCCGTACCGATAAGAGTGAAGATGAACCCGACAATGATCAGCGCGAACATCACTACGGACCAGACGATTCCGAACAGGATCGACTGCATTGCGTGAAATCGGACGAAGCGATTGTCCTTCTCGATAAAGAAAAAGATCAGACCAACAATCCAAATATATGAAATAGCGGCGGCGACGTTCGCGTCGATACCGGTGGTTGATTTTTCCTGAGTAGTAGGAGGCGGCGGCGCACTATAAGACGCTCCATAACCTTCCTGGCCGGGTGGCGGGTTTTGCATTCTCTATTCTCCTGTTGTGGGAAAGATTATTGCCCGAGTTAACTGATACGGTCTGTTGTTTTCTGTTGAGCCGGGCGCAGATAGTATGCTAACAGCTACACATCGCGCAATAGATTGCCTTAGTATACCTGCGGAGCAGCAAAGCAAATGAAAGCCAAAGTTTACGTCAACTTAAAACCCGGCGTGCTCGATCCGCAGGGTAAAGCAATCCACCACTCTGTCGAGCTGCTCGGCTTTAATGGCATTGCCGACATTCGGCAGGGAAAATACTTCGAAGTCGCACTCGACAGCTCGCTGAGCGAGGAAGACGCGCGCGAGGCAGTAGCGCGCATGGCGCGTGAAGTCTTATCAAATCCAATCATCGAAGACTATCGCGTGGAGCTTGAAGCGTGAAATTTGGCGTCATCGTTTTTCCCGGCTCCAACTGCGATCATGATGCGTATCATGTGATCTCGAAGCATGTCGGCCAGCCGGTCGCGTTTATCTGGCACCGCGACACTGATCTCAGTACCTACGACGCAGTGATCATTCCCGGGGGGTTCTCCTATGGTGACTACCTGCGCGCCGGCGCGCTCGCCCGCTTTTCACCGGTAATGGCGTCCGTGAAGAAATTTGCGGCAAGTGGTCGTTTTGTTTTGGGAATCTGCAACGGGTTTCAGATTCTTTGCGAAGCGGGACTGCTGCCGGGGGCATTGCTGCGCAATCGCAACCTCCACTTTATCTGCGAACACGTTCATGTGCGCGTGGCTACGAGCCACACGCCGTTTACAAATGAGCTGAAGCCAGGCGCCGTGTTGCAACTTCCCATAGCTCATGCCGAGGGAAACTACATCTGTGATGAAGTGACGCTGGCTGAAATGGAGCGGGAGGATCGAATTATTTTTAGGTACTGCGATAAGGACGGGGGAATCACTGACAGCGCCAACCCGAATGGCTCGCGAAACAACATCGCCGGAATCTGCAACAGCTCGCGCAACGTGCTGGGCCTGATGCCACACCCTGAAAGAGCGTGCGAAGATCTGCTCGGCTCAAGCGACGGTCGTGATGTCTTTCGCTCCCTTGCTGCGACCCTGGCAGCTGTTGCGTAATCATCTAAACGAATCTCAACCCGCAACGGAGAAACTGCGATGAAACGTCACCCTGCCTGGCTCGCTGTTGGCCTGATGATCTTTGTGGTGGTCGCCTGCAGTCTTGGTAAGAAGACTGCAAACGTAAACATCACAACCAACCGCGCCAACACGAATGAAAGTTCGGCGGCCGGGCCGCTGGACACGGGCATCATTAAAGAGATCCACATGGCCAAAGATAACGGCAGTGAGGATCCCGGTGAGGAGTCCACTTCATTCAGCGCGGCCGATCACACTATCCACTGCGTAATTAAGTTGAATGAGGCAAAGGCCCGGACCAAGCTAAAGTTCTCCTGGTGGATAGTTGATGCAGATGGCTCTCAGAACGAAAGGATCAAAGACATCGAATACACAACACGAGCGTTGGAAAATATTGTTCACGCTCATCTGACGCTGCCGCAGGATTGGCCCAAGGGAAAGTACAAAGTTGATGTGTATGCGGACGGCAATCTCGAAAAGACCGTCAACTTTACCGTTGATTAAATGAGCTGCCGATCTCATCGCGCGACGGGCGCGGCGGTATTCGTCGAAGTCTTAAACAATTGAAATAGTCTGACTACTAAATCATGAAACGCTTTCTACCTCTCGTACTCATTGTTGCCGTTCTCGCCGTTGCCCTGGGAGCCGGCTGGTATCTGACGCAGCCGCACCCGAGTTCTTCTCCGTCGGGAATTGCCTCCAACGTGCAGCCTGCTGTTAGTGCGTCGCCGATAAAACCCGGCGCGTCGCCAACCGTTAGTTCGAACTCTGCCGAACCCGGAGCCGATCCACAACATGCTCATGGTCCCGCCGACGCACCCGTGACACTTGAGGAGTTTGGCGACTTTGAATGCCCACCTTGCGGCCTGCTGCATCCCATCCTGAAAGCGATGGAGCAAGAGTTTGGCCCACGCCTCAAAATCGTCTTCCGGGAATTCCCCCTGGTACCGACGCATCCGCATGCACTGGTGGCCGCTCGTGCCGCCGAGGCCGCCGGGCTGCAAGGAAAATTCTGGGAGATGCATGACATGATTTATGAAACTCAACTGTCCTGGCATGAGGCGTTCGATGCGCGGCCAATCTTTGAAGGCTACGCCACAAGAATTGGTTTGGATCTGCAGCGCTACCGCCAGGACGTTGATAGTAAGGCCGTTGAGAACCGGATTTTTCAGGATGGGAAGCGCGCTCATTCACTCGGCGTCAAGGGGACCCCAACCGTCTTTATGAATGGACGTGAAGTACCATTCGAATCCCTCGCGCCAGAGAAACTCCGCGGACTGATACAAACTGAACTGTCAAAGACAAAGTAATGTCCAAAGTTCAACGTCCAATGCCCAACGTCGAAACTGCAGTCTTACCTTCCGGGTTATCCGACATCGAGACCAGAAAGACATTGGACCTTGGACGTTCGACTTTGGACTCAAGATTTTATGCCGCAGTAGCAATAATTTCGCTGGCGGGTCTTGCCGATGCGATGTACCTCGCGGTGCAGCACATCACCGGAGAGAGCGTACGTTGCACGCTCAGCGGCTGTTCAGAAGTTCTCAGTAGTCCCTACGCCTCTGTTCGCGGAATTCCCCTCGCGCTGCTTGGCGCCGCTGCCTACTTCACGGTTTTTAGTCTCGCCACGCTTGCTGCGTTTGCCTATGCATACGCAGGGAAGCTGCTCGTCATCGTCGTCGGTCTAATGTTCTTGACGACTCTTTGGTTGCTCTACCTTCA
The DNA here is from genome assembly GCA_040005515.1 of bacterium. Lineage (GTDB taxonomy): Bacteria > Acidobacteriota > Blastocatellia > Pyrinomonadales > Pyrinomonadaceae > PSRF01. The sequence continues at coordinate 16,199 of JBDTYQ010000043.1, forward strand.
GGCATTTGTCATCAAACACTTCTGTCAGTTCTGCCTGATCTCGGCCGCTGTCACGACTACGCTTCTGGCCCTGCTCGTCGTGATTAGCAGACGCGCAAGCGCACACGTTAACTGACAAACAAGACCCGCGACATGAAAACCAGAGCAGCAGTCCTTTACGAAATGGGTCTTACGCAGCCTTACGCGGAAAGCACTCCACTCGTGGTCGATGAGATTACCCTTGCCGACCCCGGGCCGGGTGAAGTGTTGGTGGAGATCGCGGCCGCAGGTTTATGTCACTCAGATCTTTCGGTCATTGATGGCTCTCGCCCACGAGTCATGCCGATGGTGCTGGGCCACGAAGCGAGCGGAGTCGTGCGCGAGATCGGTCCGACTGCATCGGGAGGTTCAGAGTTCGCTCCGGGCGATCATGTGGTTTTTAGTTGGGTTCCGATCTGCGGACGTTGTCATTTTTGCGTTACCGGGCGCGGCGCTCTTTGCGTCCCCGGCGGCGAAACAAACATTGCCGGCACTCTGCTCAATGGCGCCCGCCGGTTTTCTGACTCGCGTTCTCAACCGAACCAAGCCTTTAACCATCACCTCGGCGTTTCCGGCTTTTCGCAATTCACGGTCGCCGCGCAGGAGTCTCTCGTAAAGATCGATCCGGCCCTGCCACTCGAAGTTGCTGCGCTTTTCGGATGTGCGGTGATGACAGGAGTGGGAGCAGTTCTCAATACCGCGCGCGTGCCCTCCGGATCTTCGGTAGCTCTATTCGGGCTGGGCGGCGTCGGGCTAAGTGCGGTGATGGGTGCAAAGGCTGCTGGAGCCTTTCCGATTGTCGCCATCGACCGCGTCGAGGCCAAACTAAGTCTCGCTCGCGAGCTTGGCGCAACTCATACTGTCAACGCACTTCAGAACGATGTAGTGGGAGCGATCAGGGACATCGCACACGGCGGCGCTGACTACGCTTTTGAGAGCGTCGGGAGTGAAGCTGTTCTGATCCAGGCATACGAGTCGACTGGTCGCGGCGGCACCACGATCACGATCGGCTTGCCGCCTCCCGACAAAATGTTTTCTGTGCCTGCGCTCGGGATTGTTGCTGAAGAACGAACGATCAAAGGCTCCTATATGGGCTCGTGCATTCCACGCCGCGACATACCGCGCTACATCGGCATGTATCAGGCGGGCATCCTGCCCGTCGATAAGCTGCATACACACACGCTGCGCCTGGAAGAAATCAATGTGGGATTCGATCGCCTGGCGCAGGCGCAAGCAGTGCGGCAGATCATCGACTTCGGTAAAGGAGACTGACCCGCTACCCTCCAAGCTGCAAACTTGCCACTCCTCGTTACCGGCTGTTAATGTTCCCACACAATTTCCACGCGTTTTGAAAGGAGTTCCCTTATGAAGAAGAATGCAGTTTCAATGTTCCTCGCGTCTATTTTCGTCGTTGCGGGTGCCCTACTCGTCAGCAACGCTCGCACAATCGATACCGACCTGCCCGCGCCTCCGGCAATCGGCGCTACGATCGATGACTTTACCCTTCCGGATGCGGACGGTAAGAGCCGCTCGCTCGCATCACTCAAGGGTAAGAACGGTTCCGTCATGATTTTCATGGCCACTCAGTGCCCCGTCTCTAATGCGTATAACGAGCGGATGGAGAAACTCGCGCAGGATTACCAGACGCGTGGGATTACAGTCATCGGCATTAACTCGAACTTTTCAGAAGGAGCCGCCGACGTGAAGGCGCACGCTGCTACTCACAAATTAACCTTCACTATTCTTAAAGATGAAGGCAATAAGGTCGCCGATCGTCTTGGTGCGACTCGTACTCCAGAGGCGTATTTCCTTGATGCCAACAATAAACTCGTCTATCACGGCCGCATAGACAATGCGAAAGACATGTCGCAGGTCAGCTCCAGTGAACTGCGTGAAGCATTAGACGCCACACTCGCAGGTAAGCCGGTGGCCAAGACCACAGCTAATGCTTTCGGCTGCTCAATCAAACGTGCTGAATAGATGATCAGACTTCGCGGAGCTCTGATTCTGTTCGCCGGCTTGAGCATCTTGCTCTCCAGCTTTGCAGCGCCCGCCCAACGGCGGCGTGGCGCTGCGAAGCGACCTCCCCCGGTAACCGTCGTTGACGCAGCAGCACTCGCAGCCTTGCTGAAACCAAACCCCACCGACTCCCGGCCTGTGCTCGTTAACTTTTGGGCCACATGGTGCGATCCCTGCCGAGACGAGTTTCCCGAACTCATCAAAATCGAAAAGCAATTCCGGCCCAACGGACTAGAGTTCATCGCCGTTTCACTCGACGATCTTGCTGACATTAAAACCGCCGTTCCGAAATTTCTGCGCGAGATGCGGATGACTAGCCCCTCGTACCTTTTGAGTGCTACCGATCCCGATCTGGCTATGAGTGGAGTGGATCCGGAATGGAGTGGCGCGTTGCCGGCCACGTTCCTCTATGATCGTCAGGGGAGGATCGTTTACAAACGGTTCGGGCGCATCAAGCAGGATGAACTGACTGCGCAGATCGAAAAACTCCTTGGCAGTAAGACGGCGATAAGCAGGAAGTGAACGAATGAGTAAAACGAGGCCGCCGCATTACTGCCTGCTTACGACTTACCACTGATCACGCGTCACCGTCCTATGATGACTCCCGACGTAATCGCCGCTCATAACCTCACACAGGACGAGTTTGAACGGATCAAGTTCCTCCTCGGTCGTGAACCCAATTTAGTCGAGCTCGGAATCTTTTCTGTGATGTGGTCGGAGCATTGCTCCTACAAGTCCTCGCGTGTGCATTTGCAACGGCTACCGACGACTGGTGAGCGTGTCATTGTCCCTCCCGGTGAGAATGCAGGTATCGTCGATATCGGTGACGGCTGGTGCGCGGCTTTTAAGATCGAATCGCACAATCATCCTTCCTTCATTGAACCCTTTCAGGGTGCGGCGACCGGTGTCGGTGGCATTCTTCGTGATGTCTTCACGATGGGCGCACGTCCGATCGCTTCGCTGAACAGCATTCGCTTCGGCTCACTTGATCATCCCACCTATGGCCGTCGCAATCGTTCTCTGCTCGCGGGTGTTGTTGCCGGAATTGCTCACTACGGAAATGCATTCGGCGTTGCCACCGTGGGAGGCGAAGTCGCATTTGATGATGCTTACGCTTTCAACCCGCTCGTGAATGCATTTGCACTCGGACTCGTACGCAAAGATCAGATCTTCTTTGGCAAAGCGACGGGCGTCGGCAATCCAGTGCTCTACGTCGGCGCGAAGACAGGACGCGATGGCATCCACGGCGCGACGATGGCCTCCGCGGAGTTTGACGCTGAGGCCCTCGAAAAACGACCGACCGTACAGGTGGGCGATCCGTTTCTCGAGAAGCTCCTGCTGGAAGCTTGCCTGGAGGCGATGCGTAGTGGAGCGGTGGCGGGCATTCAGGACATGGGCGCTGCAGGCCTCACATCGTCGACCTGCGAGATGGCAGCGCGCGCGGGAACCGGCATCGAACTCGATCTATCATTAGTGCCGCAGCGTGAAATCGGCATGACGGCTTACGAGATGCTGCTGTCGGAGTCTCAGGAGCGAATGCTGATCGTGGCCCACTCCGGTCGTGAGCGCGAGGTCGTGGATATTTTCCGCAAGTGGGACCTGGATGCCGTCGTCATCGGCCGCGTACGCGAAGGCTCGCGAATGCACGTGCTGCATAACGGTGAAAGTGTGGCCGATATTCCGGTTTCACTGCTTACCGATGAAGCACCGAAATACGAAAGGCCAATGAAGCCGGTTTCGAGCTCTGAGTTTCGAGTTTCGAGTTCAAAGCAGGTCAAGCCTTCAGTTACTACACTGGAGAATCAAAGCGAATCCAGAAAAACCGCAGACTCGAAACCTGGAACTCGAAACTCGGAACTACTCCAGCTTCTTGTAAATGGGAACCTCTCGTCGAAGCAATGGGTCTACCGCCAGTACGATCACATGGTGAGGACAAACACTGCTGTGTTGCCAGGCGCCGACGCCGCGGTCGTGCGGATCAAAGAAACGCGGTGCGCCCTTGCCATATCGCTCGACGGAAATGGCCGCTACTGCGCCGTGAACCCGCGAGAAGGCGCCAAGCTGATCGTTGCCGAAGCGGCTCGCAATGTTGTGTGCGTCGGGGCGCGTCCCTTAGCGATCACCAACTGCCTTAACTTTGCCTCGCCTGAACGCCCGGAGGTGATGTGGTCTTTCTCTGAAGTGATAGACGGCATGGCTGAAGCCTGCACAGCATTTAATACGCCAGTCGTCTCAGGCAATGTTTCTTTCTACAACGAGACTGAAGGCCGCGGCATTCTCCCCACTCCGGTAATCGGCATGGTCGGTCTCGTGGAAGATGTGCACCGCGTGGTGCAACCCGGTTTCAAGCACGAAGGGGATGTCATCGCGGTGCTCGGGATCACAAACGACGATCTCTCAATGAGTGAGTACGCCGTTACGGTCGAGGGACATGATGTATCTCAGTTAATCGCGAGTGGTGCAGTGCCGCGCATCGATCTTGATGCTGAGCGAGCAGTCCAGGCTGCGTGTCTCGAGGCTGCAGAGGCTGGACTGCTGCAGTCTGCTCACGACTGCTCAGATGGTGGGATTGCGATCGCCCTCGCCGAGTGCTGCTTCTCATCTCTTAATCATCCAGCGATTGGCGCCCAGGTAACATTGGACGGCTCGCTCTCACAATCATCTCTTCTCTTCAGTGAGAGTCCTTCGCGCATCATCATCAGCGTTGCTGAGGACCAACAGGGCGCGCTAGAGGAAATCGCCGCACGTCACAACAGTCCTTTAACGATCCTCGGAAAAGTAAGAGGCAATAGACTGAGGATCAAAGTGAATGGCGAACCCGCGATCGATAGTCCCGTTGCTGAACTCGAAACCGCCTGGCGCAATGCACTCGCCGGGAAACTGAAAGCTGAAGCAATGGTTGCGGGGATGGAATAGCGACATGACTCAGCCCCGAGCGGGTAGCAGATCAGCCGGGTAGCCTAATCAGGGAGCCACCTCGTGCATCCCGTAATTTATCTCAACCGCACAATGGTCGAGGCCACGAAGGCCCGAGTCGCGCCGGTCTCGTCCGCAATGCTTTACGGACGAGGCGTCTTCACCACCGTAGCGATTTACGATGGCAAGCCGTTTTTGTGGAGAGAGCACTGGCGCCGCTTGCTGGACCATGCATCGCGCCTGAACATCGATTGCGGTGGCTGCACCGAGGAGGGGATCGGCGAGGCCCTCGCAAAACTAATCTCCGTCAATCAAGTTCGCGACGGTCGCGCGCGCGTAATCCTGCTGGCCCGCAGCGGTCGTGATTTCTGGAAAGCAAAGATTCCCGGCACTAAGAAGACCGATCTCCTGATCATGACCGGCGAGACCCAGAAGGTCCCTCAAGCCGGGATGACGTTGGCAGTCTCTCCTTACCGCACCAACACTTCATCGCCTTTGGCAGGTATCAGAAGCTTGAACTATCTCGAACAGGTGCTCGCGTGGGAGGAAGCGCAAGAGCGGCAGTTTGATGAAGCGGTGATGCTCAACGAACGCGGGGAGATAGTCGCGGCGACGATGGCGAACATCTTCTGGGTGAAGGACGGGACGGTCTATACGCCTGGGTTAAGCACTGGCGCGGTTGCGGGAGTCACGCGCGGCGCTGTGCTGAAACTGGCTCAGGAGAAATTCATTCCGGCGGTCGAGGGCTTTTATGAGTTAGGGGATCTTACAGACGCTGACGAGATATTTCTGACCTCCGCAAACCTTGGCGTTGCAATCGTGACCACGTTCGACTTCCGTCAGTATTCAGTCTCGCCTGCAAACATCGCTGTGAGGATCGCGGACGCCTTTCAAAAACTCACGAATGAAGACTGACAAGTCTTCCCTGCAAGAACTCAATCCAAGACGCGAACGGTGACCAGAAGAGATTACTTCTTCCATTCAATCGGGAACATCGCCCCGGCCTTTTCAGATGAAAGTGATATCCCCAGCAGAGAGGCGGCGTAAGCCAAAACGGGATCGCGTTTGGCTGCCAGATCCGCCGCTGTGGGGAGTTTGGTTTCGTCTGGGATCACGCCAATACCTTCCAGGCTCTTGCCGTCAGTCATAATGAGGTCGGCGTCCGTGATGCTGACGCCGTAAGGGACAATCGTGTCTGTGCCGAGTTTATGATCATGAGACTTCGACTGCATCACTGCACCAGCTGAAACATCCCCGATCACCACCCCACGCTTCTCCAGTTGCACAATCCTGGCGAACAGTTCCGCGCACGAGCCGGATCCACTGTCGATCAGAACCACGAGCTTTCCGGAAAAGGCCTCGGATCCGCGCGACTTCGCAGTGATAGGTTTTTTGTCCTTTCGCCGCTGCGCATCATAAACTTTTATGTCCCGGTCAAAGAGATTTTCCACAAGCCTATGAAGGGTGTCTATATAACCGCCGCCATTACCGCGCAGATCGAGGAGGAGCGATTTGCCATGACGGAACTTGTCCACAAAGGAATCGACGTCAGCTTCGGACATATCAAACTGAGGCATTCTCCAAATGAAGGTGCTGCCCAGATCCACGTAACGGTGTCGATGGAGGCGACTCGAGTTTTCGCCTTCTCTAATAAGATCAAAATAATCGGTTCCAGAGTCGGTGAATGTAAGATTAAGGATGCGTTTACCCTGCAACACTTTAGCCATGACAACGAGTTCCTGCTCTTTGCCGTCGGGCTTAATCACTTTCAGCCGCATCCCCGGCTGTGGTCGAAGGGCATTATAAAGATACTTAAATATCCATAAATTCTTCCGCGTTAAAGTTACACCATCTACACCAACAATACGGTCGCCGAGATCGAGTCCTTTGGCTTCAGCATCGCTGTCGGGCCTTACGGCGACAACATAGGCGTTGTCGCCAACCATTTGAACTTGCCAGCCATATTCGAAGCGAGCGCTTAGCGAAGGTGGCAGAAAAAAGGTGTGCGAGTCGTTCAAGTCAAGAAGGGCTTGCGCAATGATGCCAAAGACCTGACCTAACGAACCCGCTTCCTTGATCTTATCGCTCGCGGTCTTGAAGCGTACGTCCAAATCCATGCCGTGGTATTTCTCATCGTAGTAGTTCTTCTTTAAGTCGTCTTTGATTACACGTAGCATCAACTGACCACGCTCGCGATCGAAATCGCTGACCTTTTGAGCTCGAATCGAGCCGGGCAAGGCAAGCAAGATCAGTAAGAACAGCGCCATGAATACCGACCGCGAAAAACTAGTTTTGGTTGTCATTGGAGGATACCTTTCTATTGAAGATGGTTCGCGTCGAACGTCAAGGATCTTTACGGTAGTGCCTTGGTGCCGTCCGCCGTTAGCAAAGGGAAGCGGAGGCCAGAGACAATGAGAGAAGAGCTGCGTTTCTCATCTAATTACCGCTTTATTTAGTTTAAGTCTTGGGGGCAGCGAACTCCCGAAGTGCCCGAAACGAAGGAGCCCACATTCCCCGGTAGGAGGTTTGTGGGACGGGAGATTCTAGCCTAGCCCTAAGAGCGCGGGCAAGAACTTATCGAACGGCGTTGGCTTGGGAGTTCCTGTTCTGCACTCTCAGTGATGTCGATGATATCGGGTACGAAACGGGCGGTTCGGCCCTGTGTGCTATAATTTTGCTACCGTTTCAGCAAATCTACTCCGCAGCCCCGCATCAATTCAGGAGGATTTAAGACAATGGCTACCGAACTAAAACGAGCAGGAACTCCCCTCGCCCGCATCGAAGAACTTCTCGGTGACGACGCGCGCAAACTGCTCGATCATAAGACGCAAACGATCCCTCAAGACCAGATTAATCTGCCCGGGCCGGACTTTATTGATCGCGTCTGGACGCATTCGGATCGTTCGCCCGCGGTGCTGCGCTCTCTGCAATCGCTCTTCGATAATGGACGGCTCGCAGGCACGGGCTACCTTTCGATTCTTCCGGTCGACCAGGGCATCGAACACTCCGCCGGGGCGTCGTTCGCGCCTAATCCTCAGTATTTTGACCCTGACAACATCGTCAAACTCGCGATTGAAGGTGGCTGTAACGCGGTGGCTTCTACATACGGCGTACTCGGCATCGTGGCCCGTCGCTATGCTCACAAAATTCCGTTCATCGTAAAGATCAATCACAACGAGCTGCTCACCTTCCCGAACAAGTTTGACCAGGTGATGTTCGGTACCGTGAAAGAAGCCCACAACCTGGGCGCCGTTGCTGTCGGCGCGACGATCTATTTCGGCTCCGACGAGTCGACGCGTCAGATCATCGAAGTTAGCGAAGCGTTTGCACAAGCTCATGAACTGGGCATGGCCTGTATCCTCTGGTGTTACTTGCGCAACCCGAAGTTCAAGACTGCGGAAGGCGACATGCACGCGGCTGCCGACCTAACAAGTCAGGCAAATCATCTGGGCGTGACGATTCAAGCGGACATCATCAAGCAGAAGTTGCCCGAGCGTAATGGTGGATACACCGCCGTTGAAAAGGCGCTGGGCAGTACTTACGGAAAAACCAACAAGCTGGTCTACGAGAAGCTGACGACCGACAGCCCGATCGACCTCGTGCGGTACCAGGTGGCGAATTGCTATATGGGCCGATGTGGTCTGATCAACTCGGGCGGCGAATCGAAGGGCGCGAGTGATCTCGCGGAAGCAGTGCGTACTGCAGTCATCAACAAGCGCGGCGGCGGCACCGGCCTCATCTCGGGACGAAAGGCATTTCAGCGACCGATGAACGAAGGCGTGGAATTGCTGAACGCGATTCAGGACGTCTATCTCAGTGATGAGATCACGATAGCTTAATCTCAAGTCTCAACTCCACCGGGGATCTTGAGACTTTGAGTTTTTGGTCCTGCTACTTGGGACTCGAGTGTTGTGACTTGAGCCTTGTGATTTGGGACTACTCCCCCCCGTTTATGCCCAATCCTGTTATCATGCTCTCTCCGTATATTGAATGAGTAAATGTCGCTAGCAGTGCAACCAGAACAAGCACAAGAGTCCGACGTTGAACTTCTTCACTCCGTGGCGCGGGGTGATGAGGCGGCTTTGGCGCGTCTTTACGACCGCTACCGCCTAATCCTTTTTGGGCTTCTGGTTCGTATATTAAATAGCCGCGAAGAGGCTGAAGATGTTTTACAAGAGGTCTTCCTGCAGGTCTGGCGACGAGCCGGGGATTTCGATGAGCAACGTGGGCGACCCTTTACCTGGTTGGTAACACTCGCCCGGAGTCGCGCCATTGATCGTCTACGCGCGCTGGCGTCTCGTCAGCGGTTGGCCGATTCCGCAGCGAAGGAAACTTCACCTGAAGCAACCGATGCTGTGGCCGACACTCTGCACCAGGAACAGAAGGAGATCGTGGCACGAGCACTTGCTGATCTGCCGGAAGAACAGCGGCATACTTTGAAGCTGGCGTACTTTGAGGGATTAACTCAATCCGAGATCGCCGCAAAGCTCGATACGCCGCTGGGAACAGTGAAGACGCGCATGCGCACCGGCATGATGAAACTGCGCGAGTTGCTGGGTGAACAAATGAAAAGCCTGCTCGGTCCGCAGACGAATTGATACTGAATTGATGATGGTCCACGAAGATTACAAGGAGATGTTGGTGGCCCAGGCGCTCACCGCCCTGGATTCGGCCGAGGCCCGCACACTCGCCGTACATCTTCAGGACTGTCACGAATGCCGCTCGCAACTGGGTGGATGGGAAGCGACTGCGGCCACGCTGTCGTTCGAAACAACGGCGCTTGAGCCATCCGCGAAACTGCGCGAGAAAATTTTGACTGCGGTTCGATCGGATGCGGCGAATACGATGCGGTCGTCTGCGACAGCAACACGCAGACAAACGCCGAATGTGATTCCCATCGAATCAAGTAGGAGACGCTGGTCGACCGCACAGACATCACTGGCGATCGCTGCCAGCTTGGCTTTGATTACATTGGGTGCCGCGCTGTTTGTTATCTGGAGGCAGAACACCGAGGCCAAACGAGAACTGGCGCAGGTCTCAGTGCAAATGCGCGACGCGCAGCAACAGCTGGCGCGTCAACATGAGGCGATGGAGATAGTGGCGACGCCGGGAGCGCGGATGTCCGAATTGGCAGGCACGAAAGAGATGCCGGGCGCACATGCCATGATCGCCTACGACAAGACCGGGCGAGCCTTTCTGATGGCCAAAGGTCTTCCGCCGGCGCCTGCGGGTAAAGCCTACCAACTCTGGTTTATTAAAGAGGGCAAACCGATGCCGGGTCGAGTATTCGCTACTGATGCTTCCGGTCAGGGAACACTTAACGATCAGATTCCGGCAGAGGCGCTCAACGCTTCCGCAGTATTCGCAATCACAATGGAGCCGGAAAATGGCGTGCCCGCGCCAACCGGCAAGGTCTACCTCAGCAGCGGAAGCTAGGATTCAGCATTCGCCACCACTCGAAAGCCAAATCCTGCTAATTCAAGAAGCTTTCTCAGATTCCGAGCGCCAAGGGCGCTCAGATTTGTGAAAACCTGCTAAACTCCTCTCATCAAACAAGCAAGTAGGTAAACATGGCGAACGAAAACAAGAAAGCAGAGCCGCCCCCGGTGGACAATGTGATCTCGGAAGAGACTGGCCAGTTCGATTTACGCTTCATCCTCTGGCGGCACTTCTGCGCGCAGCACGATATTTCTGTCGACTCACTGCCGAGTCAGCTTGATGGTGAGCAAAAAGATTTGTGGGAAGAGCTTAAGTCGAGCCGGTTGAAGTCGCCGGGCCAAAAGAAAGCCGGGTGAACTCGCCCGACTTGTCTCGGTCAGCTGCTCTCATCACCCGACTATTTAGAGCCTGCCTGCGCCGAGATTGTAGACGCCAGTAAGAAACGGATTACTTGTTCTTTCCCTGCCGATCGTCGTTACCGGTCCATGACCGGAATAGACCTCAACATCATCACCCAACGGCAAAAGCTTGTTCATGATTGAGTCGATCAGTTGTTCGCTCGATCCGCCCGGCAGATCTGTCCTTCCGACTGAGCCCGCAAAGAGAACGTCTCCGACAAAGACCTTTCGCTCGTTTGACTCGAACAGGACAACATGACCCGGTGTGTGCCCGGGACAGTGCCGGATCGTAAAGTTCAACTCGCCAACTGAGAGTGTGTTGCCGTCTTCGAAATACTCGTCGACCGGAGGCGGCGCTGCGAAAGCAAGTCCCATCGCCGGCCACTGCGCGCGCGGGATGCCAATCCAGGCGGGCTGTTCCGGAAGCGCTTCATAAATAAACTCGTCCGCCTTGTGCATCATGATCTTCGCGTCCGGCTTAAGTCGCTTCAAAGACGAAACGCCGCCGACGTGATCGAGATGAGCGTGCGTTACGACAATCGCTTGTAGATGAAGACCATGTTTGTCGATCGCTTCCACGATCGACGCTGAATCGTCGCCGGGATCAATGCAGATGGCGCTCTTCGTTTTCTCGCAGGCCAGGATGCGCGTGTGCTGTTGGAAAGCAGTGACTGTGATTTCTTCGATTATCATAAAACCATTTGTACTCGGAACTTTGTACCTTGTTCTTGGCAGCGTTGGAATTAGAATTGTGTGTAAAGATAATATCAGCATCAGCAAATATAAGACCAAGAGTAAGTTCAAGAATGCCAATCAGTATCCGATCAGCTCCACTAGCACACGTTCTCGACTCTTTGACGAAAGAGGGCGCGGCAGAATTGACCGAGCACCTCCCGGGCGACGACTTGAAGTGTTACGCCTGCGGCCATCGCTGCCTGATAAAACCCGGCAAGCGTGGTATCTGCAAAGTGCGCTTCAACGAACGCGGTCAGTTGCGTGTGCCAACTCGCTACGTCGCCGCACTTGCATGTGATCCGACAGAGAAGAAGCCTTTCTTCCACGTCCTCCCCGGTTCCGACACGCTCACCTTCGGGATGCTGGGTTGTGACCTGCACTGTGGCTATTGCCAGAACTGGTTAACGTCGCAAGCGCTGCGGGACGAGGCAGCAGGCACTCAACCTCAAAAGGTCACTCCCGAACGACTTGTAGCAATGGCCAAAGCCCACGGCGCCTCTGTTGTCGGCAGTAGTTATAACGAGCCGTTGATCACAGCTGAATGGGCGGTGGAAGTCTTTCAGAAGGCAAAGCCCGAGGGCTTCAGAACTGCTTTCATTTCAAATGGCAACGCAACGCCGCAGGTCCTGGATTATTTGCGACCATGGACCGACTGCTACAAGATCGATTTGAAATCGATGAACGATCGAAACTACCGGCAGCTTGGTGGAGTAGTTGATAACATTCTTGAGACCGTGCAGATGGTCCATGACCGCGGCTTCTGGGAAGAGATCGTCACCCTCGTCATCCCGGGATTCAACGATTCCACCGATGAACTCAAACGCGCGGCAGACTTCATTGCTTCTGTTTCGCCCGACATTCCCTGGCACATCACGGCGTTTCATCAGGACTACCGCATGACTGAGAACGCAAACACCACCGCTGAGCAACTGGTTAACGCGTGCGAGATTGGCAAAGAGGCGGGACTGCACTATATCTACGCGGGCAATTTGCCAGGACGGGTGGGACGTTGGGAGAACACGTATTGCCCGAACTGCGAGGAGCTGTTGGTTGAGCGTTGCGGATATTTAATTCGCGGCATGCGCGTGACTGCTGCGGGAAAATGTCCGTCGTGCGCCAAGAGCATTCCTGGCATCTGGTTTTAGGCAGGGCAAAACAAAACGTCCGGGACGCCGATTCTGTGTGATAACAGCGTCGGGTCCCGGACGTTTTACGATCAGCTACTGATGGTTACGGAGTGGTCTTCGCTGAAGCTTTCGGTGAAGCTGCCGCCATCGGTGAAACCGAAGCTTTGGGTGAAGCCATGGCCTTGGGCGAAGCCGCAGCACTGGGCGACGGAACTGCAGTGGCCTTCGCAACAGGAGTACCGCCCTGGTGGAAGACTGCCAACCATTTTCCGTTCCTGTTGGACCAGATGGTAGTGTGACGTTCTGGCGGCATCGTTGCCATCGTCTTTGCAGTGTATGTGACGAGGTTTGCGTCGACATCAAGCGCGAGTGTTTTGAAGTCGCTCAACTCAGCCTTTGAGTTATCGAACCCACGCACACCCTTTACTGAGGCAGCTTTATCGTAAGTGCCGTCCGGCTCTACTTCCACAAATGCCTCATCGAGGACTGTCGCAAAACCGTCATAGTTCTTCGTCTTGAACGCATCCCACACTGCCTTCTCGTTTGCTTCAGCATCGGCGCCTGTAGTTAAAGGCGCGCCTGCGGTGGCCGGAGTTGGTCCGGGTTTCGCCGGCGCCATTGCCATCGCTTTCTTCACCGGGCTTTCCTGATGATAGACAGCCAGCCATTTGCCGTCGCGAGCGACCCACGCTGAACTGGCCCGTGCCGTCTCTGTAGGAATCTCTTTGCCTTGGTACTTTCCTTTCACAGTAACGGAGTAAGTCACTAGTACCAGGTCTTTGTCGATCGGCATGTATTTCCAGTCAGCAAAAGTGACCTCGCTTGGTTCGAAGTCCTTCATCATTCCAACTGATTCGGCCTTGCCATGAACGCCGTCTGGGGAAACTTCTAGTTGATCGGCATCCAGCATGGCATCAAAGGCTGCATAGTCCTTGGATTTGATCGTATCCCAAATTTCCTTTTCTTTGGCGAAGGCCATTTCTTCAGTCATCGGTGGTGCAGACGCTTTTGCGGGCGTCATGTTCGCATTGGTTGGCGCGACTACCTCTTTGTTTGTGGGAGGAGCAGCACAAGCCAGTGCGAACAGCAACAGGGAGACGATTGCGAAAGTCTTCTTCATGATTAGAACTCCTGGAGTGTGGTTTTGATTAGCGCGGCGGTTTTATGTCAAAAGCGAGTTTTAGTCAAGCAGGTGTGCACATGACTGGGGCCGAGCGGGCCGTTACTTCCCGTGCGCACTCGGCCCATAACTCTGATACGACATCCGGCCTCTGTGAAAAGCAAACCTTAAGGGTTGAGATCTCCCTGGCACGTTTCAATCAAACTACTGCGGCGTAAGTTTCGGCATTGGAGACCGCGTCGCCGCCGGTGAAGGCCTCATTACTGGTGATGGATTCATCGTGGATGACGATCTTACCGCCGGCGAAGCAGCCGCTGCCGCGGGTGACGCCTTCGCGGCCGGGGAAGC
>JBDTYQ010000044.1:0-30312 GCA_040005515.1 bacterium
GGTGGGTTACTCCGATGGCAATCGAGGTCACATCTGTACCTGAGCGACGCCGTTCTCTTTCCCCCGCCGGATTCGCCCGTTTTGTTACAAGACTGTGCGGCGCCTTTTCCCGGGAAAACCGCCGCAACAACTATCTCGTCCTGCGCTCCGTAGTGGCGATCCTTGTTCTCCTGCTCGTGGCCGGCAGCGATTCGCTGCTGCGCTCCTACAAATACTATTCAAGAGTTATCGATGCTCGACGGGCCAGCGGCTATCTGACTAGTCGTCCCGGACTCTATGCCGCGCCCCGCACGATCCGCATCGGACAGGGGTTCTCGCCCGAGACTCTCGTGAACGTGTTGCGTCAGGCAGGTTACGTGGAAACCAGCAGCAGCGCGGTTTGGAACGGGGCATTTCGCAAACTGGACGGCGCGATTGAAATCTTTCCCCACCCAACCAGCAAGGCCAATAGCACTCGCACAGTTCGTGTCAGCTTCAGCAATAACCGCATCGAGGCTCTCACCGAAGACGACATCCGCATTGACTCATACACCCTCGAACCGGAAGTTCTAACAAACGAACTTTCAGCCAAATCAGGTAAGCGAAACACGCTCGCGTATCGTGAGATTCCTCCTGTACTCGTGCACGCGATCCTGTCTATAGAGGACCACCGCTTCTTTGATCACTCGGGGCTCGATGTTTTCGGAGTCGGCCGCGCACTCTTGCGGAACGCTGGTGACGACCGAATTGGCCAGGGTGGTTCGACCATCACTCAGCAACTCGTCAAGAATACTTACCTCTCGCCGGAACGCACGTTCCGACGCAAATATGCGGAAGCAATGCTCGCGTTCGCGCTGGAACAGCGACTCTCAAAGGAAGACATCTTCGCGCTCTACTGCAACGAGGTTTATCTCGGCCAGCGCGGTTCGGTCGTAGCGCGCGGGGTCGACCAGGCAGCGGCGATCTACTTCGGAAAGGAACTCAAGGACCTATCATTGAATGAGGCCGCGACTATTGCGGGCATGATTCAGGGGCCATCCCGTTATTCACCGGAAAGGCACGAGCAGGCGACACAAGCCAGAAGGAACAGCGTCCTGGACGCGATGATGCGCGATGGCTGGATTAACGCCGCGCAAGCTGACGCGGCGAAAAGTGAAATGGTTTCGGTGGCTCCTTTGACGGAAAAAACTCAGTCCCTGGCGCCGCACTTTATCGATTACGTCAGTCGAGTGGCAGAGTCTGAACGCGATGTCTCCGGCTCGACTCAGCGGATCTACACCACGATTGACTTGGATTTGCAGCAACTGGCTGAAAAGGCCGTGCAGCACCAACTCGAGAAGCTCGACAAGGTTTACAAGGATCGTCCGGTCAAACCGCAGGCGGCGCTGGTAGCGCTCGACCCGAAAACCGGAAACGTGCTGGCAATGGTGGGCGGGCGAAACTACGGCGAGTCACAACTAAACCGCGCAACGGACGCGCAGAGACAGCCTGGCTCGACATTCAAGCCGTTTGTTTATGCAGCTGCTCTCGAGGACGGCGTGTCACCGCTGCAAACGTTCACTGATGCGCCGCATGATTTCATTTACGATCGAAACAAGGTCTACCGTCCGGCAAATTATGGTGGCGGTTACTCGATGCGTGACGTGACGATGCGCACCGGTCTCGTGAATTCGCTCAACACGGTTACGGTTGCAGTGGCGATGCGTACAGGCCTGGCGAGAATTGCGAATCTGGCTGCGGAATTTGGTCTGCCGCGGCCCGAGCGTTATCCGGCACTCGCCCTCGGCACAACCGAAGCCACGCCGCTCCAGATGGCGGCGGCCTATGCAGCTTTCGTTAATGGCGGCCGGCGCGTTGAGCCGAAAGTGATAACGAGTGTTGCGGAGCCTCCGGGTGTGCACACGATGAGTGCTGAAGGTCCTCAGGTAGTTAGTCCGACAACTGCCTACATGATCACAAACATGCTCAGCGCGGTAGTTGATCACGGTACTGCACGTGCCGCACGAGGCGCGGTGAAGGGAACAGCGATCGCCGGCAAGACCGGAACCTCGCGTGACGGATGGTTTATCGGTTACACGCCGAACCTCGTCTGCGTTGTCTGGATTGGCTTTGACGATAACAGCCAGCTGGGTTTGACCGGTGCTGCCGCCGCATTGCCTGCGTGGACTGAATTTGTCAGCGGGGCTGTTGGGTTGCGTCCGGAGCTTGGAGGTCGAACCTTTGATTGCCCGGAGGGCATTGAGTTTGTCGAGATCGACACCGATAGCGGTTTGCTCTCAACGCTCACATGCCCACATCGCGAACTGATCGCGATCACGGAGCGCCTTGCTCCGAATATGGAATGCTATATCCATGGCAACTTGCATGAGTTAGCAGAAACGAGCGAGCAGGTTGAGGAATCCGATGCGGCGGTAACATTTGCTGCACACGAGAGGGCGACTTCAAAACGATCGCTCCCGCCACAGGAACTGGCCAGTTCGAGGACTGTTCGAGTTGATGTAGATTCGCGGGGCAGGAAGACGCTAATGAATGATCTGAGGTAGAACGTTTCGAGTTTCGCGGAACTCAAAACTTTAAACTCGAAACTCGAAACTCGAAACTCTTTCCAACACCACCTGCGCGATCGCGTGCTCACTCGTATGCGACATCGAGAGATGAGCTGCTGTCGCGCCTGACTTCTCAAACAGCTCCTGCACCACACCCTGCAACTTTAGAATCGGGGCGCCAGACTCCTGCGCCGTTATCTCCACGTCCTGCCAGGCAATGCCACCCCGCCATCCCGTCTGCAGTGCCTTTAGCGCCGCTTCCTTGGCTGCGAAGCGGGCGGCGTAGTGCTGTGCGGCCACGGCGCCGCGGCTGTCGCAATAGGTTCTTTCTGCGGGTGTAAAGACACGCTCGGTAAATCGAGGCGTCCGCTCCATCACTTCGCGAATGCGCCTAACTTCGATAATGTCTATGCCGATGGATACGATCACTGATTCAGAACTGCTCAACGCCGGTTTCTATTGGCGCGAGGTCGAGGGAGTGCAGGCTTTGATTTGCGCTCCACTTGAAGCCGACGGTTTCACAAACGGTTTCTCTACACGTTCAGGCGGAGTAAGTGCGATGCCGCATGACTCCCTTAATCTCGCGGGCTTCAACGAAGACGCTGCCGAGAACATTCTGGAGAATCGTCAACGGTTTCTCAAGCTTTTCCCGGGGGAGTGGGCGCTGGCAGGATGCTGGCAAATGCATGGAGTCGATGTACGAGTCGTTCAAAATGTGGATGACGCGAAGCCGGCTGAGAACGCTCACGGGGATACGGTTTACTGCGACGCGCTCGTTAGCAATGCCGCAAGCGTTCTGACCGGCGTGAAGACGGCCGACTGCGTGCCGATTCTGATTGGCGACTCACAGACGGGTGCTTTTGCAGCCGTGCATGCGGGTTGGCGTGGGACGTTCGCCGGGATCGTCTTGTACACACTCGAGCGATTAATGAAAGAGTACGGTTCCCAACCGATTGACTTGCGAGTTGCGATTGGGCCGGCCGCGACGAATTGTTGTTACGAAGTTGGACCCGAAGTTGTAGCAGGCTTTCGCGAGCGCTATCCAACCGCAGACGACCTCTTCAGTCCCACACATGACGGACACGCTCGCATTGATTTGCTCAAGGCAAACCGCGACCAACTAACCGCGGCTGGCGTATCTACCCAGCGGATTCACACTGCAGCATTGTGCACGATGCACCGAACGGATCTGTTCTTCTCTTACCGTCGTGAAAAGGAGAAATTTGGGAAGGTGGGAAGGCTAATGTCGGTGATCGGAAAAACAAACGCGGAACGAGAATGATGAACGATGAATTGAGAAGGAGATGGTGGAATGATGATGCGAATCGGGTATCGTCATCCGAATTCATCATTCCGCATTCATCATTTAACTCCCCCGCTGATCTTTACCTCCCGCGTCTGCGGTGCAAAGCAGAGTTCGTCATTGCAGCTCTGGTAACGGATGCGAGCCGTCAACTCCAACAAGTTAGATCCAAAATTAGCAGGCACGGTGACGTTAAATCGCATCGTGCTGCGCCCCTCAAAGACCGCGACCTTGTTCTTCGAGAACTTCAGCGAACGCAGTAACGGCCGCGGATAGATCACCGGTCCCACTCGCACACCGCCCGGCGCCTCGACCTGCAATTGGGTCGCAATCAGGAATTTTTCCAGCGGCCTGTTTGAATGAACATGAAAGCCCGGTGGGACATCTATCGTTACAACCGCCTGCGCGGAACGGCCGCGCGCGACCGTATTGCCTGAGATACTCCCATGCACCCCAATGCTCGGCGGTGATTGAGCCATCGCGTTTGCATGGAACGCGCCTGCTATCGTGAGGATTGCTGGCACCAGGAGCATTTGAAAGCAGTATTTTTTCCGTTGTTCAGTTTTCATAGTTGAGCCGCAAATGATCGCCTCCTGGACAAAGACCTGAGGACCTGAGACCTGAGACCTGAGACCTGAGACCTGAGACTACAGATGCCTCAAACCGGCGCCGCGTTCGCCTCACGCCTCGCCGCCAGTTGACCACAGGCTGCGAAGATATCTCGCCCCCGGGGCCGCCGCACATAAGTTTGAATACCTTTCGACTCCAGAATCGCGCGAAAGGTATCAACCCGTTCACGAGTGGAAGGGTGGTAGGGAAGCGGCTCTGCGGCGTTGTGTGGAATCAAGTTAACTTTTGCTCGGAGCTCGAAGTGGTTGAGCAGGTTCGCGAGCTGCCGCCCGTGCTCGTCCGAATCATTGACGTCCGCGAGCATCACGTACTCGAAGGTGAAGCGCTCGCCGCGTTTCAGTGATTGCTCAAACTCTTTGCAGGCCGTTAAGAGTTCCACAAGTGGCCACTTCTTATTAATCGGCATCAGCACGTTTCGCAGTTCATCGGTCGGGGCAGCGAGCGACACTGCAAGATGCGGGCGGTCAGCGAGTGTGGCAAGTTCACGAATGCGCGGCACGACACCTGCGGTTGAGACCGTTACGCGATTGGGAACGATGTGCAGACCCCTGGGCTCGGCCATAATTCGTACAGCTTTGATCAAGGAGTCGAACGCCAGAAATGGCTCGCCTGCGCCCATGCCGACGAGATTTGTGCCGCGCGGAGGTTTGGTTGAATCGCCATAAGCATCGTTGAGTGCGATGATGATCTGTTCGACAATCTCACCCGCCGTCAGCGAACGCAGGAGACCGAGTTGGGCGGTCAGACAAAAGCTGCACTGCAAAGGGCACCCGGATTGCGACGAGAAGCAAATCGTGTCGCGCCTCTCTTCGGGAATGAAGACAGTCTCCACGGGAAGATTGTCGTGAGTCTTCATCAGATACCGTCGTGTGCCGTCCTCAGAAACATAACGCGACTCAACAGTCAGGGTGGCGGCGGTGGCGCGCTCATTCAACTGGGCGCGAAGCTCCTTTGGCAAGTCGGTCATCGCCCCGACCGAACGCAGTCGTCTCTGTTGCAGGGCAGTAAAGATCTGACGTGCGCGGTAAGCAGGTTGGCCCAACTGCGCCATAAAGGTGATCAGCTCGCCCTCAGTGCAGCCTGTTAAGTGAATCTTGTCGGTCATTGGTCTGGTTATTCTAACACTCGGCTTCAGATAGCTGCAGTTGCGGTTTCACAAGTACTGATGCAGTGCCTAAGCGCAAATAAAAAGGGCGAGTGGCTTGTTAAGCCACTCGCCCTACCATCCTCAACCCTCTTCCTTATGGAACGACCGTAAACTTCTCCGACGGCGCGAGGGTCTGTCCGCTGACGCGATCCCGAATGCGAATGGTCACCTGATATTCACCCGCAGTCATTCCGCTTGTGTCGATCAGCCTGGCGAGCGTGAGCCGTTGACCGGAATCGCTCAGTCCGCGCCAGTCCTCGGACTGCTTGATGATCTCTTTGCCGTCTTTAACCAAACTGTACTCAACATCCACAGACGGCCGAAGCGTGGTCTGGTCTATGCCGGCGTTGTAGACCTGCAGGTAGACTCCGACCGGTTGGCCGCGACGGTAGGAACCGGAGACATTAGGAATAACCTTCGTCTGACCGATGACGAACTGGCCCACTGCGGCCTGGTCGACCATCGATTCCAATTTTGCGGCAAGGACGAGGGTCGAAGTGGACAGTTTCTGAGGATCATACTTGGGAACAGTGAAGCCGATGTGGCGAATTCCCGTCGCTCCGGAGACGACGTCGCGAACGATCACATCAACCTTATAAGTTCCTGGCGCGAGGGCGATCGCTTTCTGATAAGCCGACTTGCGATCTTTAGCTTCGGTCAGTTCCTGCGTAGTTGCGGTGGTAATAACCGGATCTTCAAAGACACCGACGCGACGTCCCGCAACGGAAGTGATCTTGCCGAAAATGTTCATTCGCGCTTGTTGCAGTCCCCCGCTGTCCTGGAACACGAGATCCTTATTCTCGGTCTGGATCGTGAAGGCGGAGATCACTCGCTCGTCAGACTGGCGGAAGAAATCCACTCGAACGTCGAAGTTTAGAGGATTGTCTTCTATGACTCCGGTATTCACCGCGGTTGCCAGGTCATTGAATTTGACCTGCGGTGGCCGTTGGAGGTCGTTCAAAAGTTGCAGACGTGCAAACGGGCTGTCCTGCTCGCGTTGGAAGTTCGCAGTTCCGTTTGTGGTGTTGCCGTTGCCGGTGATTCTCTCGGACTTGTTTGTCAGTCCCAACTGTTCAGAAAGTGTCAGTCCACCACCCGGAACCATTAAGAGCGCATCCTTCTCATTGGCATTGCGCGCGATTCGATACTCTCCGCTGCCAGTAGGATCTACGAACTCGATCTCAACTCCTGAGCCAACACCGGCTAAGTATCGATAGAACCAGGTCTCAAACGGATAGGTTGTGGTTGAACCACCGCCTTCGTAGGAAGGGCGGTCATACGTTCCACCCGACGGATGGGATTCAAGGCCATCCGGCTTGCCATACATGATCCAGATGCGACCGCGGTCAGTTTTCCATCCGGGGATTCCTGAGGCGAAGTGTTCGTTGGCGTAAGCAATGCGCTCGTAGTACTCCTCTTTGAATTCGTTCTCTTCCGTGTCCGGATCGGGATCGCGGCGGCGCCAAAATTCTTCAATAAAGCGTTCCCGTTCGTCGTCAGTCGCGAGCTTCTTGAAGGCCTTTCTCTCCTCGTCCGTAATAACGTAAGTAACGTCTTTGTCTAACCAATCTTTGTAGGCTTTCTTGAGTTCAGGCTTAACATTGCGGGGTTTCTCTGACGGGTCCTGACCCTGCTTGCCGGGTTGGGCATGCAATGCGGAACCTGCAGCAAAAAGTACCGAAAGGATTAGAGCTAACCGTACAGCTGGTTTCTGGAAAGACATCTGGAACTCCTATTGACAATACTGACTTGAAGAAAGCCTACCACGACGCCGTCGGGACACTGCAGAGGCGAAGGATTCTAAGGATCGCCCGGACGGTAGTCAAGATGCCATAAGGTAGGGCTTTCGTTGCCCTAAAACCGCATCAAAGGCAGGTAAACACAGGCCGACAACGGTCGCCCTACGACACCGTTCGCGGTTTGCTGAATATCCAGGCGACGAAAATCGAGATTACGTAGAGCACCAGCATTGGCGCCGCAAATAACAACATGTTTGGGATGTCATTGGTGGGTGAAAGCACAGCGGCCGCTATGAGAATGATTATCAACGCCATCTTCCATACCCGCACCAGAAATCCCGCCGTAATCAATCCGATCCGGGAAAGCACGTAGCTGATGGCCGGCATTTGAAAGACGATTCCCATTCCCAGCATGACGATGATTATGAAATCGAAATAGTCGTCCGCCTTCAGGAGCAAACGAAAGTCCTGGCCCAATCCCAGCAGGTATTTGGCAGCCGGTGGGAAGATGACGTAGTAGGCAAACATCGCCCCGAGCACAAAGGAAATGGATGAGAGCGCGATAAACGGCGTGACGTAGCCTCGTTCGTGAGGATAAAGACCGGGCGAGACGAACGCCCAGATCTGAAAAAGCAAGAACGGCACCGACAAACAAAGTGCCGCATAGAGCGACACTTTTATGTAAAGCGAAAAAGGTTCGAGAGCACTCGTGACGATCAGCTTATCGTTAATGCCTTGAGACGCCGCCGGCAGCGCTGCGAAGTCGACCGGGAGACGTACTCCTTTGGGAATCACGGTATTGCCGGCATAGAGCGGCTCGTCGGTGAATAGACCAATCTGGCCCTGCGCATCTTTAGCAACGCGCGCGGTCACGGAAGCGCCAGGTGGAATTACACTCGTGCCCAGTTTCGTCTCTTCGGGAAAGACGTAGCGACCAAGATCGTTTTCCTTGAGCGAGTTCAGTCCCAATATCGCTTCGCTTCCTGTAAGCCCGGCGATCGGTACTTGCCGTCGCTGGGCCTCGGCAAGGGCACGTTCGACGGGGACGGCGAGGAAAGCGTAGATGCGATCAGAGAGGAACCAGCAAACCGAAGTGGCCAGGAATACAAAGATCATCGAGCGGATCAGGCGACGTCGCAGTTCATCCAGATGATCCAAAAAGGACATCTGGCCTCCCAGCTCTTCGTCTTTGCGCTTGTCGGTCTGGCTTGCTCTTAAAAGAGTTGACATCGATTACAGGTGCGGCGATTACAGCCAGTCGTGCTTGCGGGATGTGTTGGCCGGATTGGATTCGATGGGAGTCTCAGTTGATTCTGTGCCTGCAGCGAACTCTGAAGGCCTAAAAGCCTTCAAGGCGGTTTGGCGCGCTATCACTTCGTCCGCAGGCGACTCGGCAAGCATTGGAGTCATGATGGAATTCTCTTCGGCTGTCTTCGGGCGTGGTGGCGGCTCCGGGTAAAGGTCTTCCATAGCGACTTCGCGTTCCCAGGTGCGTTTGAAGTCTTCCGAGACTTTTCGAAACTCCGCCAGATTCTTGCCGAGCATGCGACTGATTTGAGGCAACTTGCGCGGTCCAAAAAAGATGAGAGCCATCACAAGGATGAAAAAGAGTTCCGTGCTACCCAGTGATTCTAGGATTAGTAAGACCACTTCTCAGTACTACCTTCCCGCTCTTCTGAAGTTCAGAAGTTCGCGGTTCTGCTTTGCGCGAACTCAGCCGATCTTCGCAGAGCTGACGGTTTGACCTTCATATTCCGGCGGATAATAAATCACTTCAACGACGCGTCCCGCTATGCCTCTCGTGTAGAAAGAAATGCTTCGATCGCGGTGCTCTCTGATCGGACGTCCCTCACGCTCCGCAGCCGCCTGGAGTTCTTCGAGTGTTTCTACGAGCAAGCCGAAATGCGGCGGATGTTTTGAGCCCGGGCCGAGTAGAGCCAGGCCAAAGCCGCGTGCGTCGCGCAGCATGGCCCAGTCGTCATAGACAGTCTCAACTTGAAATCCCAGTCGCTCATACTCCTGCACATCCCCAGCAAGGTTCTGTGATTCCACGGCGACGTGGTCAATTACTGCGTCAAATCTGTTTTCTGCCTTCTGTTCCATTTTCAAGCGGACTGCGAGTCTCGTTTCTGAACGATGCTACGAAACGATTGTAGCGCGTGATCGAATAATTCAGAAGGCATCGACTTAACATGGGTGACCGAGATCGCAATCACCGGCTGTTGCTGTGACGTACGGAGTTGACCAGTCGTTGGCCCGACTCGCTTTGCTGGTTTGACACCGGTCGCCCACTCGCGCAACCCTGTCAATTAATCAGACATGTCCGAAAAAACCAGAGAGAACCACGCGGGTCAGCCTCCGGCGAACCTGCAGGAGTTTGGCGAAGTCGCCGAAGCGATTGCGGCTACCACCAAAAAGCTGCAGAAGGCTGCGCTACTCGGCGACTATCTGCGAGATCTCAATGATGTCGATCTGGCACGGGCGGCTCGATACTTCGCCGGACATCAGTTTGCGCTGAACGATGCGCGAACGACGAATGTGGGCGGAAGCATCATCAGCGAGGCCCTCAGCACTGCGACCGGTTTCACCAGAGAGGAGTTGCTGCCCCGATATATCAAATTAGGAGATCCAGGCGACGCGGCATACGAGGCCATCAAAGAGTCCAGGCAAGTAGGTCGCGTGCCGTTGCTCACTCTGGCGGAAACCGAATCGATCATTGTCCGGCTCAGTGAGACACGAGGGACTAAGAATAAGACCGCGTTGCTCTCAACTGTATTGAGCAAGGCGAGTCCGCTGGAAGGAAAATATCTCGTGAAGTTGCTCGCCGGTGATTTGCGCATCGGATTGAAAGAGGGACTTGTGGAAGATGCGACCGCGCGAGTATTCGGGCAATCGCTCGCTGCCGTAGCTCACGCAAACATGCTGCTCGGCGATATCGGCGAGGCAGCAGTACGAGCGCGAGCGGGTGACCTTGAAGACATCGAGATGCGGCTCTTCCACCCGATCAAGTTCATGCTCGCCACGCCTGCAGCCGATCTCTCAGACATCGCTCGCACAATGCCCGATAGTTTTTACGTCGAAGATAAGTTCGACGGAATTCGATCGCAGGCCCACGTTCAGGGTTCGCGTGTTTCGCTATACTCACGAACAATGGATGAGATCACTCATCGCTTTCCGGAGTTAATCGAGCCGCTTAAACAAATCCCTGCGGATGTCGTCATTGATGGCGAGATTGTGCCGGCACTGGGCAAGCGCATTCTTCCGTTCAGTGAGTTACAAAAAAGACTGGGCCGCAAAACGATTGGCAAGGACTTAATGTCCGAAGTGCCTGTGATACTTGTCGCGTATGACCTGCTATACGCCGAAGGCCGAATTCTGATTCATGAACCGCTGGCCGCACGCCGAGAAATTCTTGGTAGACTTGTACCCGAACAGGGAACGGTGCGTTTGTCTCTAGCAAAGTCTTTTACCGAAGTCGCCGCGCTCGACGACGAATTTAGTGCTGCGCGTGCGCGGGGGAACGAGGGACTAATGGTTAAATCTCCAGAGTCCCTGTACAAGCCGGGGAGACGCGGACGAGATTGGCTGAAGGTGAAGCGGGCGATCGCCACGTTGGATGTCGTCGTTACGGCTGTCGAAGTGGGACATGGAAAGCGCCGACATCTGCTATCCGATTACACGTTTGCAATCCGCCGTTCCGAGGACAGTAATGATCTCCTGAACATCGGTAAGGCTTACTCGGGCTTGACCGACGTGGAACTGACGGAAATGACCGAGTGGTTTCAAGCCCATACTATTCAAGAGTTCGCGCATGGTAGAGTGAGATTGGTAGAGCCCCGGATCGTTTTAGAGGTCACCTTCGACCGAGTCCAAGCCTCAAAACGCCATAAGAGCGGCTATGCCTTGCGGTTTCCCCGAATTCTTAGGTTGCGACCTGATAAAACACCGGACGAAATTGATACTCTGGCGACGGTCGAACGACTTGTGGCGGCTAACGATGAACCGGAAACCCCGCCACACCCTATAAAATAGGGTGTTCAAGAACAACCTGGTCTGCTCTGGGGCGGCGTATAGTCGCGGCCAGACCATCGCCGCTATTGCGTTGATCATCAAATTGGCGGTAGGATTCATGCGCCAGCACAACCATACCGGGCGGGTAGAGTTTTTCCGGTAAGTCTCGCGCTTACAACACTAGACCGATTGCAACTGACGGAAATAAATCGCAAGTGCTGGGGCCCAGAGAAAGTCTTTAGATGATTGAGTGCAAGCTTAGCCAAATTTCTAGTGCGAGTCCCGATAGATTGAGCTCGTGCAGGTCAGTTGAGCTACCTTGTTGACTAGACTCTGGTGGCGGTGGTGGAGGAATGAATCCTGGAGTGGTCATGTCGCCGGCAAGGGTGGTAATACTAAGTGCTAGACCAACAACAATCGCTGGTAGGCCTAATTTTAACGTTTTCATTTTATCTCCTGGATTCGTGCTCGGAGGGCTAACCCCGGTTCGGGATACAACTTTGGAGATCCCTATGCAAGAGGTCTGGTATCAAGGCGCATCATAACCGGTACCCCGGGTCTCGTGCAAGCAATCATGCTAAATTACACAAAGGACTACCTCACATGACTTTACGCACGGCCGATTTACCCCAAAATAATACTCTGCCTACCGCACTCGATGAAAGGGTGATACTGCTCTGCGGCGTCTCGAAGGAACACGAGGAAGCGGGAAACTTTGACGCTGCTCACGATGCTATCCGTGAATTCTGGGTTCGGGTGGGCGATTCGCCCCGGCTCGAAGGACTAGATGAATTGGCCCGAGCTGAGTTGCTGCTGCGTGCAGGTGCGCTATCCGGTTGGATTGGGAGTGCTCGTCAAATCGCCGGCGCTCAGGAAATCGCCAAGGATCTGATTACCCAGAGCGCTGATCTCTTTAGCAAACTTGGTTTGATAGAGCGTTATACCGAAGCTCGGACAGATCTGGCAATTTGTTACTGGCGCGCAGGTGCTTTCGATGAAGCCCGGATCATGCTTGACGATGCCCTGGAACAACTGGGCAGCATTGAGAGCGAGCAAAGACTCAGATTGTTCTTGAACAAAGCTGCGGTTGAAAAGGTATCCAACCGATATCAGGAAGCACTGAGACTGCACCGCCACGCTGCGCCCATGTTTGCTTCTAGTAGCAATGACGCGTTAAAGGGAAAGTTTCACAACGAATATGCGCAGGTGTTGAAGAACATCGGACTGGCAGAACGGCGCGATGACTATGTGGATCAGGCACTGATTGAGTTTTCGGCAGCTAGTTTCCACTTTGAGCAGTCCGGTCATAAGCGCTTTCAGGCGTACGTCGAGAACAACCAGGGATTTTTGTTCGCTCGCATCGGCAGGTTTGAGGACGCCCACAACCATCTTGATCGCGCGCGAGCCCTCTTCGTTAGCCTAAAGGCCAAGGGCAGCGTCGCCGAGGTAGATGACACGCGCGCTCTCGCTTTCCTTGGACAAGGGCAGATCGAAGAAGCGGAGAGAGTTTCCCGCCAGGCTGTCAAAGTTCTCGAAGAGGGTGATGAGCAAACCCTCTTTGCCGGAATCCTGACGACTCACGGTACTGCGCTCGCTCGACTCGGTCGCCATCAAGACGCACTCACCACACTTACCCGCGCGATCAGTTTGGCGGAACGGGCCGGCGCTCCCGACAGTGGGGGTCTTGCTGCGTTAAGTGTGATCGAAGAGCTATCGGACGTTGTCCCACTTAGCGATCTACGAAGCTACTACCATCGCGCAGAGTCAATGCTCGCGCGCTCGCAGCATGCGGAAGTTCAGGTTCGTTTGGGAGAATGTGCTCGCCGCATATTAGCCAAACAGAGTCTTGGTGATACCGATTTCGAATCAGGGTTCGTTCTGGGAGATGGCTCTCACCAACCTGCAACCTTCTCCGCGCAGGCTGCTCACTCGGCTGAGCCATGGACCAGTGGTTCGCTCGAGGAACTCGTGTTGAGTTATGAAGGTGATCTGATCAGGAAAGCTCTCGAGGGATCCGGCGGCAGTGTCACTCGCGCCGCGCGATTGCTCGGCATCACTCATCAGGGACTCGCGTTCATCATTAACGGACGCCACAAAACATTACTTTCTGCCCGAACGCCAGTCAAAACCCGGCGCCGGAGTATTATTCGTTATCGTTAACCCTGCTCTGGCAGACCGCTCACCTGGCCCTCATGTCATCGCAAACGCTCTTCCTGCGTTTGTGCTCTAATGTCACTTCAAATACTATCCGGTTAATACGAGCCTGAAGAATACTGTCGAATACTGTCTATGAAACTTTTGAAAACGATCTTACTAAACTGTCTCCTTCTGATTTTGCCGTTATATGTTTCGGCGCAAACTCCGCGAAGAGGAACTGCGAGGCGGCCTGCCACAACGAGGCCTGCAGTTGTCGCTACTCCGCCAATTACCAGTCCCACTCCTGCTCCTGGCCCAGCAAGTGCGCCGCTACCGCCCGTCACACTTGCCGTTGTTAATGGCCAAACGATAACGACAGCAGACATTGATCCGGCCGTAAGAAAAGAACTCGACAAGCTTCCCGATGCAATTGTAGAGGCACGTCGTCAGACTCTGGAGCTGCAGATCAACACTGCCTTGCTCCAAATCGAAGCCGCCAAGCGCAAGTTAACCACCCAACAGCTGTACAACCTGGAGGTCGGCAAACGTGTAACGGACCCCACGGCAGCGGACATCAAAGCATTCATCGATGCCAATCGAGAGCAACTGGGCCAGGGTGACGAAGCAGTGACTCGACAGCAGGTTGCCAGCCTACTGCGCGGTAGTTTAGAGGCCAGGATTCAGGAAGAATTTGTGCAGCGTCTGCGTGCGGCGAGTCCTGTCACGCTCGGTGTCGACATCAATACTCCAAACCTAGCACCAACTGCAGTTTTGGCCACCGTCGGAGGAAGACAGATCACCGCGGGTTTACTTATCGAACGGCTCAAGCCGATCATTTACAAACTGCAAAGCAGGGCCTACCAAATTGAGAAACAAGCGCTCGACGTGACGATCAACGATTTGCTCCTGATAGCCGAAGCAAATCGACGCAACGTTGCTCCTGAAGTTATCGTACGTGCCGAGGTCAGCGAAAAGATGCACGTCCCAACCGATGCGGAAGTGGAAAAATTCTATTCGGAGAACAAATCCAAAATCGCTGAGGATCTCAACACGGTGAAAAACCGTCTCGCCGACTATTTGCAGGAGCAGGATCGCTTACGGCTTGAGCAGGAGATGACTGATCGACTCCGCAAGGGCGCTGATGTTCGCGTGCTTCTGATCGAGCCAAAGCCTCCAGTTCAGGTGATCAGTGTGGATGATGATCCAAGTCGCGGAGGCGATCAAAACGCGCCGGTCACCATTGTTGAATTTACAGACTTCCAATGTCCCTCCTGCGCCGCAATGCACCCGATACTCGACGAGGTCTTGAAGACGTATGGTAACAAGGTGCGGTTTGTAATACGCGACTTCCCCCTTGCAATGCATGCGAACGCGCGCAAAGCCGCTGAGGCTGCGAATGCAGCGAACGCGCAGGGCAAGTTTTTCGAGTACGCTGCGTTACTCTTCAAGCGGCAAAATGCTCTGGATGTTCCCTCGTTGAAAAAGTATGCGACTGAACTGGGACTTGATCGCGCGCGCTTTGACGCGGCTCTGGATGGCGGCAACTACGCCGCGGAAGTGCGACACGATGTTGAGGAAGGAGAAATCTACGGCGTCGATCGGACACCGACGATCTTCGTAAACGGCGTCAGCCTGGAAGTCTTAAGCGTCGAAGGGCTGCGCGCTGCTGTAGATCACGCGCTCGCAGCGCCGAAGACCGTTCCGCAGTAGGTTCCAAGAGTCAGGTCGATAGAATTTAAGGGGTGTAGGGATGGTCTCTCTGAAGACTGAACACATTAGGAGATACAAAGACGTTGCGATGCTGCTCGTCAAATACGGGCGCTCGGATCTGGTCAAACAAGCCGGGCTTGGGGACAGTTTCGAACTCGACGAAGCCGCACTTGAGACAGCGGCCCCAAAAGCGGAAGAGCTCGCCAATGACTTAGAAAAGCTCGGTCCTACCTTCATAAAACTAGGCCAGTTGCTCTCAACGCGCGCTGATCTTCTGCCGGCGCCGTATCTTGAGGCGTTGGAGCGCCTTCAGGATCAGATTGCTCCGTTCACTTACGAAGAAGTCGATCGCATTGTCTCAGCGGAATTGGGAGTGCGAATTTCCAAAGCCTTTGCTGAGTTTGATCCAGCACCGCTGGCGGCCGCCTCACTCGCCCAGGTCCATCGCGCTTACATGCGCGACGGTCGCGCCGTCGTCGTAAAGATCCAACGACCAAACATTCGAGAGCAAATCGTCGACGACCTTGTAGCCCTGGAAGAAGCTGCCAGCTTCATGGATCTCCATACTGAGCTGGGAAAACGCTACGAATTCGGGAACATGCTTGTAGGTTTGCGCCGCAGCTTGTTGCAGGAACTCGATTTCCAGGCTGAGGCCAACAACCTCGCGATGTTTGCTGAGAACTTGCGAGAGTTCGATCGCATCATCGTACCCGAGCCAATCCTCGCCTTCACGACCTCGCGCCTTCTCACTATGGAATACATTCCAGGTAAGAAGATCACTTCGTTGACTCCGCTGCGCCTGATGGAAATTGACGGACCGGGACTGGCAGATGAATTGTTTCGTGCTTACCTGAAGCAGATTCTGGTCGATGGTGTTTTCCATGCCGACCCGCATCCCGGGAATGTCTTTCTGACGGACGACGAACGCATCGCGCTGCTCGATTTGGGAATGGTCGCCCGGCTGATGACGGGTTTTCACGACAACCTGCTGCGACTACTGCTCGCGATTAGCGAGGGGCGTGGCGAGGATGCTGCGGAGACCGCGATCAAAATGGGCGAAGCCAAGCCCGGCTTTGATCGATCAACCTTCATCAGAAGAGTCGCTGACCTGGTTGGGGAAAATGCGGACGCAAATCTGAGTCGTCTTGACGCTGGACACGTAGCGCTCGAGATCACAAAAATCTCCGCTGACTGTTGGTTCAGGTTGCCGCCGGAGTTCACGATGATTGCCAAGGCACTGCTGAATCTGGATCGGTCCGTGTTCACTCTCGATCCGTCCTTCGATCCAAATGCGGTCATCCGTCAGCAGTCGAGTGAACTACTGCAGCGGAATATCATTAAGAGCCTGGCCCCAGGGAATTTGCTCGGCGGCATGGTTGAGGTAAAGGAGTTTGTCGAGAAGCTTCCCGTCCGCGTGAACCGGATTCTTGACGCGATTGGCAACAACGACTTCAAGATCAAAGTCGATGCGATCGATGAGAAGGTCGTGCTCGAAGGGTTACAAAAAGTTGCGAATCGAATCACGCTCGGTCTGATCCTCGCCGCCTTGATCATCGGCGCAGCGATGCTCATGCGTGTAGAAACGTCGTTTAAGATTCTCGGCTATCCGGGATTCCCCATGATCTTCTTCCTCATCGCCGCGATCGCCGGGATGGCTCTCGTGGTGAGCATCGTCATGTACGACATAAAACCTCGCGGCAAAGCTAAAGAAGACGAAAAGTAGACCTCTCAGAAAGGTGGGAGGCAGAACAATAAGAAATCGAAAATCGGGCCAGATAGTGAGGCGGGGCGTCAGCCGGCTATTTCTCGTAGGGCAAGCTCTACTTCCTCAGTCAGAAAAGTAAACACCATCCCAAAGCCAACGGCTTCATGGTACGTGATGACCTCACCTCGTATCCGGAGCCATTTACCTGATGGCAGGTTAATTTCCAGTCCGATTACTTCTCCGAGATTTACTCGTGAAACAGTGTTCACGAAACAGCCACCCATACCGATGTCTTCAATACGGGCTTCGTGTTCACCGGACTGCCCGTCCCATTTTGCCGTAAGGTTGACCGGTACACGCGGGTCACTGCGTCTTTCTTCAGTCATGTTCGATGTAACTCCTCTTTGTTACGTTACAAGCAGAGGAAACAAGCGGCAAGCCTTTTTTTGAGATGCGGCCGGTGGCCCATCTCGATCCCCATCGAAGCGCCAAGTCCCAAGACCAAAATATAAAGGACAAAGTTCACCTAGCGTGTCTGTTCAGACGCACCCAAACGATTATCCAATTGACCGTAATAGATCTTGGTATCGTAGTCAAAAGCCACTTTCCCATCGCGCTGGTGGGTTTCGAATAACTCATGCAATCGAGTGATCAACGGAATGAAGTCCGGATGTCCGGGTTCCGGCGTGTAGGACGCTGAGAGTACGCGTCCCTGAAGACCGACGAAATCAAACTGCTGCGAATTTGGAAAGCCATTTAGTTGAAAGTCGCCGGGGGCGAAGAAGCGGAAGATGGGTTCGGTCGCGGTAAGATCCTTTACTTTCGAATAGTCAGTTCCGAACTTCAAAAGCAACTCCTCGTAGGCGCGCAGGAAAGGAGTTGAGTCGAGGCGGCGATCGTTCCAAATCAGCGCGACAAAGCCCCCTGGTTTCAGTATCCGCACAAACTCGGCGCGCGCTTTTTCCCATTCAAACCAGTGAAATGCCTGGCCGGCGGTTATGAGATCGACACTGTTCTGCGGGAGTGTTGTCGCCTCTGCCGAGCCGTCAATGCTGAGAAACTTCGGATATTTCTGCAGCAACATCTGGCCTGATGCGCGCATTTGGCCATTTGGTTCAACGCCAAAGACCTTGTTGCCGTTCTGCAGCAGGAGCTCGGAGAGAATTCCCGTTCCGGAACCGATGTCTGCGACTACCGAGTCTTGGGTGAGACCACACTCGTTCGCCAACAAATTGATGACTTCAGTTGGATAGCCTGGCCTGTAGCGCGCGTAGGCATCGACGCGGGTTGTAAAGCGCTGCGCTGCATCTTTCATTGAAGGGCTCCTGGAATATCGCGGCCATTCTAGGCGCTGAATCGCATCTCTTCAAAGGAGCAGCAACGTTGCCATAAGCGAATCTCTTTGGCGAGCCAGTCAAGACAGGAATTTTTCCCCTATCTTTTTATTCACGAGGAAAGAGGGAAGGCCTTGAGCGAACCGGTTGTCCCGGTGGCACGAACTTGATTAGCAGTCGATAAACCAGGAGCAACAGGAGGATGAATCCGAATGTCAGCGGAAGGCGCGTGTCAGACTTCACGAGCATCCAGAAATGCAACACGCCGGCCACACCGGATACATAGATGAGTTTGTGAAGCTTTGCCCAGCGCTTGGCACCCAGTCGTTTTACCATCTTGTTTGTAGAAGTAATTGCGAGGGGCACCATCAGAAAGAACGCCGTCATGCCGACCGCAATAAAACGACGTTGCAAAATGTCACCGGGTACTGTCCTTAGATTGGCGCCGCGATCGAAGAGTAGGTAGGTCAGTAGGTGCAGCGTGCCGTAGAAGAACGCATAGAGGCCGAGCATGCGCCGAAACTTAACGAGCCAGTTCAATCCGGTGATCCTGCGCAAGGGGGTGATCGCCAACGTGATCAGGAGAAAGATCAGCGTCAGCATGCCTGTAGTCCGGGTCACAAACTCGAGCGGGTTCGCGCCGACCCGTTTGCGATACACGTCGGTGAGTAGCAGCCCGAGCGGGACGAGGGCATTCAGAAAGAGGAGCAGTTTTGAGAATCGAGCGTCTTTCATTTGATAGTCGGACTCTTCCCTGAGGCGTTCCCTAAAAGTTACGCTTTAAGTCCATGCCCTCGTACAGGTGTGCCACCTGCTCACCGTAGCCGTTGAACATCAGTGTGTCGCGCATCGTGTATTCACCGATCCGCCGTTCGCGGGCTTGGCTCCAGCGCGGGTGATTCACGTTTGGATTCACGTTCGAATAGAAACCG
This sequence comes from bacterium, assembly GCA_040005515.1. Taxonomy (GTDB): domain Bacteria; phylum Acidobacteriota; class Blastocatellia; order Pyrinomonadales; family Pyrinomonadaceae; genus PSRF01. Next base: position 19,173 of record JBDTYQ010000044.1, read on the forward strand.
TATTCGCTGGGGGCCTGAATGTTCCAGGTCGTTGGCGGCTCATTCGCTACCAAACTGATCTTTACTACGGACTTGATGCTCTTGAATCCGTACTTCCATGGAACTACTAACCGCACCGGCGCCCCATCCGGCGGTGGCAGGGTTTGTCCGTATAGTCCGGTCGCCATAATCGTCAGTGGGTGCATCGCTTCGTCGAGCCGTAAACCTTCAACATAAGGCCAGTCGAGTACACCCGTGCGCTGATTCGGCATTCGTTTCGGATCAAGCAGAGTTTGAAAAGCAACGTATCTCGCCTGTGCAGTAGGCTGGACCGCCTCAAGGATTTTGCTTAGGGAAAAACCAATCCAGGGAATCACCATCGACCAGCCTTCAACGCAGCGCAGGCGGTAAACACGTTCTTCCAGCGGAAACTTCAAGAGCTCATCAAGATCAAACGTTCGCGGTTTATCTACCAGGCCATCAACTGCCACACTCCAGGGACGCGTAACAAATCCCTTTGCTTCAGACGCCACCGATCCCTTGTCGGTCGAGAACTCGTAAAAATTGTTGTAGTTCGTAATTTCGTTCAGCGGCGTTAGCTTCTCATCAACTCTGAATCCATTAGACGCCGCTGCATCGTCCGACTGAGCGACTCCGGTGAGCGTTTCACCTTTCGGTGTTTCGAAAGGTGGCGGGTTCAGCTTGCGATACAGCAAAGCTGTTGCTCCGGTCGTTACCGCCAGAGCCGCACCGCGCATGAAAAAGCGTCGGTTTAGATAGACCTTCTTGTCCGTTATCTCATCCGGATTAATGTCGTCGCCGTGTGTGCTTGCCATCTTGAATTAGACCCGCCGTTAACCTAAAGGTTGCCATGGATACTTACGAAGGTCGACCTCTTCCTGGTTCTAGTCGTACAAACTGGCTGGAAATTACACCGCACCTGCAAAACTCTTGAGTAACTGTTGGCAAAATAATAGTATCCGCGACGCTTTCAGCTGAATTCCTTGCGAAAAGCCTAGCCTGAGAGATTTCAACTGACCAACATGGATCAGGACCCGATAGTCTCTGCGGAATCGCCAACCGAGACCGCCACGCCACGCAGTCGCACCCTGCTGCGCTGGGGGGTTGTTTGCTTTGCGGGGCTTGTTGTTCTTCTTGCGCCAATCCCGTCCGGCATCACACCGAATTCATGGCGCCTCTTTGCGATTTTTGTAGCCACCATTACCGGTTCTGTCGTACGGCCGCTGCCCGCTGGGGCGATTGTGCTTCTCGGCGTTGCGGCGATGGCGCTTACCGGTGTTCTGCCTGTCGAAAAAGCGCTCGGCGGCTATTCCGATCCGATTGTGTGGCTGGTCCTGGCAGCCTTCTTCATGTCGCGCGGAATGATCAAGACCGGACTGGGCAGGCGCGTTGCGTTTCTCTTCATCCGGGCCATCGGCCGACATTCGTTAGGACTCGGCTACGCACTGGTTTCCACCGACATGTTACTCGCGATGGTGATTCCGTCGAACGGGGCTCGTGCCGGCGGAATTATCTTTCCCGTGGCAAAGAGCCTCGCGGAAGCATATGAATCCAAGCCAGGGCCAACTGCGGGCCGGCTTGGGGCCTTTCTGATGACGCTCATCTATCAGTGCGACGTGATCGTCGGCGCGATGTTCCTCACAGGCCAGGCTTCCAACGCGCTCATCGCTAAGTTTGCTCAACAAGTCACCGGAATTGAGCTGACGTACGCTCAATGGGCGATCGGCGCTGTAGTGCCCGGTGTGCTGTCACTCCTCGTTATGCCGCTTTTACTGTATCGACTCTTCCCTCCAGAGATCAAACACACTCCGGCGGCAACCGAGCTCGCTAGTCAAGAACTCCTGCGCATGGGAAGGATGAAAACGGGCGAAAAACTGATGCTTCTGGTTTTCTCGCTCGTTGCTATCTTATGGATGACTACTACCATCCATCATCTGAACTATGCGGTAGTTGCCCTGTTGGGGATCAGCGTCCTCTTGTTGAGTGGCGTGTTGGATTGGGACGATGTGATTAGCGAGCGCGGTGCGTGGGATGTCTTCATCTGGTATGGCGGTCTGGTTAGGATGGCGGAAGCGCTTGGCGAAACGGGAATCACCAAACGATTCGCCGAAACCGCGGCCGGTTTTGCTTCAGGCTGGACCTGGTATGCCGCACTTGCTCTACTCCTGCTAGTCTATTTCTATGCTCACTATGCGTTTGCCAGTATCACAGCGCATGCCACTGCGATGTACATTCCGTTTCTCACGGTGATCCTCGCGGCTGGCGCACCCCCATACCTCGCCGTGCTTTCACTCGCTTACTTTTCCAACCTCGACGCCTCGCTCACTCACTACGGCACAACGCCGGGACCGATCTACTTCGGCGCGGGATATGTTAAGCAAAGCACGTGGTGGAAACTCGGATTGATAGCATCGTTGGTAAATATCCCTATCTGGGTCATCTTCGGATTTGCCTGGTGGAAATTGCTCAGACTCTGGTAACGAAAAACCCGATGACACTCAACCGCGACGAAATAAGCCCTGAAAAGGTGTGCGAGTCTGCGGAGAGTCTCAATGCAAGAACTCTTGTGCAACTCGGGCAGGGGACTGAGCCCGCATGGCGAGAAAAAAGTTGGCTGATCCTGCGGTGGGCGGTACTCGGGCTCTTAGACGTAAATAAGTAGGGGCTTATTTCTAATCGGGCATGATATAAGGGGGCTCCGGCACCACTCTTCCCGTAGTTCGAATCAACGCTGATTAATTGAAAGGATGATTATCATGAAAAGAACGTACCTTGGCATCTTCGTCAGTCTTCTTTTCCTGGCCTTAATAGGGAACGCAAAGGCTCAATCAGACAAGCCACCACAAGGACTGCCTCCCCAAGCGACGGCATTTACGGGAGCTTGGCTACTGGATAAGGAAAAGTCCGTCGCCAAAAACTTTCCTACAAAACTCAAGGGTTACAGAATGCTAGTTGGGGAGAGTGACGGCCTGCTCAACGTAAAGAGTCAGGTCGACGGTGGCGTGGAAGTTGACGCTGCCCGTAGCCGCGGTAACAGCAGTCCCGCTGTGTCCAACGCGGCAGCTCGCTCAACCAGCTCCGTCGCTGGTTCAGCAGCTGGTACCGGAACAGGTGTGGTAGAGAAACCCAGTTTTGGAGGAACGCTCGCCCTTTTCTTTACGGCGCACGAAGCCACTTACAATCTCACCGGTCAGGAAACGAAGGTTGAGATTAAGCAGGGCGATAAAGTAAACGGGTTTGCAAGGATTAAGGCCAAAGTCGACAAGAACGGCAAGGGGATTCAGTTCACCACTATTCGGAAGACCAAGACGCCGCAAGGAGAGATGGAGATTACGACTCGAGAGTGGTGGAAGCTGGCGGACGACGGAAAATCAATCAGGATCGATAGAACGGTGGAAACCCCCAGTGCTCGTGATGAAGTGACGATGTTTTTGAACAAGGTCGAGCAATAAGCTTACTTAACGGATCGCCCTGTTCAGTGCCCGTTTCAAGGGACAATTTCGAAGTCAGTCCATTGTGTGGCTACCGCTCGAGACCCCTTTGCCAGCGAGTCGGTAACGATGACCTCCAACAAATAGTCTCCCTGTTGCATTTTGCCCCCCAGAGCGAATCCCTGTGAGGCGTCAATTACCCGAGCCGCCTCCACCTGATCATTGAGAGGCTTGGGCTGACTTGCAAAGATTTCCTTGTTGTCGCGAAAGATCTTGTACTGGATGAGCAGGTTTGATTTGCGGCTCTCTTTGTCGCTCTTGGCGTTGTAAACCGAGAGACCAAATCTGACCGTTTGTCCGGCACGGAACCGGCGCATGGCGGCATCACGCTGCAGTTTGAGTTCCAGAGTCTTGGTATCTTCGATCTGGCCCTCTTTCTTCGCGTCCACCCTCTCCAGCACAATCCCGGACAGTGTCAGGTTCTTCTTCTTCAGGTTCGGCACTTCGATGTACTGGCTTGCCGAACCCATTCGACCGGTTTCTGAATCCCGTAAAGCAACCCGCATTTGATACGCGCCCGGTTTTTGAATCGGAAGGGTGACTTGAGCCACGAGGCCATTGTCGTTAAGGGCCTTGAGGTAGTCGGCGCGGGCTCGAACCGTTTGTTTCCGGTTCATCTGATCGACTACTTCGCCATTGTCGCCAAAAGTAAGCACAGAAATATCAAACTCGGACTTATACCAACCCTCTTTTTCTTCAGTGAATTTGAGATCGCTGGCTTTGATGTAAATCAGTGACCGCATGAAACTGCCGGAAGCGGCATCCCCGGCGAATAAGGCTGTGAGTCGTAAATCGATATCTTTAACAGTAAAGGGCGATGTCAGCGCAGAGATTAGCTGCTGGACTGCATTCCTGGGTCTTGGTTTGGCTTCGGCATCAGTCATGCCAAAAAAACCGCTGCGGTAACGAATGTGCAATCCGGGACGCGTAACTTTTACCGTAAGTTTATTGAATCGACGTTTCTCGATATCGAAAATATCGTCATGAGGTTGATAGCCGATAAGGTAATAGCCCTTTTGATCATCCAGGATTCGTTCGATGCCTTTGCTTAGGTCGTTCTGATTGATGATGGAAAAACCGCCAGTCTGTGCGGCGATGTACCTGAGGCTCTGTTGGGTATCGAAGAAATCAAGGCGCCTTTCCTCTAAGCGCATGTCCACCTGTCCGGTTGTTAATCCGATAGTATTATCTTCGGCGGTCAACATTGGAACATCCAGTCCACGTGCGTCCATCGAGTAAATGATCACACCTGACCGATTCGCTGTGTCGGTCAATTGCTGGAGGCTTTCCTGCACGCGTGTGTTCAGGCCGGTGCGGCCGAAAAGCTTAAAACCATCCGAGATGAGTATTACTGCTTTACGTCCGGGGATTTGCCCCATGCCACGCATAACAAAATTTACTGCGCCCAGCGTGCCGGCTGTGAAGAAACTGTCCCGGGTATCTTCAGCATCACGCATGTTCTCTCGTTCTTCTTTGACTCCTGCCACCTGACGTACAACCCTCGAAGGCCCGGTACGATCGACGACATTGCTCTCATACTCCGACAGCGTAGGCTCAATGGGAGAAAACGCGCCGGTTCCATGGGCGTTGTAACGGATGCGATCGATGGCTGCATGAAGTAAACGTCTATCGGTCGTGAACTGCTGCAGAGCGCCAACACCGCTACTTGTGCGGATAATCGCCACAAGGTCGCCGGTTTGGATCTGTTCATCGACAAACTTACCGAGGGCACGCTTTGCCCAGACAGTGCTGCCAAATGACAGCCCCAGATCATCGACCACCAGCGCAATCGTGCGCCGAACCTGGGTTGGCATCAGGCCCCCAGGAACAATTGGAACATTCCCTTCGCCTTCTTTCGCTGTCAGGGGTTGTCCCGGTCGGAAACCTGGTTGAATATCTACAAACGACAAATTGGTGATTGTTTGGCGGTTGTTGTTTTCAAATACTTCAAAGTCGTCGGCCGTTAGATCCTTAACAGCTTTTCCATTCTTGTCTGTGACAGTGGCGTCGAATTGGATCAGGCTTGTGTTGATAACAACTACTTCATCCTGACTGCTGGGCGTCGGCGTTGATGAAGGGGTTTGCTTTTGAGCAAATGAATTAGTTCCCTGAGAGAGTAGGCACAAGACTAACAATTGAAAAATTCGCTTCATGGCAACATCCTCTTGAAATAGTTAACCACTTTTTTCGCAGGCGCAAGACAAGGTATCTGTGAGTCTCGATTCCGCGTAAGGTGCGAATCCGAGTGCAGAGAGATTACAGAAATCATACATGTTCGAATTAGGTTCTTCAATATAGTTGAACTCAGGTACTTAATACACCATGTGTTGCTCCGGTTGTGTCTTGCCTTACACGTCTGAGATCTGGATCGATTTGGCTAAGGACTGATGGCTGGCTATTCCGACAAACCATTAATCGCGAAGCTGGGAATCAAGCCCGGATTTCGTGTTGCTATCGTTGGTTCGCCAAGAGGTTTCAAGAACGAACTCGGTGTCTTGCCAAGTGGAGTGAAATTTACGACGACCTTAATTGAGAATCTCGACTTCATCCTGCTATTCGTCACATCCGAGAGTGAACTAAAGAAAAAGTTCCCGCCGGTCGCGGAGAGTCTTTGCGCGAACGGAATGCTTTGGATTGCGTGGCCCAAGAAAAGCTCCGGGGTAGTAACCGATTTATCATTTGCGAATGTTCAGCAGATCGGCCTGGCAACGGGCCTCGTGGACGTGAAAATCTGCGCCGTCAATGAAATCTGGTCAGGCTTAAAGTTCGTCTACCGCCTTAAAGATCGGGCTAAACGCTGAGGAATTATCGATTCCCACAGGCGCTGTGGAAAACAATGTGGAAATTTATGAACTAACCGCGACAATGTTCCTAGAAGTAAGCCGTTATAGCATTTTGCACACGAGCACGGCGTTGCTGGAATGACTTTGCATTCAACACCTTGATTGATCAGGCCAGTTTAATCGCGCTCGCTTCTCGCTAGAGATACTGTTCTCAACTGCGCCTGAGCGGACCTTTGATCTTTTCCTCTTTTCATTTCAAATTTTTATTTTGCGAGCCCATCGTCGTTGCAACTGTGATCAAGTCCCATTGATCTTTCTGTTTGATTCTTCTTCTCCGGCGAAGCGATTACAAAAGTTTCTTTGGTCGTGCCACGTTGAACTCTTCATCCGAGTGGGAACGCGTATAAGTGCGCGACTGCGTTTGCCTGCTACTAATTGTAGGACCAGCGCACAGCGCGTCGCATGTGTTGCGCTTACAGACGGCGATCGGTTTGTAGTTGCGATAGCGGAGTGGAAATTTGCGAACGATTTTGCAGTTTGTAAAAAGAGTTTCGTTACCAGATCCATCTAATTGCACTCATGAACTGTTAGGCGTGTGATCATCTATCCTCACACAAGAGAGTTGTTTGCGTTCAAGATCAGATGCTTATCAAATTAAAGCAAGATGATTTTGTGAGTGCGTGCAATGGACCACCCGCCAACTCGAAAAATGGGTTGCAAAAAATTCTTCGATGACTATAATGCGACTCCCTCGCTGTGAGCGACTGGTTGCCGGAAAAAAAGATGAAGTCGGCCGTTTGGTTTTGATTGCGTTGACAGGTTGGCCGCCCTAATAAATTTCTTTCGCAAGGCCCCCAAGAACCTGCTGCAGTTCTAAACCTCAGGCTATTGATGCGTACTCCTTCATTGTGTTGAGCTAGCTGGCAAACCAAGGCGATCATCCCGGTCGACGGGCTTCTTCGCCGGAACAACGACTTAACCACCAATGTGCTGACCGGCAGATGCCCAGTCTTCCGGCTTAGGGATGTTTTTGTCTTTGCGCGGGTGCAGGCGGAAAAATTTTGTGGTTGGTGGAGCGCGAAAAATGAAAGTAGAACTCGAAAGAACAATTGAAACGAAAGGCTGCCCGATTTGCTCCCAATCCTTGCCATTGTCTGAATTTGGAGTTTGCCGCGCCCGTAAGGACGGACGCAATCTTTATTGCAAGAGCTGCATTCGCAAGAAAGTCACCAGCAGCCGCCAGGTACTGCGTGAGTACAAATCGTCCCGCAAGCGATTCGAGACGCCGCAGGTTCTCGACACTGAAGTGGCTCCTGGCGCCCAACCAGTAGGAAGAGGCCCAGGTAAGCTCTCCCCTGTTGAGCGCGTTCGCGAAGCAATCAGAAAAAATGCGCGAACTCAGAAAGAAATCGCACAGGAAACAAAGCTCGGAAAAGATGAAATCGGTGATGCCCTGGCTAACTTGCTGCTGTGGACTCATGAGATCCGCACTCAGATAGTCGATAGCACACGGATGTACTTTATTAATGAAGCCCTGGATTGCGGGCCGCTGCGGCAGATTGATCGTCCATCTGTACCGCGCCGGAAGCGTGATGTGCCGAGTTCGTTTAGCGCCCTGCAGGGTTTGATGCCGGGTCGGAAGCCGGAAGGTGACACGGAAAAGGTCGGGGGTTGGGTGGCAGCCTGAGCCCGAATGTCCGGGTTTAATCTTGAAATGCCTCGAGAACCTCAGTCGCGTGCGCTTCAGGTTTGACCTTCTCAAAAATCTTTTTGATCTTGCCCCTCTCGTCGATTAGGAAGGTCATCCGCTTGACACCCATGTAGGTGCGGCCCATAAATTTTTTCTCGCCCCACGTTCCGTAAGCGTCAGCAATGGCGTGGTCGGTATCAGACAGCAGCGTAAATGGCAGACTATATTTCTCAGTAAATTTCTTGTGCGCCTTCTCTTGATCAGGAGACACGCCCAAAATCTTGATGCCCCGCTTCTGAAACTCCGAGAACGCGTCCCGAAATGAACACGCCTCTTTCGTGCAACCTGGTGTGTCGTCCTTAGGGTAGAAATACAAAACCACTTTCTCGCCGCTATAGTTCTTGAGGCTTACAGGCTTTCCCTCGGCGTCGGTGGTTTTGAATGCAGGCGCGAGACTTCCTTCTTTGGGCATTTAGGTCTCCGTATTCATTTGTGAAAGTGTTTGAACCGAGACGCATTTTAAGCGTGTGCACTAAGGCAGGCAAGCAACCGGAACAATCATGATGAAGAAATTAAAGAAAAGCAGCCACTGGATGGTCAAACAAGAACCGGAAACCTATTCGTGGGATGATCTCGTGCGGGATGGCCGCACCGACTGGACAGGCGTACGGAACTATCAGGCCCGCAACAACCTCCGTGAAATGAAGACGGGCGATCGCGTGCTGTTCTATCATTCAGGAAAAGACAAGGCTGTGGTCGGCATCGCGGAAGTGGTCAAGGGCGCATATCCGGATCCCACCGCGCAGGATCCCCAATGGGTTGCGGTCGACTTGAAACCAGTAAAACCATTCGCGACCCCGGTACCACTGCCGGCAATCCGCTATAACGAAAGGTTGAGCGGCCTACCGCTGATCAAGCAATCGCAGCTATCGGTGATGCCACTTACCAAAGACGAGTTCGGCATCCTCGTGGGAATGGGTAGCGGAATGAAACGCAAGAAGGTGGCAACGAAATAGGTACAGGAGGCGCCAATGTTCAAACAAATCGACTACACAATGGTCATCGTTTCCGATATGAGGCGTTCGGTGGAGTTTTATCGCGACAAGCTCGGAATCCCTTTAAAGTTTGAATCGCCGGAATGGACCGAGTTTCAGACAGGTGCGACAACTCTGGCGCTGCACGGTGGCGGCGTGCCGCGAGAAGGCCGCGGCGGCGGTCAGGATAAGGAAGCAGGAACTTGCTCAATTGGCTTCAACGTTGAAGATGTGGACAAGACGTACGAAGAGCTGAAGGGCAAGGGCATCTTCTTTGTAATGCCTCCGATGCAACGTGAAGGAGAGGGGATTAAGCTCGCAGTTTGTTTGGATCCAGACGGATTGCCTGTTTCGATTACCCAGACGGCGGGAAGCTCAGCGGCAGGCTAGCCTCCCAAGACCCAAAACCCATTCTAACTAAAACAGCGTCGGGTCGTCAGCCTGCTCCGAAGGCGCTGCCGGAACGGCCGAGTCGCGTAGTCGGGGATACTTCTCGAAGAGCGGCAACGGTGCCTCGACCTTGCGCTCATCAACGGTTGCCATGATTTCCAGGGCGTTCACCACGGCCTTTCCCAGGAAGTGGTTGTTCGTGATCATGTAAGATTCCTTCGTCTCCTTGGCTATCTCCTTGATCCTCGCAATCCACGGCTCCAGCTCGTCAAGTGAATACAGGTAGTTATAGCGCTCATCACGCGGCGCTTTGTCGCGAAACCAGCTTTGATAGTTCCTTCCATGCAGCCTTACGTATCCGACCGGAGCAGTCGTCAGGGAAGCCGGCTTGATTGACCTGGAAAAAAGCGGCTGATCAATATTGCAGATCCCCACCCCTCGATCCTCAAGTGCTTCATAGAGGGCTGGTGTATTCCAGGAATTGTGTCGCACCTCCACGACCAGCTGGTACTCCTGAAATTGATCCAGCAACTTCTCCAGATAGCTTCGCTCTGCGTCGGTATTCTTGAACGACCAGGGAAACTGAACGAGAAGCGCACCGAGTTTTCCTGCTTTCCTAAGCGGCTCCATACCTAGATGAAAGTCCTTCCGATCCGAAGCTGTCGCTTTGCCGCGTTCATGCGTAAAGACGCGGTGCAACTTGGCAGTAAACATAAAATCCGGATTAGCTTCGACGCGACGGGCCCACGAGTTTGTCGTCGACGCGGTCGGCGGTCTGTAAAAGCTGCTGTTGATCTCGATCGTATCGAAGAACTCTGCCAGATAGGATAAGGGATCAAACTTGGAATTGGCGCCAGGTGGATAGACGACGCCTTTCCAGTCGTTGTATGACCAACCTGCAGGTCCGATTCTGATTTTGTTCTTCATCTGGTCAGCATGTCTGAGTTAATAACGAGAGAATGATAAGATGGCCTACGAACAAGGAACAAAGTAATAAGGCTGACTTTTCAACAGTATGCGAAGGGAGGTGGTCTCACTGCGATTAACCGAAATGGTTTCGTGCTCCGGTTGAGCAGCTAAGCTCGATCCAAGCTTACTCGCTCAGGTCTTGAGCGGGCTACCAAAACAACCTTTTGACGAAAATCTGATTGTCGGATTCGATAAGGCCGATGACGCGGGCGTATACCGCCTGCGCGACGACCTCGCACTTGTGCAGACTGTCGATTTTTTTACACCCATCGTGGATGACCCATTCGTCTACGGTCAGATCGCGGCTTTGAACTCGATCAACGACGTCTGGGCAATGGCGGGCACGCCGCTGACGGCGCTGGCGATTACCTGTTTTCCGAAGAAGGGTGTGGATCCGGCGATCCTTGGCGAGATCATGCGGGGTGGCATGCAGACTCTTAACCAACATGGGGTGACGTTGATTGGCGGCCACAGCGTCGACAATGAACAGATCATGTTTGGTTACTCGGTCACGGGCGTAATCGATCCGAATAGGATTGCGACAAATGCCGGCGCGCGAGTCGGTGACGTCATCATCCTTACTAAACCAATCGGAACTGGCGTGATTTCCACGGGAATCAAAATGGCAAAGGCGAGTGAGTCAGTTGCAGCCGCGTCCGTCTCTACGATGTTGACCCCAGGAAAGTATGCAGCTGAGGCGATGCGCGAGTTTGAAGTCAAGGGTGCAACGGATGTCACCGGCTTTTCCCTGTTGGGTCACGCCTGGGAAATGGCAAAGGCGAG
>JBDTYQ010000045.1:0-30254 GCA_040005515.1 bacterium
CGTCTCACGTCCGATGTCCAACGCAGCGCTCTGGACTTTGGCCGTTGGACTTTGGCCGTTGGACTTTGGACTTGTTTATCGGTTTACTGTCTAGGCATGTCGCTTGAATTTGCCGTTCAATATCCCTGCGTGTTGCGCGCCCGCTACTCGGAGAAGCATCTGCGAGACTGGGGCCGCCTCAGCAATCTGCACGCGCGTCTGACAACCGGGGATACCAGCGCTCCTTCTGAAGACAAATTGCGTTGGGTTGAAGAAGCGAGTGAGCAGATCGAACTGATGCAGACTGAGACTGAAATTTGTCCGCACTGTCCGGCTTCACTTCCCGTCGAAGCTGCAGGAGAAGGCGAGTCAGTGGGATGTCTTGGTCGTCTTACTTATCCCATCGATGCGCAGTTTGAGAAGTTTATTGCCGACCGCGTTCAGCTTTGCCTGGACACTCTGGATCAGGAGGACCATCCGCGACTGCTTCGCATCCTTGTTGATCCGGAATCTCCTTTTGACGGCGAGGCGACGAAGGAACTGCGGCGAGTGACAACGAGCGAAGGAATGCGCTTCTACGAACTGCGTCTGCCGATAAGCCTGACGCGGGAAGGCGTGCGGATCTCTACCGACAACATTTTCGATCTGCTGGCAGGCTTCCGTTCAGAAGACAACGAGGAAACCAGCTACACGCGCGAACTGCCGCCGGCAGCGACTGCAGACTACTACGACTTTCTCGACCTCATTCTGCGCAACGATCTGAACCACTCAGAAGTTACGCGACTCACCGCGCGCAGTAAAAACTACTTTCAATTTCTGCGACTACTGACGGCCATTGAGCGCGCCGAAGCGCTGAACGCAAGAGTGCTGCTCGACTAAAGTCCGACGCCCAACGTCTGTGTCACGCAAGCACACTGAGCAAGTACATAAAAGTGTGTCAGGGATTCCGACGTTGGGCTTTGGACTTCGGACTTTGGACACCGTCTACGGCGCGGCTCTGATGATTCTTCGCGGTCCGTCTCCCACCGGCGCGCCGAGCCACCCGCGTAACTGCCTCGCAACCTTCTCTGCTGTCGGCGGATCGTAGTTGGACATCACGACGATCGTATAAGCACCCGCAACCTTCGTTTCGAAAGCCGCGTTAATTCCCGGCGCGCCGCCTCCTACTCCAATTCCACTCGCTAATCCCCCGCCTGCAATGTCCGGCCCAGAGGCTTTCAGTGACTCAGGAACGGCGAGCTTTTTTGATTCGATAGCGTTAGCAAACTTCAGCATGTCTTCAACCGTAGAATAACCGCCGCCAGCTGAGCTACCGCGGAACGGTCTCGAAAAAGCATTGTTGCGCCTCATGCCGCCCTCGCCCAAGTGTCGCGAATAGCCGCTGGCAAGGTTCGGCACAGCGCTGTCGGATTCATAGTGTCCAGTGCTTTCCATCCCTGCGACCTTATAGATGTTTTCCTGAACGTAATCGAAATAGCTTTGCCCCGATGCCTTCTCGATGATCAGTCCGAGGACGACGAATCCTCCGTTTGAATACTGTCGCCTGGTGCCCGGTTCAAAGGCCAGCGGCTGTGCGGCAAAGAGTGGCAGAAAATCCTTCAATGTCCGCAACTTTCCTTTCGCTGTTCCTTCGTAATTCTCTCCAAAGATGTCGCCGATGCCTGAAGACATCATCAGCAGATGTTTGATCGTGACCTTTTCGGCGGCCTGTTGGTTTGGGTAGTCGGGCAGATACTTCTTGATGGGGTCGGCGAACGAAACCTTGCCCGCATCAGAGAGCTGCGCGATTGCGAGCGTGGTGAAGAGCTTGTTGATTGAGCCTAGATTGAATTTTGTGTCGACGCGATTAGGAACCTCAAACTCCTTGCTCGCCAGACCATAGGCCTTCAGGAAGATCGGCGTGCCATTTTTTGCAACAAGCACAGCGCCGGAAAACTCGTCAGCCTTGACGAGGTCGTTGAGATACTTTTCCAGGGTCTGTGCCAGGTCCGCTTCATTGATCTTGGTCGGTGCCGCTGGCGCAGATGGGCCCTGCATCGCGGAGGCCTCCGCAGCGTTGATATCAAAACCGCCGATTTGATTCTGTGAGTTGGGATCAAAAACCAGACGAACGCTCAGCCACTCCGGTTTCTTTGTTTCCAACAAAATTGTGATCTCTTCGGAAGCAACGTCGAGCACGCGACGCAAGGAAGCCGCGCCGACGTTGGCCCGCAGCCTCTGAAATCGTTTGACACGTTCTTCCATCGGTACTTCTGCGTTCGGCGCCATTTCCTTTGTGACAAAATCTCGCACCGTTGCGTCGTCGGTTGAGTTAACGAGTTTGAGAAACGCGGCGACCCGCTGTCCGCGAAAATCGTCCGGCAGTTTTACCGGCGTCGCGTTTTGGGCGATTGCAGTTGTGAACAGATATGTGAAAGCGAGTAGAAGTATCGGGCATCGTAACGACATGGCTTTGTCTCCTTCGAATCAATGATGGCTCCGCAATCCGGCCCTGGCTTTGAAGCGTGGCGCGCGAGCCTGCGAGCAGATAAGTGGAGGATAGCGTGTGCTTATGAAGTTCTGATGAAGGCGCAACCTATGGCACAGTCCAAGGTCCAACGTCCAACGTCCAACGTCCGGTATTGAAACCAGCATTGGAATCGCTTGTGGCGGAACAAGAACGTTGGGCCTTGGACTTTGGACGTTGGACTGAAGTTCCCGCCCTACAACGTAACAGTCGGAAGTGTGAAACGAACTGTAGTTCCCTTGCCGACCTCACTCTGTAAGTGAATCTTACCGCCATGGGCTTCAACGATCTGTTTCACGATTGCGAGGCCGAGACCAGCGCCACCGGTGGCGCGATTGCGTGAAGCGTCTGTGCGGTAGAAGCGTTCGAAAACGAGGGACTGGTCAGCACGTGGGATCCCTGAGCCGGTGTCGGCAACACTCAACTCAACATACGAGCCGGCCGGCGAGCCGCTGATCTCAATTAGCCCGCCGCGCGGCGTGTGGCTGATCGCATTGCTCAGAAGATTTCTCAGTACCTGACCCAAACGCTTCGAATCTGCCAGAACGTCCGGGCAGTCTTCGGGAATTCCAATCTTCATGGAGATTCCCGCATCCCTCACCCGTGGTTGCATGGAATTCACCGCCAGGGTCACCGCCGCTTTCACTCCGATCGAGTGCGGATGATGACTGAGTTGTCCGGCGTCCGCGAGAGACAGATCCTGCAGGTCGTCAATCAGGTGATGCAGCAGCATCGCTTCCTCGTGAAGCGAATCAATCACAGCAGGTGTCGGCTCGGCGAGGCCGTCCTGCATCGTTTCGATCTGGCAGCGAATGTTCGTGAGGGGCGTGCGAAGCTCATGAGCGACATCGTTAACCATATTCCGACGCAACTGCTCGGCGCGCGTGAGACTGTCAGCCATTGAATTGAAAGATCGGCCCAGCTCGCCTATCTCATCCTTCGATGTTGCATCTACGCGTTGGCTGAGTTCCCCGTTTTCCATCCGACGCACCGCAGCCGTCAGAGCCGCAACCGGGCGCAGGATGCGACGCGAAAGAACTATTGCGAACAGCAGAGCCACCGCAGCGGAGATTAAAGCTGCAAGCAGAAGAGTTCGATTGAGCGCCCGGACAAAAGCCTCTTCCGGGCGTCGCTTTGGTTCGAGTGGCGGCGGCGCGACGTAAACAGCACCAACAACGATGCCGCGTGAATCAGCCAACTGTACGTTAGGCACGTTCTTCAGAACCATCTCGTCGGCTACGACGACGCCATTCTGCAGTTGCTTGCGTCGCCAGGTGAGGTCGTGCGTTGGGGTAATGATGATCTCGTCTTGCGAAGACTGGAGGGGTGCTTTGGCAATCACTTTTCTTTCGGGATCAACCAGTATCAGCCGCTTCCCGGTAGTCGCCGCCAACCGGCCGAGCAGCGGCTGCACATCTTTCCAACTACCTTGCTGCCGGTAGTGCTCCACAAGTTGCGCGCGTAATGGCTCAAGCTCGGTATCGCCTTTGTTGGTGATGTAGGTGCGGAACTCCAGCAAAGTCATGCTACGAGATAGCAGTCCCACACAGACCACTGCTATCACAGCCACGACAAGGGTCATGACGATGAGACGGGCGCGCAGACTATGAAACATGGTTCCCTGTGAATTTGTAGCCGACGCCGTAGACCGTAACGATGAAGGAGGGCTGTAATCGATCGGGTTCAATCTTCCGGCGCAGATTCATGATGTGAGCATCAATGGTGCGCTCGAGTCCGTCGTAGTCATCACCGAATGCGCGTCCGACGAGCTCCTCTCTTGTAAAGACGCGTTCAGGTGCTCGCGCGAGAGTCTCCAAGAGCCGGAATTCTGCCGGAGTTAGCGACAGGGGATTTTCATTCAGACTTGCCTCGTGCCGTTCCAAGTTGATCAGCAAACCGTTAATACAAATCTCAGCAGAGCCCGGTGTTAACTCGGGACGCTGTCTGCGCAGCACAACTCGGACACGCGCCATGAGTTCCCGAGGGCTGAAGGGTTTCGTGATGTAGTCGTCTGCGCCCAGATCGAGGCCACGAAGCTTGTCCTGTTCAGTCGTTCTCGCCGTCAGCATGATGATGTATGTATCCGATTCCGCTCGCAGGATGCGGCAAACTTCCAGACCGCTGAGTTGCGGCAGCATCAGGTCAAGAATGATCAGGGCGGGTTCGTGAGCGCGTGCCTCGCACAGGGCCGTGCGACCATCTCCAGCAAGTAAGACCTCGTAGCCCTCGCGCTCAAGGTACAACCTGATCGTGCTAGCGATCTTGGGATCGTCTTCAGCAATTAAGATAGTGCGCTTCATCCGATTTTGTGACGCAGGCCACCAGTCCCGCACGGAAACAACAAGTCGACAGACATTATGCTGGCCCGCGTTAGTCGCTTAACACGCGTCGCTAAGAGCGAAATGTACGAACGAGTTGTGAAGAACTGATGAAGACAGGTTTCACAGACGAGGCCTGCTGTCCACGGCGACGTTAGTCCTGCTGCTTCGCTTCGTCCAGCAATGTCAACGTGTCGAGAAGCAGGTTGGTGTTGCTGGCCGCCTCGATCTTGATGGGAAATTCTTCGGCGGATTTGTGAAACTCAAAAGTGCCGTTCGTGATCTCAACGATGGGCCGGAACCCCGGCGTGCCCTTCGCGCCACCGGACTCGGCGTCAACGATCCGGCCCTGGTTGAAGAAGACCGTCCCGCTTTGCGTCTCGCCGGTCAACACCAGCGTTCCAGTAAGTTTCGCGTTTTCGATTACCTGAATGGCTTCAAAGATGCTGATACTCGTGAGGTCGCCGCCGAGCGTTACGTAACCCTTGGCCAGGCCGGGGTCAGGCATTCCGACGACGGGACTAAGATCGGGCCGGCGCGCGCGCCTGATCGATTCCAGGCCGCCGGCAATGTTGACGTGGGCGTCAAAGCGCTTCGCTTCGAGGAGTCGGTCGTGGGCGGTATCGAAGTCTTCTCGATCAATATACAGATTGGCGAGCGCCAGACACTGGCGGGCCGCCTCTTCGCCATTCTTAAGACTGACCGCCAGTTCGCGGAGCCGCTCCCGGAGCGGAAGGGATCGAGCGTGGTTTTCGATCGCGTCTTTCAAACACTTGATGGCGCGCTCGGGCGCTTTGTACTTAATAAACAGTTCGGCGTCGAGCAAGGCCGATTCGACCTCGCCGACATGCTCTGACGTCGACTGACTGGAGTGAGTGTCAACCATGGGATGCTGGGCTATTTGCTCCGTTTACTGCGGCCGGAGTTTACCACAGTAGAACGGCTTGATTGAGCGAGTTCTGGCCGATATCGGCTTCGGGAGTCACGATATCGTGTGTCCCCAAAGTCCGGCCTCGCCGTCATCGGTCAAGTACCGCAGCGCGCGTGAGACCCTTACTTGAAAGTCTGAATTTACGAAGTCGGCGAGAGCCATTTAGCCGCAGGAACTTATTGGCTCGCGCGAGTTCAAAGGTTTAAGGAGCATCGGCAGGCATTCGCTTATCGTGCCTGGAATTTCCTCCAACGGCACACAACCTGCGATGGGAAGGGATGGTGAATTAGGGAGTTGAGTACAAAACAGAGTGAACCGATTCCAGGTGTGCACTCGTATGAATCAGTGAGTGACCGAAACATTTTTAAAGGTTGTGACGGAGAGGTAGGAACAATGACCAGATGGATGAAACGACGAATTGAACGTTCACGGGCCCGGTGCGAACGAGCCAATGAACAGAGGGAAGTCACGCGCAAACGAAGTCACCAAACCACCGAAAGAAAAGGTGCAGAGGACGCGAAGATTAGCGATTCGTAAGCGCCGGGACTTCAGAGAATCTTGAACCTCGCGTTGCTCACGATGCTAATCAATCTCCTCACAAGATGGGCCGCCCCATTCCACATCACGCCCGTTCGCACTAAAAATCAAAACGAATTCCCAGCCGAATCTGCCGCGGACGCAGCGTGCGTGTGGTTAGCAGAAATGTATCCAGGAATGCTTGCCGCTGTCCTGCCGTCGCTGTGGGTGCGAATGCGTTGAAGTTGATGAACTCCGCGCCGAAACTGAAAACGGTCTTGTTGAGTACGTTATCGAATTCAATCACGGGCCGCAGCCGTAGTCTTTCTCCAAGACGAAATTGCCGCGTGATATTCAGATCAAGCAGAATGAATCCTGGGCCGTGACCGGCGTTGCGCGGTAGATTTCCTTCCTGGCCAATAGTCGGTAACGCGAAGAAGTTGAGCACTACAGGATCGAGTGGTTCCCCAGGGCCACGCCAGTGCAGCAGCTTCGTGTCCCCGTTGAAGCTTGGCCGGTCGTTCCCCACATCATCGAGATTGCGATCGGCACCCCCAATGGAAATATTGAACGGCGCCCCCGAGGCCACACGAAGAATTGGCGACAAGCTTAGCTTTCCGAGAAAGGTCGGAAGATTGAACGTGCCGGAGAAAACAAAGCGATGCCGCCGATCCAGCAGGCTCCGTGCTCGCTCGCGCCGAAAGTCTGCAGCGACTAGAGCATCCGAAGTATTAACCACACCATCGTCAATCAAACGAGAGAGGGTATATGCCGCACGGAAAGAAACAGGAAAGAGCTCACCCGTAAGCACGCGCTTGCGCAACTCGATGGTCAATCCTTTATAGAAGCTATTCCCTGCTGAGATCAGTTGCTCCAGCTCCGCACGACCGGGGTCCGGTCTCAGGTCATTCACGGCCGCAAGTGCTACTTCTATCGAAGTAGACGAAGTGAACGTGTTTAGATTGAAGAGCGAAAGGGGAACACCAAACTCCGTGGTACGGCCCACCGCGTTTGGATTCCCAGGATCTGGTGGGCTGAAAACGAAACGCACCAATTCCCCCGCGTTTGCCACATTGTAGAGAGGACGCTGTCCCGCAGCACTTGCTCGAAGATTTGGGAAGTCGCGTGAACTCAGGTACTCGCTGAAGTTCTTGAAGCCGCTCGGGAGCACAGGTGCGTTGGCATTGAACTCGCGCCAGAGATGCAGGCCCCGATTGAGGGTGAAGTTTGCCTCGACGACAAACCCGTGGCCCAGATCGCGCTCAAAGCCGGCGTTGGCTTGATAGCTCTCGGGAATGCGCAGCGACCCATCCAAACGTCGAGAAAACTCTGTATTAAGGTCACCGAACTGAGCGACGAGGGAAGAGTCGACGTTAAGAACGTGTGGGAAGGAAAGGTTTGCCGCGATGAAATTCCGACGCTGCGTAGCGCTGAGCAGTTTCCCCGATGCCAGATCTCGGAGCGTGTTTGTATCAAAGAAGCGTTGCTGCGCTCCAAGGGTGAAGTCGTCTATCGTCCGCAGCAGCGCCCGATTGTAAAAGAGTCCCGCGCCAACACGCAGAACTGTCTTGCCTGAATTGAAAGGATCGTACGCGAGAGAAACGCGCGGCGCCCAGTTATTCCAGTCGCGAATGATGCTTTCGTTCTCGAAACGAAGCCCCGCGGTGATGAGCAACTGCGGAGACAGTCGCCATTCGTCGAGTAGAAAGAAACCGAGGTACGTGTTTCGTTGCGTTGACTCGGTCAGGAAGTTCTGGCGAAAACGACTTGGTGTTCCAGCGAGAAAGTCTCCGGCGCTCGCGAAGCTGAAAGTCCCTGAAGCATCGGAGAGATCGATAAAGGTCGAACTGATCTGCTGCGAGTCAAACCCAAGCTTGAATGAGTGTCCGCCGCGGGCATGCGTCAGAATGTTTTGCAATTGCCAGCGCGACTCGCTTCGATCAGTCGCTCCAATGGTTGAAGATCCTGCCACGAGCGTGCCTGAGCGTCTCTCTGGAACTCCAGCAACCAAAGGGTCGTTGATGGTGATCAGAATCACGGGAGTTGGTCCGCCAGCGGCCTTGATGGCCGGGGTCAAACGCGAGAACTGGACGCGAATTTGATTTACCGTCTGTGCCGAGAACACGTGGTTGTGCGAATACGAGAGAGCGTCCGAGTTGCGACTCTTGGCCAGAAGCGACTCCGCCAGTCGATTGCCACCGCCAAACTGTCGCAGGTTACGCAGACGACCAGCTTGATAAAGAAATACTCCGCTGTGGGTCTCACTAAACTGGTGATCTATCCGCGTCGTAAATCTCTGATTTCTGAGAGGTGTCGAGATTGACGCGATAAACGGCGCTACTTCGGCACTCAGTGCGGGAGCGCTCGGGTCCTCAACACGCCTTCCCAAAAGTGTCGTGGGCGCAGGTAATGAGAAGAGCATCGATCGCCCAACTGGAACGAGAGTATCAATCAGCGCGCTGTCGAGAACCGTCGAGAGTTCATAGGAAGTGAAAAAGAATGTGCGCGTGCGATCAGTGTAGCCGGGCAGCAGGACAGGGCCGCCTAACGTGAAGCCGCGATCGTGTTCCTGGAGTGGTAGTCGCTTCAGTCCGAGCGAGTTGTTCCGGAAGGAGTTCGCATTCAATGCCTCATCCCTAAAGAAATAGAACGCCCGGCCGCGAAAGTCGCGCGCGCCTCCCCGTGTGCGAATGTTCACCCGTGCTCCCGAAGCTCGTCCGTATTCAGCCGAGAACTGGTTTGTGATCACCTGCACTTCTTCAACGGCTTCGAGCGAAGGCTGAAACCGCTCGCGCGCCGCCCGGTCATCGTTGTTATCAAGTCCGTCAATCGTGACGTTGTTGGAATAAGCAGGCCCGCCGGAGAGAGCAAAGTTTCCCGCTTCTTCCGGAGCTGTCGCAGGATTCGTATTGCGGTCTTCGGCTAGCTCTTGCGTAGAGAGTGGTTCCTCGGTGACGCCCCCCAGCGTGAAGATCAGATCGAGCGGTGCACGTGTGGCTACTGGTAGCGATTCGATCTCAGGCGTGGTGACCGTTCCACCTACGACTGTCCGGTTAGTATCGACTGCGGGAGTGTCGGCAGCGTTGACTGTAACCGGATCGACCACGACGTCCTCCGGGTAGAGCGTGATCTCCAGTTGGACGGTCTGTCCGGCGATGGTCCTTAAAGACTGCTTTTCCTGCTGGGCAAAGGAAGGCGCGGCAATGATGAGTTGGTAGCTACCAGGCTCGAGCTGGATGATTCGAAAGCGGCCCTGACCATCGCTCATGACCTTACGGGTCGCACCCGTCTTCACAAAGACAGCGGCCACGTCGGCACCGGGAATGCTCGCGCCAGTTTGATCCATGACACGGCCGCTGATGTTGACGTTATCTAGATCTTGTGCGTACACGAGGCCGAACACGGGTAAGCCGAGTAGGAGCAGACAGGCAAATGGGAGCTTGAGAGAGACCAAACGAGTTGAGGCATTCATTGGCAGGCTCCATGATGAGGATGAAGTCAGGGTGCGAGCGCCTAAACTCAACTTGGCATCGAGGCAGCGGCGTCGCGCAGGCAGACTTCTACCACGCAGCTTTGCTGTCACCAAGCAAACTACGTGAGCGAATCAAGCTCTCTTCTTACAAGGAATTTAGCTGCGGACGATGGTGCGGCGGCGCAGCGAGGCGACCCGCGTAAAGGGAACGAGAGCGTCTGTGCTGCCTTCAGGAGGAGGCTCGGTGAAGTTGCTGAACTCTGCCGCGTGAGACTGCAGATAGACAAAGAAGCGTTCGAACTCCTGCTGCATTGCGTCCATCTTCTCGCGCATGTTCATGATGATTTCAACGCCGGCGAGATTTACGCCCAGGTCGCGCGTTAACGCGAGGATCAACTCGAGTCGTTCGAGATCGGGATCTGTGTAGAGGCGAGTGTTGCCTTCGGAACGCGACGGTTTCAACAGACCCTCGCGCTCGTAGAGGCGCAGAGTCTGCGGGTGGATGCCGTACCGTTCCGCCACTGCGCTGATCGTATATGTCTTGGGCTTACGCTTCATCTCGGAAATCGGCAATCGGCAATCGGCAATCGCCAATCACTCCAGTCCCATTTCGATGCGCGGGTTTTCCGCGTTCATCTTTGAATACTGCCGCAGCAATTCCTTGGTCTCTTCGGAGATCACTTTCGGCAGGGTGACCTGCACTTCTACAAACTGATCGCCGTGCGCGCCGGGATTGCGCAACGAAGGAGCACCACGTTGGCGCAGACGAAATTTTTGTCCCGACTGCGTTCCGGGAGGAATGCGCAATTGCGCTTTGCCTTCCACCGTCGGCACTTCGATCTTCGCACCGAGCGCCGCCTCCGGCACAGTTATCGGGACGGTGACGTAGATATTGTCGCCCTTGCGCGTGAAGTGTTTGTGTTGGCCCACGTTCGTGATGATGTGCAGATCGCCTGGCGGCGCACCAAGGCGTCCACCTTCTCCCTTGCCGGGAATCCGAACGCGCGAACCTGTCTCTACACCTGCGGGAATGCGCACCTTTACTGTTTCCGCTTTCGGAGTCGTGCCCTTTCCCTTACAGAGTGAACACGGTGAGCGTCGCCTGCCGGTGCCTTCACAGTCAGGACACTCTTGTGCAAACCGCAGGCGGCCTCCTGCCTTTTGTACTTGCCCGCTGCCCTTGCACGTCGCACAGATCATGACGGGGCCGCCAATGTCTCCGGCGCCGTTGCAGCGGGAGCACTGCTCGGAGCGATTGACCGTAATGTTGGTAGTCAATCCCTGGAGTGCTTCTTCAAACGAGAGCGCGAGCGGCATCTCGATGTCTGCACCGCGCTTTGGCTGTGGCCGCGGGGGTTCCTGTTCCTTTGCAGCTCCGCCACTGAAGAGGTCTGAGAAGATATCTTTGAAGCTGCTGCCGCTGCCTGAGCCCGTAGAGCTACCCCAATCAAAGCCTGTGAAATCATATCCGGGAGGGGCCGCGCGGGCGCTACTACTAGGAGTCGCACCGCGCGCAGCGGCATCGGCAAGGTTGTCGGAATACTGACCAAAGCGATCGTAGACTTTGCGTTTCTTCGGATCGGAAAGCACGTCGTGAGCTTCAGTAGTGAGCTTGAAGCGCTCTTCAGAGGCCTTATCACCAGGATTTACATCGGGATGGTATTTACGCGCGAGTCGGCGATAAGCCTTCTTGATCTCCTCCGGCTTTGCGTCCCGCTTTACACCCAGCGTTGCGTAATAATCCTTATTGGCCACTGATATTTCTCTCGATCTTGACTCGGTTGCTGATCAAAAGGCGGAGAGAGGTACGTCCACCCTCCGCCCTTCATTCAACTGGTAATCGGCAAAGCGAATTACCCCTTACTTGTTTTCATCAACGTCGACGTATTCGGCATCGATCACATTGTCGTCCCCTGACCCGCCAGCGGCCGAAGCCCCTGCGGCCGAAGCCTGGCCGGACGTCTCGTCACCTGTCGCCTCAGCACCGGGCGTGGGCGCCTGTTGATAGAGTGCCTCGGCAAGTTTGTGAGAAGCGGCCTGCAATTTCTCGAAGGCTTCGTTAAGTTTTTCAACTCCGCCTTCCTGCAGCGCTTTCTTCGCCTCTTCAAGCGCGCTATCGACTTCCGCAGAGACGGCGCCGACTTTCTCGCGATTGTCGTTGACTGTTTTTTCCATCTGATAGGTTAACCCGTCCAGACGATTGCGAGCTTCGATCTCCTCGCGCTTCTTCGCGTCGTCGGAAGCATGCGATTCCGCATCGCGCATCATCTTATCGATCTCGTCCTTCGCCAAACCTGAAGACGAGGTGATCGTGATCTTCTGCTCGCGACCCGTACCCATGTCTTTCGCCGAAACGTTCACAATGCCGTTCGCGTCGATATCGAATGTAACCTCGACCTGCGGCATACCGCGCGGCGCGGGTGGAATCCCAATTAGATGAAACTTACCGAGGGTGCGGTTATCGCCGGCCATCTGCCGCTCACCCTGAAGCACGTGCACCTCCACGGAAGTTTGATTATCAGAGGCAGTCGAAAAGATCTCTGACTTTCTGGTTGGTATCGTGGTGTTGCGCTCGATCAGCTTGGTGAAGACACCACCGAGTGTCTCAATTCCCAAACTGAGTGGAGTGACGTCAAGCAAGAGAATATCGGTCTTCTCGCCTGAGAGAACGCCCGCCTGGACTGCCGCACCAATTGCGACAACTTCGTCCGGGTTGACGCTCTTGTTGGGCTCTTTGCCGAACAAATCGCGCACCATCTGCTGAACCTTGGGTATGCGCGTCGAGCCGCCTACGAGTACCACTTCATCAATCTTCTTCGAATCGAGCCCGGCATCTTTCAAGGCCTGCTCAACCGGGCCGCGCAACCTCTCAAGAATTGGATCGACTAGTTGCTCGAATTTCGCCCGCGTGAGTTTCATCGCGAGGTGCTTCGGTCCGGACTGATCGGCAGTCACGAACGGAAGGTTTATCTCTGTTTCGGCAGTGCTGGAAAGTTCGATCTTCGCCTTCTCGGCAGCTTCCTTCAAACGCTGCAAAGCCATCTTGTCGCTGGAAAGATCAATGCCCTGATCGCGTTTGAACTCTTCGATGATCCATTCAATCAGCCGCTCATCGATGTCGTCACCACCGAGGTGTGTGTCACCATTGGTCGACTTCACTTCCACGACGCCTTCGCCGACTTCAAGAACGGAAACGTCAAACGTACCGCCACCGAAGTCGAACACAGCAATCGTCTCATCCTTTTTCTTGTCGAGGCCGTAAGCGAGGGCTGCGGCGGTCGGTTCGTTAACAATGCGCATCACTTCCAGGCCCGCAATCTTGCCAGCGTCTTTAGTCGCCTGACGTTGCGCGTCGTTAAAGTAGGCAGGAACTGTAATCACGGCCTTGTCGACTTTTTGACCCAGGTAGTCTTCGGCCGACTGCTTCATCTTTTGGAGGATGATTGCCGAAATCTCCGGTGGGCTCCATTCTTTGCCGCCAGCGGCAATGCGAACGTCGCCCTTGCCGCCCTGAACCTTGTAAGGAACCTGCTTGATCTCTTCGGTAACTTCGTCATAGCGACGGCCCATAAATCTCTTGATTGAATAAACGGTGTTCTCGGGGTTCGTAACAGCCTGACGCTTCGCCACCTGCCCTACCAGCCTGCTGCCGTCTTTGGTGAATGCCACCACTGAGGGGGTCGTACGGCCCCCTTCTGAATTTGTAATCACCGTTGGCTCGCCGGCTTCCATGACCGCCACGACAGAGTTGGTGGTGCCTAAATCAATTCCAATAATTTTGTTACCCATATTTTTATCTCCAAACCCAATTTTGGCCGGCAATCTCAGGCCACCCGAAACGACCGGAACCGAGCCGCTAACTTAGCTATGCCCGGGTGCGCCCAACCAATGTGAACGCTTGACTAATATAATACCTGAGTGCCTCACTGTCAACTTTCGCGAGCTGGTTATGGCCGAGTGTTTGGGGAGGAGATCCTTATGACTTTGCTGGACTTTCTGGAGAAGAAGCCTCTAGAGGCGGTTGACGTTCGTTCAAGAGCTTGGAGGCAAAGAAGACGTAATGAGCCCCGGAAAGGAGTGCGAGGGCAAAGACAATCACGTACAGCGTGGGGAGGTAATAGCCTGTACTATAAGGAAAGCTGGCAGCGAAAATAATTATGGCGATAGCGATTATCTGCACCATCGTATTGAGTTTTCCGAGCCAGGAGGGTCGGAAACCGCGGAAACCGGTCATGATATTGATGGCCGCTGCACCGACGACGATGAACACATCGCGGCTGATGACCGTCACGGTCACCCAAAAAGGAACTGGTAAATGGCCCGGTAAGGGCTGGGGAAAGACGCCGCGCATCGACAGCACTACGAAAGCGGTAACTAGCATCAGCTTGTCAGCGATTGGATCGAGAACGGTTCCGAGCTGTGAACGTTGGTCGAAACGGCGAGCTAAGAGGCCATCCAGGCCGTCGGTTACCCCAGCGAGCACAAATGCGGATAGCGCCAGAAGGAATCGTTGGTAGAAGAGTAAGGTAACAAAAACAGGGATCAGTACCATCCTGAAGATGGTAAGCAGGTTCGGAACAGTAACAATCCGAGAGGACATTAAGACCCTGAGAGTAAATGGGAGCGCTGGGATCGGCAGTTGAAAGTCAGACTACCCGACCGGGGACTCTATTGGCTGCACCGGAGTTCCAGTAACGAAACCTCGGGAGGACAGCCGTATCTAATGGGAAGCACTACTGTACCCAGACCTCGGGTTACGTAAATCTGGGTCTCTCCCTGGCGGCCTAACCCTCGCAACAGGCGCCGACGGGGTTTGCCGGAAGCGCCACGCTCCGAACGCAGCGTCACTTGGCCACCATGAGTGTGTCCACTCAGAACGAGATCAATGCCGGCGCGAGCGGCGCGGCGCAGAATAATCGGATTGTGGGCTAGCAGGAGCTTCATCTCGGATTCGCGGGCACCGGCAAGCGCCAGCGGCAGGTCCTCGAGACCCACCATTGTGTCGTCCACTCCAGCAAGCCAAATCGCTTCATCTCGCAAAACAAATCTCATCCCCTGGTTAACCAAAACAGTGATCCCCTCTGCTCGGAAAAGGTCGGTGATCAGAGCAGCATCGGTCCAGTGGTCATGATTTCCCAGCACCGCAAAGACGCCGTGGCGGGCCTGCAGGCGTCCTAGTAATTCCGCACACGGTGCCGCGAATTGTCGATCGTGCGAGATGTAATCGCCGGTCAAGGCGATGATGTCGGGTTGCAGCCGGTTGGCCGTCTCTACCGCTCGTTCGATCTGCTGTTTGCTTGTAAAGGGACTGTGATGGAAATCCGAAAGGTGTACGATACGAAACCCTTCAAAAGCGTGCGGCAACCGGGGAAGGTAAATCGGATGATGTTCAATCGTCAGGAGGTAGGGCTCACTGAGAGCCGAACGCGCCGCCTGACCCAAGTTCAACGCTAGAGACCGGAGGGGACTATCGGTGTGCCTTACGCCAAAAGATGCGGCTCGACCGCGTGGTTTCCATCTAAGCGAAGTCGTCATTTTGTTGTCGAAGCTCGTTGCCGCGCACTTCCGAGTCAATTCACTGCCACGACCCGACTCGAAGTTTCGCGCATTATAGAGATAGCTTCCTTTTCAAGCAAATCTGCGAAACGGCCCAAAATCCTTCTTCCGCTTGCTATGTTCCTTCAATCTAAGGCTTGAACAACAACGTAATGTTACAAAAGTTTTGCGAAAACGTTCAATTTGTCCTTGACAGGTCACAGGACTTCCGTATAATTTTACACACGTCGACGAAATGGAAGAATCGACGAGTTCTTTGCAGGTTCTGGCAGAAGACAGGATTTATTCAACGGATGGACGCGGTACCCCATTTTTCTTAATAAGACCGCGAGGCTTTATCTCACCCGTAAAGATGCCGCCTAGACTACGGATCGGCCCCAAGCGACGATCCCAGTCCCTTTGCCAAAGCCACCCCGGATTTACCCGACCCTGCCCGAACTTAGCCCCGCCAATCAAAAGACTGACGGGGCCTTCTCTTTTGAACCGAGCTTTATCTCAATACCTCACGCACAGAACGCGGGATTTTGTTCGCGGTCTGTTGTGTCTCGGCAACTGAGGCGTAGGGTTCGCGCAGGTCGACGGGGATCCCCGCCATTTTCGCGAACATCTGTTCATACTGGTCCACTATCTTCTCCCAGTCGTAATGCTCCTTTACGCGCAATTGCGCACGATTACGGTAAGCCTGGACCAGGGAACCATCCCGCAATACTCGTTGTAATTTATTTGTGAGATCAAATTCATCGGCGTAAGGAATTCCGGCGTCACCAACGGCTTCGATGTTTTCAGGCGTGGCGAGGGTAAGCACACAATTGCCGTAGCCCATTGCTTCAAGCAGAGCCGGATGAGTCCCGCCGACTTCTGTCGCGTGCACATAGCAATACGCGTTCTGCTGCAGCGCTCTGTAGTCCTGTCCAAAAACGAAGCCAGTGAAGATAATTCGCTTGTCGCCCCGCGCACGACCCTTCAACTCAGTGATGTACTCACGAGCGTAAGGCGCATCGCCAACAATCAGTAGCCGGTATGCCGTTCTCACTCGCTTGAACGCTTCGATCACTAAGCCCGCGTTGTTTTCGGGTTCCAATCGAGAAACATAAAGGATGTAGCGATTCGGCTCGACACGCCATTGTCGGACGGCTGCTCTATCGGGCTTGCGTTCAACCTCGGCGCCGTAGGTAATCATCGTTGACCGTGCGTTGTACCGGTTGAGGTAGTAGTCCTGAATGACCTGAGCATCCGTGACTGTGACATTGGGAAGAATGGTAGATAGTCGTTCGGCCATCAAATAATAAGTGCGCCCAAGTCGATTCCACTTTTTTCTTTTGTGTTCGAGTCCGTCTACATTGATCGCCACAGGCGTTCCAGTGAACCGCA
The DNA here is from genome assembly GCA_040005515.1 of bacterium. Taxonomy (GTDB): domain Bacteria; phylum Acidobacteriota; class Blastocatellia; order Pyrinomonadales; family Pyrinomonadaceae; genus PSRF01. The sequence continues at coordinate 16,650 of JBDTYQ010000045.1, forward strand.
GTATCGACGCGAAAGGAGCATTTGCCGCATTGCAGATCAGCGCCACGTCAAAACGTCCGGGCACCGCATGCAGCGCGGAAATAAACGCATGCACGACCGTATCAAAATATTTGTGGCGAATGGTAGGCAGGACTTTGAGGCGCACCCCGTGATACTCAAGTTGTCGCGGCGAAACGTAATGAGCGCGACAATAGACCGTCACTTCGTGGCCACGCGCCACGAGTCGCGTTGAGAGGTGTTCCGCGAACGTTTCAAAACCGCCGTAGCTGGCTGGTATACCACGGGTTCCAAGAATGGCTATGCGCATACCGTATCTACCACTGGCCTTTCAGTGGTCCCGAAGTTCCGTGCCGATTAGTGATGGGCAAATATTCTCAAACAGCCCGTTTGTAAACTTCAAGAGTTTGCTTTGCCGTTTCTTTCCAGTCAAACATCCGAGCGCGTTCGAACCCACTGGTGCGCAGCTGGGAACGCAAATCGGAGTCATCAAGTATCTGCGCGATCCCATTAGCAATCGCCTCCACGTCGAAAGGATCGACCAGCAAACCAGCGTTGCCCACCACTTCCGGTAGGCTAGTTCTGTTGCCTGTAATCACTGGCGCACCGCAGTTCATCGCCTCTAACGGCGGTAATCCGAAGCCTTCGAAATATGAAGGATAAACAAAGCAAAGCGCTCCGGAATACAATGCCGGCAGATCGGCGTCAGGTACATATCCAGGAACGATCACCGAATCAGCAACACCGCTCTCTTTAATTTTTCGCAGCGTGTCCCCGTAGAGCCAAGCGCGCTTACCGGCAATTACGAGCTGCGGGACTTGTCCCGCGCGGGCCCGGTGCAACCGAGCATACGCTTCGACTAGGCGAGCAAGATTCTTGCGTGGCTGAATAGAGCCGACCGAGAGGATGTAGTCTCCCGATATGCCATAAGTATGTCGTATTCGTTGAAGTTCTCTGAGGTCTTTTATCGGCATGAAATGATTTGCCGCAGCGATTGGAATGGCAGTTACTCGTTCTGGAGCAATGCCATAGGTCTCAACAATATCCGCGCGCGCGTGTTCAGAGAGCGCGAGGATGTGAGCTGCTTTGCGGGCGGAGTGACGCACTGTCAGACGAAGCTGAGCCCGACTGCGGCGCTTAAAGGTCTCCGGGAGATGTTCAAACGACAAGTCGTGAATACTCACAACCACGGGACATGGAGCGAGCGGTGGCCCAGAGAACTGGACGTGCAAAAGATCAACGGGATTCTTTCGCAACTCAGCGCTTAGGGTCAGGGGAATTCGGATCAGCGGAGTATGAGGAAGAGTGGGACGAACCTTGAAATTTCGCCAGCGGTTGGAAAACCGTTGGATGGCTTCATCCCGCGTTACATATAGTGTGTAATGGTTGACCGAATCAATCTCAGCGAGCGCTTCGATCAAATTGGTCGCGTAACTCTCGTTGCCACCTAAGCCGGTACCAACAGAGTGTGCGTCGATTGCTATACGCAAATGCCTGCCTGCTACCGGACTCAAAGTTCCGCCCGGCGGCGGCGCACTTGCACCGCCGCGTCGAACCTACTTAACTTTACCGGCTGCGGATGCCTGAGCGTCTTTGGCCTGCTGCCCGCGCGTATCACGTTCGCGAATGCGTGCTGCCTTACCGCGCAATGCACGAAGGTAATAAAGCTTCGCACGCCGCACACGACCTCGCTTCACCAGGTCGATATGATCGATGATCGTCGCGTGAAGCGGGAAAATCCTTTCCACACCAATGCCGAAACTCGACTTTCGCACGGTCACCGTTTCGCGATTGCCGCCATGCTTGCGAGCAATCACCACACCTTCAAAGGCCTGCAGGCGTTCTTTAGTTTCGGACTCTTTGATCCGAACGTGAACGCGCACAGTATCGCCGGGTTGGAACTGCGGGATGTTTTCGCGCAATTGGGCTTTTTCAATATTATCTAATCGGTTCATTTCATCACTCCACTACAAACTTTCAATGTGGATTCAAGGCCGACCTCAGGATCGTATGTAACTGTACCCGAATCCTAAAACGGACTCACCCCTTCTTCAATAGATCAGGACGGTTCCGCTCAGTCTTTCTAATTGCCTGCTCACGGCGCCATCGCGCAATCTCCGCGTGGTTACCGGTTAACAACACATCCGGCACGGGCATGCCGCGCAATTCCGGTGGTCGGGTATACTGCGGATGATCCAGCAAGCCTTCAGAGAACGATTCCGTCGAGGCAGATGTCTCGCTGCCGAGAGCACCAGGAAGCAATCGCACTGTTGCGTCAATCACTACAAGCGCTGCCGGTTCTCCGCCCGATAGAACATAGTCTCCAATCGAAACCTCGTCAGTTGCGACGGCCTCAACAACTCTCTCGTCGACACCCTCGTACCGTCCGCATATCAAAACCACTTGAGACGACGTCTCTGAAAACTCTGCTGCCATCGCCTGCGTGAATACTTTCCCTTGGGGGGAAAGCAGCACTACCCGAGTGCCCTCCTTGTATTCAGCTCGCTCACTGCAACCGGTCAATTGTTCGACCGCTTCGAAGATAGGTTCCGGCTTGAATACCATCCCATCACCACCGCCGAAAGGTCGATCGTCGACCGAGTGGTGCTTGTCCGTTGTCCACTGACGCAGGTCGTGTGAATTCGTTACGACCAGTCCTGCAGCTCTCGCCCGGCGAATAATCCCGTAGTCAAACATCTCACGAAAGAATTCCGGGAAAATAGTAATGATGTCGAAACGAATCACAACGCTAACTAGAATATCTAGAGATCCAGCAGCCCTTCTGGTGGATCTATGCGAATCCTTTTCTGCTCCAGATCGACTGTAGTGACGATAGCGTCGACCATTGGAATCAAGTGCCTTTTGCGTTCAACATTCTCGACGGCCAGCATTTCTATTCCACCACCAAACCGCATCACTTCGCGCACATGACCGATGGTGTTGCCTTCGATAGTTTCCACGAGGCAGCCTTCCAATTCCCAGTCGTAAAAGTGGCCCGCAGGAAGTTGCACACGCTGCGATTCAGGTACGCCGAATTGATAACCCACGAATACTCTACCCGTCTCAATCGAGTCATATCCAGCCAGCTTTAACACTACTCGCTTCTGCTGAAACCAATAGCTCTCAAGCTCAACCATCCTTCGCTCCCCGTTTGGAGCGATCGCAATCAAAGAACGAATCTCGTCAAAGCGCTCGGGAAAATCCGTCAGGAGTTCACAAACTAACTCGCCCTTCAGGCCTCTCATCCTAACGGCCCGGGCCACGATGACGAGGGGGTCGGCCGCGTCCTGAATCTCCATACTCATTCCACGATTTCTAAAACGAAGCGATGCTTTCTCTTCAGACTGACGGCGTGGGCCAGGGCACGGAGCGCGCGAACCGTGCGGCCCTGTCTACCGATAATTTTTCCCATGTCCTCCGGAGCAACGCGTATCTCGACAAGTGTCGCGCCATTTCGCTCCACTGCGCGAACATCAACAGCCGACACATCGTCGACCAGCGCCTTAACGATCATTTCGAAAGCTTCTTGCATACCCAGCCTGACCAACCAAGTCGGTTTCCCACTCTGATAAGACTAAACACTGGCGGCTTCGGTCGCAGCTTCCGCTTTCGCGCCCGCTTTGATCAGCCGTCCTACCGTCTCGGTAGGCTGCGCGCCTTTCCCGATCCAATAGTTCACGCGGTCCATCTTCAACTTAATCTCCGCCGGTTCGCGTGTGGGATTGTACGTGCCCACGTTCTCCAGATAGGCTCCATCGCGCTTGGATTGCTTTTCCTTCACAACGACTCTGTAGGAAGGGCGCTTCTTGGCGCCGGTGCGCATCAATTTAATTGCTAACAATTCAATCTCCTCCAATTTAGGGAAACAATAGAGTCTGTACCGTCTATCGCTTTCTCTTCTTACGTTTCTTCTTCAGTTTCTTTTTCGACGGGGCAGAAGGTAAATTCAAATCACCGCCGTTATCGTCCATGCCGCCCATGCCGCTGAGATCAGGAACACCGGCCATCCGTCTCATCATCTTGCCTTTCAAACCACTGCCTCCGAACATGCCGGAACTCGAGAGCTGCCTCATCATCTGCCGCATTTCGGTGTACTGCTTGATGAGTTGATTGACCTCCGCGACGGATGTCCCCGAACCGCGTGCAATCCTTCGTCGCCGGTTAGCGTTTAAGATCTTGTGATCCGTGCGCTCTTGACCTGTCATCGAGTCAATGATCGACTCGGTGCGCTTCAACTCTTTTTCCATGAGCTTCGACTGCTCATCGTTCAACTGAGGCATGCCGATGCCGCCCAAAAGTTGATCGGGCAGGAGCTTCATGATCTTTGAGAAAGAACCGAGCTTCTTGACCTGTCGCAATTGCGAGCGAAAGTCGTCGAGGGTGAACTCGTTCTTCTGAAGTTTCTTTAACTGCTCTTCAGCCTCACCCTGATCCACCTTCGACTGGACTTCTTCGATTAGCGACAAGACGTCGCCCATGCCCAGAATTCGCTGGGCGATCCGGTCTGGGTAGAACGGCTCAAGCGCGTCATACTTTTCACCGACGCCAACGAACTTTACCGGCTGGCCGATGACTTGTTTGATTGAGAGCGCCGCACCGCCGCGGGCGTCTCCATCCATCTTCGTCAGTACAACGCCGGTGATACCGACACGCTTGTGGAATTCTTCGGCCGAGCGAACCGCGTCCTGGCCAGTCATCGCATCGGCAACGAACAGGATTTCGACGGGATGCGTTTCGCTCTTGATCCGGACCAGTTCGTCCATCAGCTCTTCATCGATATGCAGCCGGCCTGCGGTATCGATCAAGAGCGTGTCATATCCCGTTTGTTGCGCGTGCTTATAGGCCTCGCGCACAAGGGTTAGCGGATCATTCGTCTCTGGTTGTTCAAAGATCTGCTGGCCTGTCGCCTTGGCGATGACCTTGAGTTGCTCACGAGCAGCCGGCCTGTACACATCTACCGAAATTAGCAGGGGCTTGCGATCTTGGTTTATCGCCAACCAACGAGCGATTTTCCCAGTCGAGGTCGTCTTGCCGGATCCCTGCAGACCGACAATCATCACCACGTTGGGATTCTGCTTGGTAAAGACCAGTCGCGACGATTGGCCGCCAAGCAAGTCCACTAACTCGTCATAAACAATCTTGACGACCTGTTCGGAAGGCTTTAACTCTTGCCAGACCTGTCGTCCTTCTGCCTTTTCCTTGACAGAGGCGATGAAGTCTTTGGCAACCTTATAGTTAACGTCAGCTTCGAGCAGCGCTAACCGAATCTCGCGCAGGGCTGCGTCAACGTGTTCCTTCGTGAGCACACCTTCGCCGCGCAGATTCTTCAGCGTCCGCTTAAGCTTGTCCGACAGCGACTCAAACATAGAACAATTAGGCGAAGTTCCGCGCTCAGACGGAAACGGAAAGGATAGCGGCCACTCCAATTCGTGTCAAGTTTACCCCCTTTGCTAAGTTTTAGAGTTGCCGCAAGTTACCAATTCGGTGAGGTGTCCGAAATAACCCGGTCGACCGGATTCCTCACGTGACGGTAAGAGGAAGTCATGAGGAGCCCGCAAGGTTGTTTTCTTAATATAAACCGGACGAAGCCATGTAGACGGTCTCGATCGCATGTGGTAAATTCCTCACGTTTTGTTGCGTTAGAGGTGCTCCGGCCGGCCGATTTGCCAGGTGCACCTCCTTCCTTCAGCCTTCACAGCAGACGCGCAGATGAAAAGTGCCAGTAATTGCACATTTATGAGGATTGAATGACTAAACGTGTGGGTTCAGGGTCCCGTGACTCGGATTCAAAAGATCCGTCGGGCGAGCGCGGTGTTGTGGACCTCGCTGACGCCCGCGTTCGCCTGCGCTCCCGCCACCCTTCAAACGAGGCTTTGATCGCGGAACTAGACGAAGTCCGCCTGCTGCTTGATCAGGGCTTGTCGACCGAAGCTCGTTCACGTCTTGCTCTCTTGATTTCCGCCGCCCGGACCAACCCTACTGTGCTCGCACTGGCTCGATGTGCTCTCTCCGCTGCTTTGGAGATGCAAGGCCATTATCGCGAGTCCCTGACCGCAGTAGCGATGTACGAGACTCCTGAATCACAAGAGAAGTTGGACCCTGAAGCGATTCGCCACCTTCGGGTTCAAATCGGACTCGCCTACAACTACAACGGCGATCACCCCAAGGCCATCGCAATCCTTAAGGGTGCTTTGCGCGATTTCTCAGAAGGCGGTAACGAAGCCAAGCTCGGTTCAATTTATGGGGCCCTTGCTCGGGTCTATCGCACGATCAGCGAATATCCGATCGCGCGCGATTATGCTCAACGCGCCCTTGACCACTTTCGCCAGACTGGCGAATGGCGCGGATTAGCGGAAGCCTATTTCGGCATCGCCGTCGCTGATACGCAGGAAGGGAATTACGAGTCCGGTCTGGCAAACTTCGAGCAAGCGCTCAAACTGATCGGCGACCACCCCGCTAGTTATTCACTTGGCAGAATCTACGCCAACATGGCCGGAGCCTGCTGGTTTCTCAAACGACCCCTCGAAGGAATTCGCTATCTCGAAAAGGCGATCGACTACTACGAACGCACTGATCACAAAACGAGCGCTGCGGATGGATACAACAATCTGGGGATCAACCTGATCCTGATTGGTCAATGGGGACGGGCTCAGGAAGCACTCGAGCGAGCTCTTTCCCTCGCGTCTGAGATAGATGAACGAGGCACAAAGGTGCCGATGATCCTCGACTCTCTCGGGGAGTTGAACATGTTGCGCGGTGATCTTGGTGAAGCGAAAGCCTACCTCGAGCGCGCGGTCGTACTGGCCAACGAGAATGGAAACAAGTGGTACGCCGGACAGGCGCTGCGCACATTGGGTCGTTGCTACCTCGCGATGGATGAGGATGAGAAGGCACTCCTAAAGGGAAAGGAAGCGCTCGGCATTGCGGAGAGTATTGGGGACCGCCAGGCCATCTGCGAATCTCGCCTGCTCCTGGCAGAAGGTCACCTGAGGAACCGTGAACTAGACAGTTGTGCGGACGAGCTCCAAAAAGTCTCAGCCCAGGTTACCGAGTCTACAACAGATCTTGGTTTTGCGGGCGAGGCGCAACGTCTACTCGGAATGCTTGAGATGGCCCATTCCGATGCGACCGCAGCAGCACAGCATTTCGGCAGTAGCGTTTCAATTTTTGACATGCTCGGCGATCGTTATCGCGCGGCTCGGGCTCACTGCGAACTCGGGCGTGCTTATGCGATAAGCCAGCCCAATCGCGCCGCGGAGCAACTGTCGCGAGCAATCAATACCTTCCGCGAACTCGGTGCCCGCGTGGATCTCGCCCGCGCTGAAGAAGCTCTTAACAGCCTGGATCATACGGCGCGCGAATCAAGCCTTGAACACTCAGCGCTCAACCAACTTCTAACTCTGCGTCTGGCCGAAGCCGTCGCCTCGAGAGAGTTGCTCTTGCGCGAACTGGCCGCGATTGTGCGACAGGAAACAACAGCGCAGCGGGTGCTGATCACGGAACAAGGTGAACACCATCACCCTAGAGTCGTCATTGCGCACGGGTGTACGCCGGCCGATAGTACAAAGATTGCCGAGGAACTTGATCAACTCGATACCGACGATGAGCGGGAGCACTATGCGAAGAAACACGACGCGACAATCATCCCTTTAAGATCGTCGAACGCACCACCTGCAACGCTCTATATCTCCCCTCGCAGCAAGTCGAAGTTACCTGGCGGGATGTCGATGGAACCTTTGCTGCGGGTTGTCGGACTAGGTATGGATGTGTGTGCGTTGCGCGCTGGAGCTCACAAGGGAACTGGATTGCAACAACCCGATGAGATGACCGGCGCAAGCTTGATGCCCGGCTTTATTCACTCAAGCCCGGCTATGACGCGCCTCGTCGAAGAGGTTCATAAGATTCGTTCTTCAGATGTTACGGTTCTCGTTACGGGCGAGTCAGGCACCGGGAAAGAGTTGGTAGCGCGCGCGATTCACGCGTTGTCCGCTCGCCGCTCAAAAGTCTTCGTGCCGTTCAACTGCACCGCCGTTCCGAAAGAGTTGTCTGAGGGTTACCTGTTCGGCTATCGCCGTGGTGCCTTTACGGGAGCAGTAACTGACTCGCAGGGTGTGATACGAACTGCAGCAGGTGGCACGCTCTTCCTCGACGAGATCGGCGACCTTCCTCTGGATCTTCAGCCCAAGTTACTGCGCTTCCTGCAGGAAGGTGAGATCCAACCATTGGGCGAACAGCGGCCGATCAAAGTTGATGTGCGGATCATCGCAGCCACCAACAGCGACCTTGAAGAGATGGTAGCCCAAGGTCGGTTTCGTGAAGACCTCTACTACAGGCTGAACGTGATCCGCTTGCGCGTTCCCCCTCTGCGCGAACGCCGTTCGGAAATTCCTACCATCGTTAATTATTACATCAATCACTACTCAGCGAAGTTCGGACGAAAAGATATCCAGATCACTCCTCCGGCTGTAGACCTCCTGATGGTCAGCAACTGGCCCGGCAACGTGCGCCAGCTTTGCAATGAGATTCAGCGCATTGTCGCCCGGGCTGAAGATGGAATACTGATCACTCCCGAACATCTTTCACCAGAACTAAAACGCACTTCCTCTCCAGTATCGCCGGCCAGCGCAGCATCAACTCTAGCCTCCATGCCCGCGGCTGCACTGCAGAACGGCACTCTCGCCGACGCACTCGCAGAAGTTGAGCGCCGGATGATCGCCGAAGCGCTGCGGAAGCACGGCGGGAACATCTCCCGCGCGGCTCGCGAACTTGGTCTGACTCGGCGCGGCCTCTACCTCAAGCTGGAACGCCACGATCTCAGCGCCAGCGCGTAATGCTCCAAACCTCCGGGGCAGCAACGCACGCGTATCTCTATCTCTCCGTATCTCTTCGTCTACCGCTGCGCTGGGTTTCAATCGGTGTATACCAGATACCCAATGGATACTCAGGTACCATCTCGACCTCAATCCTTCATTCCCCTGCAAAACCTCTAAATAGGGGCGATTATTAAGCCTGATCCCCTCACTTGAGTACTTTGTATCCAACTTCGGGTTCTTCTTCTTCCTGCTGATTCAAAAGCGCCTCCCGCTCTCTAACTGTTTGCATTATGCGCCTTAGGAGGACTCCAGCGGCTCTGGCTGATCGTGGCATAACGCTTGAATTAGTAAATCAATGTAGCGCAGTCAACTTAAGGGAAATCCACGCGGCCAAAAAACAAAAAGGGAGTCCCCAACATGTTTAGAAAAATCACAGCCTCTCTCAGCCTCATCAGCCTGATGCTCGTCTCTCTTGCTCCTTTCACCACTTTCGCGGCGCCCGCGAATCGCGGTAACGGCCAGGGTGGCGACAACCACACTCGCGTCGGGAAGTCCGCTCCGGAGTTCTCTTCGACCAGCAATTCAACCGGCACGGTTCGTGTGCTGATGCAGACAAAGGGCGCCCCCTCGGCAGCTCTTGACAGCGCACTTACCAACGCACGCGGCCACAAGCGCGGCTCTTACACCGGCCTGAATACGATCGTCGCAGATGTGCCCTTAAACGAGATCGCCAGCCTGGCAGCACGTTCGGACGTTGCTTACATCGCCCCCGACCGACCGGTAAGGGCGCAAATGAATCTGACCAACGACACCACCGGCATTTCGCAGGTCCAGGAAGGCCTGGCGCGCATGCCTGGTTTCGACGGCAAAGGTATCGGGATTGCGATTCTCGACAGTGGCATCAGCGCCAATCATCCGGACTTCATCAAGAGAAACAGGTCTCGCGTGGTTGCCTCAGTGGATTTCAGCGGCAGCACGCGCACTGGAGATGCTGATGGTCACGGGACAGGCGTCGCCGGAATGGCTGCAGGCAGCGGTGACGCTTCGACTGGCTACAGCGCGAACTACGCCGGCGCCGCTCCCGGAGCCGACCTAATCGACGTTCGCGTGCTTGACGAAAACGGCGTGGGTCGCACGAGCAACGTACTGGCTGCCTTGAATTGGGTGATTCAGAACCGCCAGCGCTACAACATTCGAGTTATCAACCTCAGCATGAGCACGCCAGTGCGCGAGTCGTTTCATGCGGACCCCCTCTGCAAAGCTGTTGAGCTCGCCGTTCGTGCCGGCATCGTCGTGATCTGCAGCGCAGGCAACCTGGGCCGCAACGAGCAAATCCTTGGCTACAACCCGGACGGCACGCCGATTTATCAACTGGTGTACGGCGCAGTCGGCAGCCCGTCGAACAGTCCTTACGCAATCACGGTGGGCGCAACCGACGGTCATGACACTGTCAAACGTTCTGATGACACCGTCGCAACGTTTTCATCCAAAGGACCGACTCGGTTCGACCACCTCGCCAAGCCGGATCTCGTAGCGCCTGGCCGCCGCGTTGTTGCTGCGATGTCGCAGGAACCGAATCCGACACTCGCGAGCACCTATCCCGAAAGAGTTATCCAGACCACTTCAAATGCGGGCCGTCCCAATAGCTACTTCAGCTACTCCGGCACCTCCTTCGCGGCTCCAGTTGTCGCCGGCACAGTAGCAGTGATGCTCGAAGCGAACTCGTCCCTTACCCCGCTGCAGGTTAAGGCTGTGCTGATCAAGACGGCGCAGAAACTTCGTGGCTCCGACAGCAAAGCTCAGGCTCTCTTGTCTCAGGGCGCAGGACTTCTCAATGCGGCCGCAGCGGTTCAGATGGCAGACAGCATCAAGCCAAACGCCGACCGCCTCGTTGCCGGCAGCCGCATATTTCGCGGGGGTACAACGCTGAACTCGATGGGTTCCTACCGCATCGGCGGTGAGAACGTAACCATCAGTAACCGCGTGATTTACGCCAACGGCATACTCTTTTCGAACCGCCCGGTTACGATCAACGGCATCATGATTGGCGAAGGCATCATGATCGGCGATGGCGTGGTGCTCGGCGACGGCATCATCCTGGGCGACGGCATCATGATCAGTGACGGCGTCGTCCTCGGCGACGGTGTGGTCCTTGGCGACAGCGTCGGCCTCGGCAACTCGGTGGTCAAGGGCGGCCGCCTCGTTCTGAGCGACGGCATCATCCTGGGCGACCGCTTGACGCTTAGTGACGGCATCATGATTGGCGATGGGATCATGATCGGCGACGGCATCATGCTTTCGGACGGCATCATGATCGGTGACGGCATCATGATTGGCGATGGCGTCGTGCTCGGCGATAGTATCGCCCTTTGCGATGGCATCATGATCGGCGACGGGATCATGATTGGCGATGGCCACATCTACAAAGACGGCATCATGATTGGTGACGGCATCATGATCGGCGACGGTGTCGTGCTCGGTGATGGCGTAGTTCTCGGTGACGGCGTCGTCCTCGGTGACGGCATCATGATCGGCGATGGCATCATGATTGGCGACGGCATCATGATTGGTGATGGAGTTGTCCTGGGTGACGGCATCATGATTGGCGATGGCATCATGATCGGCGACGCGATGGTGTTGCGAGATGGCGTCATCTCCCGAACCGGCGTCGTGCTCGGCGATGGCACCATGATCGGCGACTAATTACTGCCAGAGACAAAGAAGGCCAAGGCGGGCGGAAATTAAACTCCGCCCGCCTTTTTATTTGCCCTGGGGATTTGAAGATCGCGTTGCGTTATGGCGCAACCTTCACTATCGAGCTATCATCCCGCCAATAATTCAGACTGGAGGATCAAAACATGCGACGCACTTACCTTTTCGCGCTTGCGTTTCTTGCGCTCATATCCATCCCCACAGCCGTATTCTCTCAAGGTGGTCAAATGGGAACTCCAATGGAAAGTTCCCGCAGTGTCGCAGGTGGCGGAATTTCAGTTCCCGGTTGGACTGGAAAAGTCGACGCAAAAGACGAAGCAGCCGGGATGACTCTCGACAACGCGAAGCTCGGAAAAGAGGGTGATGCCTTGCATGTCATCACGGGCCCCCCGGTGACGTATTGGAATCCAGCGAACAAAGCATCGGGAGACTACACAGTGAAAGCGACTTTCAAGGAACCGAAGTTCATGAACCTCAATACACATCCACACCCTTACGGGATAGTGATTGGCGGCAATGGCCTGGGAACTGACCAGGCGAGTTACTTGTACTGTGCGGCTTATGGCAACGGCAACTTCATCGTTCGTGGTTTTGGACCTGCTCCATTTCAAATGAATGGGCCACGTGGGGCCGCTGATCCAGCGGTGAACAAAGCGGCGGGCGTGGGAGAGCCGGTAATGCAGGAGATCGCGATTTCAGTGAAAGGCGATAAGGTCGAATGCGCGATCAACCACAAAATCGTGGCGAGTTACGACAAGGCTGCGCTCCTATCTCCCGGCAAGCTCAAATCAACTGACGGCGTGTACGGCATTCGCTTCGCACACAATACAGAGGTCTTCGTAACTGGTCTCTCGATCACGAAACCCTAATTCACACGCTGTCGTTTCTCAGCCTCAATAGCTTAACGCCCCGATGAAGCGGAAAACTCTCCAACTGGTTTGCCTCATAGCAGTCTTCTGCACGACGCCACTTTTGATTTGCGCACGTTCGGAGTTCGTTAAATCGCAAAACACTCGCGTCCCCAGCATCTTCGTTTTCCATACGGATGAATTCTGGCTAAACCTGCATCACTTCCTCTACGTCCTGGGTCGCGCTGAGAATAAGGAAAGAGATTCCGCGCGTGCAGCGGTATCCGGCGCTCCCGCCGATCAGGAACGCGGCCTCAAGAAGTTGAATGCTAAAGAACAATCCATCTGGCGTGAAGCTGTGGCTGCGTATGCGGCAGGTCCCAGCAAAAAGGATCTTGTCTTTGACGATCCGCTGCCCGCCCTAACCAATTCTTTGGCGCGGTCAGGTGAGACCAAGTCACTGAGCGGGGCGGGAATCGATCCCACCATTGCGAGAATTCTTCAACATGCAGCGCCAATCTATCGGAAGGCCTGGTGGAAGAACCATCACGACGCAAATCAAAAGTGGCACAAAGCCATTCAGGCGCTCGTCGATCGTCACGGTGTTACCGTGCTCGGCTTCATTACTAACGCGTACAAGTTGCAGTGGCCGGCGAACGGGTTCCCGGTGCACGTTTCGGGCTATTCGAATTGGGCGGGAGCTTATTCAACCACCGGCAACCTCCTCGTAGTCTCGAGTCAAAGCCCCGACCTTCAAAATACATATGGATTGGAAACTATTTTTCACGAGGGGATGCACCAGTGGGACGACCAGATCTTCGCAGCTTTGGTTGAGCAGGCAAAGAAAGTAAACAAATTCTTCCCCAGAGGTCTGGACCATTCGCTAATTTTTTTCACGGCGGGCGAAGCTGTTCGACGAGCAGTGCCCGGGCATGTGCCTTATGCAGAGAAGTTCGGCGTGTGGCAGCGAGGCCTGTTGTCTTTCAAAGCTCCAATCGAAGAAATTTGGAAGCCTTATCTCGACGGCCAGGGCACTCGCGATGAAGCGTTCGCCGCACTTATAATCAAAACCGCAGTCGAGCCGCCAAGATAGAGATTGGCGATTGCCAATTGCTGAATAACGATTGCCCACTAAACACAATTACAATCGCCAACGCGTGAGCCCGCCATGAACATTCTGGTTCTGAGTCATGACGAAGTTATCGAGCTTCTTCCCATCGAAGACTGCATCCCGC
>JBDTYQ010000046.1:0-29941 GCA_040005515.1 bacterium
GTAAAGTCCGCCAGTGGCAACTTTTCTCAACAATGTTCTGATATGAGGCCCCCGCTGGCGTTGAACTGTTTCTCGCACAGGTGGTCTGGAACTGGCTGCGCTACTAATAAGCCAGCCGACGCCAACAACCCAAAAGAGAGAAGGGCGGGCCAGGGAGGCTCGCCCTTCGTTTTTCCTGGTCTGAATAACCTCTTCGTCTACACCTGGCCGAGGCTAATGGTGCCTTGACGAGTGTGCTTCAATCTATCCATCAGCCAACCTGCCAGCAGCCACAACGCGCACACCGCAAGCATCACGACTGAAAACCACTTTCCATACAAACCATCGGGCGAGAACTTTTCAGTCGCTGCATGTACTGCGTCGCTGTTCGGCAGTAACCCTGCTTCCGAAAACTCGTGGAACGAATATATTGCGACCTGAACCATAAACAGCAGCAGAAAAATCCCCGTGACATGAAAGAATCGTTTGACGTTGATCAGATGTCCGAACTTCGCCCAGCCCCAGGCGAACAGCCCAGCGGCGGCGAGACCCAGCAACGCTCCACTGAGTATTTCTGAGCCATGCACCTGAAGGAGCATCAGCGCCGTCTCCATTCCCTCTCTTGTGATCATCAGAAACGTAAAAAGAAAGACACCCGCGATTGCCGCTGCGCGGGACTTGCGCGATGACATCTCTCCCAGCCGGCTGCGCATGCGCTGCTGAATCTTCGGACCGGTACGCCACATGTGAATCACGAGCGTCCCAACCATGATGATGGCAACAACTCCAAGAACGCCTTCCCGCAAGGATTCGTTACCAAGAAACTGGCTGGCATAGCCACCGATGGTCGATCCAAAAATCCTCTCCAGCACAGCATCATCAACGCCCTGCTTGAGCAAGTAGCCGAGCGCCGCGCTGGTAGCAAGCCCAATTGCAATCGCTACGTATACTGCGGAAGTCAGCCACTTGTGTCCGGCTTTTCGCAGGTAGGACAAGATGACAGCAACGAGCAGAAAGGATTCGAATCCCTCGCGAAGGACGATGATGAAGGAATTAAGCATGAATGAGTCTCGATAAACTTGATCCGTTGATGAGTTCGTAGTGAGGGCTGAAACCTCAACGCCCGGAGTATAACCTAATTGAAAACAGTTTTCAATTTCAGTCTTAAAGCGGATGTCCCCGAGAAACACCGCGAATGCGAAAAGGGAAATAGGTGGCGCTGTGACTTAGCTCAGTTTCGGGTAACAGGAATGATTGCGAGATCGGCACGCAGCGGACCGAGTTCCGTGATCGCTGTGAGGCGCAAGGGCAGGCGCCGCTTGTCGTCGCTAACCCAGGCGCGCAGACCGAATTTGTCGGGTTGCGGATCGTCAGTCGTCAGCGAGAGCTGGATCGCAGGAACACTTTGCGAGCCGAGTTGAATCGTTTCACGCTTTAGAGAGGTAATGAAGAGAGTTGTTGGCCGATTGTTCACGAGGATTGACACAGCGTTTCGTTTTGGTGGCGTCAGGTTGAACGTACGAGCCAGATAGAAGAACGACAAGTAGTCGTGAGTGCCAATCGGGATTTCAATCTTGACGTTCGTGTCGCTCGTGGCGGTGCCGTAGTCCTGATTGATCGTCAGCACCTCATTGAGTCTGCGAGTGCCTTCTACCAAATTTAGTTCTGTCCGAAATGGAAGCAGCGTTTTCGGATCCACATAGGAAGTGATCTGGTCGTTCGCGACGAAGACTCGTTGAGCGGCGTTGTTTGTCTGCGCGCGCACACCGAAGAGGAATGCGTCGCGATCGAGGTAACGCGAGCGCGAGCGCACCTGGAATGCTGCGGTGGCAGCGGGCTGCGGATTGTTACCAATGAATACCTGGTAGTTGAGTTGCTCTCCTACCTTGAAAGGCAAGCCATCGCTGTTTTCCACAGCGGCCGGCGGCGGGGTTAGCGGTGGCGCGGTCGGTGTGACTAGAGCAACGGCCGGAGTTCCATTCGGTTTTAGACCAGGAGGGACGACCACTTCCGACCCGGCAAGTTCTGCACGGATTTCGCCCGACGAAACCTTAACAGTCGCAAGAACGGGAAGATGTCTTTCATCGTCGCCAAAAAAAACTTTCGCTTTATAGCTGTTTGCGAATCGCAACTCTGTCGCAATTGCGTTGAACGTGCCCGCTACTGTCTTAATAGTCTCGCGTCCGGTCACTTTCAATTGGGCTTGGTAGTCGTCTCCGCCGCTGCGTACGGAGACATTATAAGTGGAGCCGTCGGCTAGTGGCGTCGCGCGCAAACGATAGAGGGCTGAGATCGAATCATAGATTCCTTGCAACGACGCGCCCGTGGGACTCGCTCCCGTCGCTCCCGAGCCTTGATTCAATTCACCTGCCGTCTCAACTGCGCGAAAACTCTCGCGGATCACTTGCTGCACGTAATAAGGCGAACCGGTCGCGGGATCTACGTAAGAAATGTAATCTCGATTAATTGCGAAGAGTGCTGTGTTCACAACGCCGTTGGTCTCTACATGTCCGCGCAGTTGAATCCCCTCGCGTCCAAAGAAATTTCCGTGAGCGACGACCCGGATCTCAATATGCGCTGCACTAATAAAGTTTGAAAACGAAACGTTGTAGGTCAGGCGCTCGCCGATGCGGTAAGGAGCGGGCGACAAAGGAGCGGCAGTCACATCGCTCTTGCGCTGCGCTGAAACGGGAATAACCAGCGCGATGAGTAGGAGAATAGAGCTACAAACAACAGGCCGCTTCAAGCTTGGGTTCACCTTTGCATCATAATTTTAAATCGGAGGCAGAGCAACGTTGGAGCCCGACTGGTAGTTTCTTGGTTTGGTTTTCTGTAATACGAACTCCGACCCGTCGGGATTGTTGGTGGCGTTAAAGCTAATCACCATCGCAGCCCCCGACCTGTTCGGGTTTGCTGTACAAAGTGGGGGCTGCCCCAATTGTTCACGCGAAGCTGGCGCTTCAGTTCCAACTAAAGCCTTAGCAAAGGACTTCTGCCATGTCATTGACGATCGCTCGAGCGGTTTCAACCGGATTTGCGGCGCTGAGGATAGGACGACCCACCACCAGATAATCCGCCCCGGCTGTCATGGCTTGTGCCGGCGTCATGACTCGTCTTTGATCGTCCGAGGCACTGTCAGATGGTCGAACGCCGGGAGTGACGACAAGGAAGGTTTGTGCGCCTACCGCCGCTCGAATCCTCGACACCTCGTGGGGCGAAGCGACGACTCCATCCATCCCGCTTGCCGCGGCCAGGAGGGCCAGTCGCGTCACTTGCTGATCCGGCTCACAATTCAGACCGACGCTTGAAAGCACTGAGGCGTCCGCACTAGTGAGGACAGTTACTGCGATCACTGAAGGACGCGCGAGACTCTCAGCAATCGCAGTGTTGGCGACAGCGTCCGCTGTGCGACGCATCATCTCCGATCCGCCTGAAGCGTGTACATTGAAGATTGAGACGCCAAACCTCGTCGCTGCTACACCCGCCGCCGCGACGGTATTTGGGATGTCGTGAAACTTTAGATCCAGAAAGACGCGACTTCCGGATGTGACGATCTCTCGTACGAGACCGGGGCCGGCCGCGGTGAAGAGCTGCGAACCGATCTTGAACATGCCAACGTGATCTCGCAGCATAACGACCAGTTCGCGCGCTCGTTCTACAGTGTCCACGTCCAGCGCGAGGATCAGTTTGCCTTGCGCCAGAGTTTTCGGATCGCTCTTAGGACTAGAGGATGCAGTCATCTTAGAAATTCCTCGGTGCGGGATCCGACAGCCTCAGCCAGCGTTTTAAGCCCCGACTGTTTCAGTAGCATTGCGAGGCCGGCGTTGATTTCGTTCGCGATACTCGGTCCTTGATAAATGAATCCCGTGTAAAGTTGGACGAGACTCGCGCCCGCACAAATCTTTTGCCACGCATCGTGGGCAGTAAAGATACCACCGACGCCGATCAGCGGAAGTGACCCGTTCGTTAGTTGATGCAGCCTGGCGATCATTTCATTTGACTTCTTCTGCAGCGGAGCACCGCTGAGTCCGCCAGCGCCACACGCGGCAACGCGACTCGGCGCACTTCGCAGGCCGACTCGCTCCGTCGTCGTGTTCGTGGCGATGATTCCGGCGACGGCTGCGCGGCGCACGACTTTCACGATCGGTTCCAGCTCGTCTCTTTTCAAGTCGGGAGATAACTTAACGAGCAGCGGCATCGACGCTGCTCGTTTCAATTCAGCACTTAGTTCAAGGTTCCGCTTTTGCAAAGCCGCTAAAAGACTCGCCAAGTGGTCTGCTTGCTGCAGCTCTCGAAGTCCAGGCGTATTCGGAGAACTCACGTTAATGGCTACGTAGTCTGCCACCGGGTAAACAGTCTCAAAGCTCTTAAGATAGTCTGCGACGACCGCTTCAAGTGGAGCGACTTTGCTCTTGCCGATGCTGACTCCAATCACGCAGTCGAGTTTCACCTTCGAAACTCGACTGGCGAAAGCGGCGGCGCCCAGATTGTTGAAACCTGCGCGATTGATTAGTGCTTTATCTTCGGGAAGCCGAAACAAACGTGGCCGCTCATTTCCGGGCTGTGGTTGATGAGTGACTGTGCCTGCTTCAATGAATCCGAATCCGAGTGCGGCGAGGCCCGGCAACGCAATTCCATCCTTATCAAATCCAGCTGCAAGGCCGACCGGATTCGGAAAGTTCAAGCCGAAGCACTGCAAAGTGCCGAATGGTGATTTGTCTCGCGGTGTGTCGGCCAAATGTTTTGCGAGACCGGGAGCAATTGCGAGTGAATGCAGCGCCAGTTCGTGGGCCGTCTCGGGGGGCAGGCGGAATAGTAGGGGACGCAACAGTGAGCGATAGAGCATGAAAAGGGTGTTAGGTGCCTCGTGACAGGTGACGGGTAACACTGCAATGCGTTCCAGGTTTTGCAGAACTGCGTCACTGGTCCGTGCGGTATTACACCATCTTTTCATTTTACTTGTCACTTGCCACGTGTTGCTTGTCACTAGTTACTCTTCTTGTTAGTATCCCGTGAAATGGATTTCATCGAGAAGGCACGCATCATGGACGGTCCGCGCATCAATCGCGCGCTTGCCCGCCTCGCTTCTGAAATAGTCGAAGAAAATCATGGCGCCGGCGATCTCTATCTCGTCGGTATTCGCCGTCGCGGTGTGCCCCTCGCCGAGCGAATGGCCGACAAGATTGCGGATTTGGAAGGCGGTCGTCCGCCGGTGGGCGTTGTCGACATCACACTTTACCGCGACGATCTTTCAACGGTGGGCGCCAAGCCGATCGTTAACCGCACCGAGCTTCCGGGCGACATTGAAAGTCGTAATATCGTTCTGATCGACGACGTGTTGTATACGGGGAGAACGATTCGTGCGGCGCTCGATCAACTGATCGACTTTGGCCGGCCGCGGCGTGTTCAGCTGGCCGTGCTTATTGATCGTGGTAAAGAACATCGTGAGCTTCCGATTCAGGCCGACTACATTGGCAAGCTCGTGCCGACGAAGAAAAGCGAAATCATCAAGGTGATGTTGCAGGAGTTCGACGAGGAAGAAGGCGTAGTAATAGTTGAACGACCGCCGGCAGAAACGGGATGAATCAAAGCGGCCAACGATGGCCGCTTTTTTGCATCTCTGGTCGGTGGTCTGTTGTCCGTCGTCAGTTGTTGTTCGTCCCGCGGTTGTAGTAGATGGCTTCCACAGAGCTGCTGGAGGTCGGAATGGAGCGAACCAACTTTGAGAAACTTCGAGTCTTCTTATTATCTGAGAAACTGGCTGACGAGTTATGGCTCATCGCGAGGGGATGGAGCAACTTTGAGCGGGACACGCTCGGAAAGCAATTAGTGCGGGCCGGAGATAGTATCGGGGCTGATATTGCTGAAGGAGTCGGGCGGGGTAAATTTTTGGACAACCGACGTTTTGTAAGGATTGCCAGAGGATCGCTGAATGAAACCAAGTACTGGCTGAGGCGGGCACACAAACGCAAGCTTCTCACACCGGATCAGACGAGTTCTCAAACCCATGCTTGATGAGTTAGCGCCCACCCTGAACGCATACCTGAACTCGATCGGCGCTGGATGTTGAAGTCTTAACGGGATGATCCTTCTCTACCGGCATCACAACTAACAACTGACAACGGATTACTGACTCCTAACCGTGATTTTCAATCGCCGCCACCTTTTGGGTATCCGTGATCTCTCCGCCGGAGAGATCACGCACCTGCTCGATACGGCCGAGACTTTTCGCGATGTCTCAAAACGCGAAATCAAGAAGGTCCCAGCGTTGCGCGGGCGCACTATCATCAATCTTTTCTTCGAACCTTCCACACGCACACGAACTTCTTTTGAGATAGCCGCGAAACGCCTGTCCGCGGATGCGATAAACATCAGCGTCTCGACCTCGAGTATGACAAAGGGAGAGACGTTGCTTGATACGGCGCGCAATCTCGAGGCGATGTCTCCGGACTGCATCGTGGTGCGTCATTCGATGGCGGGCGCGCCGCAGCATCTTGCGCGAATGTGCAACGCGCCCATCGTTAACGCAGGAGACGGCGCGCACGAGCATCCGACCCAGGCGCTGCTGGATGCGTTGACGATTCGCGAGTACAAAGGCCGTATTGAAGGTTTGAACGTCGCGATTCTTGGCGACATCCTTCACTCAAGGGTGGCGCGCTCAAACATCTACTTACTGACAAAGCTGGGGGCGAAGGTAAGCGTTGCTGGTCCAGGGACGCTCGTGCCCGCGGACTTCGGCGAGCTAGTCGAGCAGGGATTGCGAGTCGAGAAACGAATCGAAGATGCAATCAAAGGCGCTGACGTCGTGATGATCCTGCGCGTTCAAAGGGAAAGGCAGGACGCAGCATTCTTTCCGTCGATGCGCGAGTATGCAATCCATTACGGCTTGCGCCTCTCTCATCTAGAGCAAGCGGCGCCCGATGCGATCGTCATGCATCCTGGCCCAATCAATCGCGGTATTGAAATCTCCTCGGAGGTCGCCGACGGCAGTCGTAGTTTGATACTTGATCAGGTAACGAACGGTGTCGCGGTGCGCATGGCGGTCCTTTATCTCCTGGCGCGAGGAAGCCGAAGCGAACCCGAAGAGGAAGCACTGCCGGGGCAGAACGGAAAGAATGGGCGTAAAGTAACTAAAAAATGAAACTGCTCATCGCCAACGGGTATGTAGTCGACCCGTCTCAAGGGTTGAACGCGGGCAAGGATCTATTTCTTGAAGATGGACGCGTTGCCGGATTGTGGGAGCGCGGTCGGCAGGTGCCAGAAGGTGTCGAGGTATTCGATGCCACCGGTTTAATGGTGGCGCCAGGCTTCATCGATCTGCATGTTCATCTCCGTGAGCCCGGCCAGGAGTACAAAGAGACGATTGCCAGCGGCGCAGCTGCCGCAGTCGCCGGCGGCTGGACCAGCATCTGTGCGATGCCCAACACGGATCCCGTAAACGACAGCCCCGCCGTCACTCGTTTCATCATCGAGCAGGGACAGCGCGCTCAGTTAGCTAACGTGTTTCCAGTCGGGGCGCTCACAAAAGGGAGCAACGGTAAAGAACTCGCAGAGATGGGCGAGATGAAGAACGCAGGCATCGTAGCGGTGTCGGACGATGGTCGTCCGGTACGCGGCGCGGAAATGATGCGACGTGCCATGGAGTATGCGACAGGATTTGATCTGACTGTGGTCGATCATTGTCAGGAACCTTCGTTGAGCGCCGGTGGTGCGATGCATGAAGGCCGCTGGTCGTTGATTCTCGGGCTTAAGGGAATGCCGGCCGTGGCCGAAGAAATCGATGCAATTCGCGATTGTGTCCTGGCAAAGCTGACGGGAGCGCGTGTTCACCTCGCACATGTCTCGACGCGAGGCGCTCTCGAGGCTGTGCGGCGCGCAAAAGAGATCGGATTGCGGGTCAGCTGCGAAGTGACGCCACACCATTGGACGCTTACTGACGAATCCGTTGCAGATTACGACACGAATACCAAGATGAGTCCGCCGTTGCGAAGTGCGGACCATGTCGGAGCTTTGCTGGAAGGCTTAGGGGATGGAACTGTCGACGCGATTGCCACAGATCATGCTCCGCACCATGCTGATGAGAAGGGGCTGGAATTTGATCAGGCACCGTTTGGGATCACGGGATTGGAGACCGCGGTGGGGCTCGCTTTTGATTTGGTGCATCAGGGTGTGATCAGCCTCGAACGTCTAGTCGAGTTGTGCGCGACCAATCCCGCGCGGATCTTCAGTCTCGAGGATCGTGGCACGCTGCGCGAAAATGCCTGGGCTGATGTGACTATTCTCGACCCAGAGATGCAGTGGACCTACGATGTTTCGCGTTCCAAATCGAAGAGCCGCAACACACCTTTCGACGGCCGATCGATGAAAGGGGCAGCGGTCGCAACGATAGTGGCAGGACGAGTCGTGTATCGTCATCCGGAGTTGGAGGGGCGACAAGCCGAGCTACTCAAACAGACCTCACTAAAGTCGCGTAGCGGCGCAACGTCGAGATAGCGCACAGTTCCGTTTGCAGCAGAAGAAGCCCGTTGCGCTCATCGCTGCGCAACGGGCTCCCTTATTTCGAGCAGCAACAATCTTTCTAACGATCAGCGGCTCACTCTGATGCTGTAGTTGCCGGTACCGCCGATGGTGTTGTAGTGACGCACCTGTACGAAGTAAGCACCGGGTACCAGATCGGCGCTGATCTTAGCGTTCGATCCGTCACCACTATCGTCATCCTGCGCAATCTGTTTTGTCTGACTGTTAGGACCAAAGAGGGACATCGTGACGTCGGTTGGGCCAAGCGTTTCCACAGTATAGCGCCCCGCCTTCGTCGCGTTGAACTTGTAGAGGTCTTCTTCGCCGGGTTTGCCAATGGCTGCCTGAGTTGGCGCCGTCTCGGCAACGGTTAATTCCGTCGGCCCTGCTGCGGCGGGCGCTTCCGGCTTTGGATACCCTTTCGGCGAACCGATGAACTGCTTGTCGGTTGAAGACAACACCTCATTCGGCTCCGATTGGAACCCATCTGTGGTCCACGTTTTTGGGATCGCGTAAAGCATGATCGACAGCTTGTCGAGACTCGTGCCATTGATTAGATCCTGGTTGTACTTTTCGAACATGTTGTGCTCGATAGTCGCGAGATCCCAGAAATTCGGACTGCCTGAGAGATCGCGAATTACATTGTCTCGGTTCCACTGAATCCCGCCCTGCGGATTTTGATGTTCGTGTATCAGTCCCAGACTGTGACCGAATTCGTGGAGCACAACGCCTTCGTCCTGCCATCCCAGATTCATTGTCGGTTGGTTCAACGGAATACCCAGACAGTCTTTGCCGATGTATGACCAGGCACCGTCGTTCGGATCGAAGGAAATGCGAACTTCCGCGTTCGGCGCATTGTTGAAATCAAATTTGACGTTAGCCTGGTCGCACCATTTCGGCGCAAAGTCTTTGACGACTTGCTGCTGAGCCGGCGTGCCGCTGAGAAAGCGAACATGCAGAGTCGAGTTATTGGCCCATCGCTTGGAGATAACGATCGCAGCCCGAACAGCGGGCGACGCACTCGCCATTCTCTGAGCGTCTGATAGGTCGGGCGCCGATTGATAGGGATTGGGAGGAAGATAACGATCGAAGCAAACTTTCGGAGACTGAGTTGACATAGTGATCACTCCTTTGGAGGTGATGTCGTCAGGAGACATCAACTGATGAGGTTTGCCATCAGAGAGACGTAGTATCTGGTGGCATCATGCGAGGAAAATATTCGGCGCTTGCCGACATTGGGAAGAGTTACAACTGTCTAGTTTCACAGACTAGCCTTCGGCGGGGGAGTTCTTCCGTTCCGCATCTCGGTCGGCGATGGTCCTGGCTTGCGCAAGTTTTTCCGCCGGAGCGACATCTCCCTGGACCGCTTCGCCGTAAAGAGGGAACCAGGGAAACTGCTGTGCTCGATATGTTTCTGCATTCACTGTTGTCGCGGGCGGTTCTAGTCCGGTTACCTCTCGAAATTCTGCGCTGTTGAGAAGGCGGACATGGATCTGAGCGAGGTTTTTCTGATCCCAAGTTTCAACGCCGTGCGGGTCGGGCAGGATTTTCTCTTTAACCGTACCTCCCGCGCCGAGACCCATCTCTCTGCCCGAAGCCACTGGTCCACGCCGCAGCGCTGTTGGTCGAAGTGCGGTCCTGACGGCAGGAGGTGAATCTGGAAAGGCCCCCGGCTTTGGTGCGAAGATCGTGATTTGAACTCCGCCGAACTCTTCTTTCCCACTGAGAGCGCCTTCCACTGTAGCTCCGGTGCCTAGTGGCATCGCTATAAACTGACGCACGCTTCCGCGTCCACTGTTGATACCGTCGAGCCAGAGTTGTGGCGGGCAAACTAAATAGTCCTGTTGATTAGTGCTCAGCGAAGTAGTTTCACGTTCGCCTGAGACAGCGTTAATTTGGCCGAGTGCGACTTTGACGGCGCATGGTTGCCACGGCTTTTCATTTTCAAATCGCAGATAGAGCGCTTCACGTTGGTACATCGGAATAAAAACGCCGCCTTCGCGACGCCAGGACTCGGGAAGTCGATCTGCGTAATCTGAAACACGATAGATGGGAAAGACGCCGAAGTTTGGAGGTGTCTGATGTTCCGTTCCATCATCGGGAATTCTCAGCGTTCGCTTGAACGAGAGAGAGAAGTGCTCCCCTACACGAATCGCCTCGGATTCAATACTGACACTCGGCATATTGTGATCAACGAGCGTGACGCGCGGGAGTCGAATAGATGTTGATTTGGTTCTGACGCGCGGCCGCTCAACCTGTTCGTGTGTGAATCAAAATCGGCGAAGGACGGTTTCATTACCAGCGAGACGCGAGGCGCTGAGGAACGGTCAGGACATTATTCCGGCGAGTCGTGCTTGTCAATAGAACGAGTGTTGTAGAAAAAAGAAAACCCGTTGCGCTCTCCCCTTCGCAACGGGTTTCTTTCAGGCCGCCTACTTACGTTAATACCGGGGCGACCGATCTTTTGTAGGGAACCCGCCCGCGCTCTCCCCTTCGCTTGCGGGCTCCCGACGAATCGACAACCCGAAGGTCACCGATACCCTTGATGTCCGGACGGCGTCGACGGATTCGTCAGTCCGGGCCGAACATCTTTACTTGATTTCAAAAGAGCTATCGGACGTTGGCAGCGGGTAAAGAAACAGTCTGGTTCAAGACCACACCAAACTCCGTTCCAGACTTCACAACTGCCTCATGGCCTTTCGCAAACAAAGCTCCGGCTACACCCAATCCCGCTCCGATCCCGGCTCCGATGCCGGCACCTTTACCACCACCCGCGATGGCTCCGATGACGGCGCCTGTCGCAGCGCCCCCGCCGATGAATACGACGTTGCGCTTGGTAGCGGAACGGCCAGAGACCTCGCCCTCGTTGTCCGCGTTAACATCGTTACTGGAGACATCCGTCAACTCGCCATTGATCGAGCGAGCGATTCCGTTCGGCAAAGTGACTGCAACGAAGTGAACACCCATCGTCCCCGCCTTGCTCTTGCGCGAAGCGCGGTTCACCGACGCTACGCGACCGGTGATAGTGCTTCCCGAAGGGATGACCTCAATTCCATTTGAATAGACCGGATCGACTACTGTCGTTGTGAATTGATCGCCCAAGCGAGCTGTTTCGGAGGTAATGGTGTTTCTCATCCGGACGCGAATGATGCTGCCGGCATTGACGTTGTAGTAAACGACAGCGGGCTTTGTGATGACTGTCCGAGTAGTCCGTCGCATATGAGGACGACGACGCTGGGCCATGACAGGTGCCACCGTTGACGCGGCGAGTGCCGCCAGAACCAACAGTCCAACCGCAATTCGTGAAAGCCGATTATTTAAACTTGCCTGCATCTTTGTCCCTCCGATGACTCGCTCGCATTTCTGACTTAATCATTAACGAATGCGAGTAAAACTTCAGTTGGCAATGAGTGTGCCAAGCGATGGCGCAGCGGGAGGTCATCCACGAACGTTGATTTATTGGGTAACTTACGGGTAGTGAACCGTCAGATTGGGCCGAGACAGAAAGACCCCTAGACGATGTGCGGACTAACGAACCGAGATCTGCACGATATGGGATGTGAAGTACTTGGCAGGTTGGGCTGCTGAAAGTGCGAGTGGGCAGACATAAGAAAAGGCAGGGCCGCAGCCCTGCCTTTAATTCTTGCAAGAGGCACTCAGCTTACTAATTCGCGCCGCCGCCGCGCATTGCCTCGTCGCGCTTCGCTTTGAATTCGGTTCCTGATTTCCACTCGGGGAATTTGTCTCCCTGCGCCACCTTGTAACCGATCCACATCAGCATCTGTGCGTCGTCAACCGCTCCCGTGAGATCCCAGTCAGGTTTAATCTCGTCAGAAACCTTGTGATAGTCCTTCTCCGTGTACTCGTCGCGTTTCTGCTTACTGTACGCCGCATCTTTGCCAACGTAGTCGGTGCCTGAGTCTGTATAGAGGGCCGGCACGCCCTGCTTCGCAAACTCAAAATGATCAGAGCGGTAATAAAACCCCTTTTCGGCTTCCGGATCGGGATTGACTACTCGCCCCTGAGCGCTGGCTGTTTCGCGGAGCAGATCGATCAGCGTGCTGTTATCGTCGCCAACCATTGTGATGTCTTTCGTGCGACCCCATTGATTCACGCCGTCCATGTTGACGTTCGCAAGCGTCTTGTTCAGAGGATAGAGAGGATTCGTGGCGTAATACTTCGCGCCGAGGAGTCCTTTCTCCTCAGCGGTGACCGAAAGGAAAAGGACCGATCGCTTGGGCGGCGCCGCGAGTTTCGTGAAAGCTTCGGCGATCTCCAGCAATGCAGCCGTGCCCGAGGCGTTATCCAGTGCACCGTTATAGATCTGATCGCCCTGCAGTTTCGGATCGCGCCCGAGATGGTCCCAATGCGCCGTGTAGATAACGTATTCGTTCTTTAGTACCGGATCAGATCCTTCGAGTTTCGCTACGACGTTGTTGGAGTCGATCTCACGGAGGGTATTCTTGATGTCAAAGTTAGCCTTGGCGTTGAGCGTCACCGGCTTGAAGTCTTTCGTTACAGCAGCCTTCTTTAGGGAGTCAAAATCCTGACCACTCGCTGTAAACAATTCTTTGGCGCGGTCGGTAGTTATCCAGGACTCTACGGCCGGGCGATTCATGTTCTTGTCGGGCCTCTGAATATCGAAGTTCTCGCGCGACCAACTCCCCGAAACGACTTCGTAGGGATAACCAGCCGGTCCTGTTTCGTGAATGATGATGGCGGCAGCCGCACCTTTCTCAGCAGCAATCTCGTACTTGTAGGTCCAACGTCCGTAGTACGTCATCGCCTTGCCCTTAAAGATCTTCTCATCGAGCTTGGACGGATCTGCTGCATCAGGCACGGCTGGATCGTTTATCAGCATGACGATCGTTTTACCGCGAACGTCCACGCCCTTGTAATCGTCCCAACCATATTCGGGAGCGACGACGCCATAGCCCACAAAGACGATGTCAGAATTCTCCACTTTCGATTCCGGAACGAAACGACGAGATACGGCGACGTAGTCTTCGGGAAACTTCAGCGCCATTGTTTTGCCGCCGGCTGTGAACGAGGCGGTGGGTTCTGCCGTGAAACCGACGAGGGGGACCTTCTGCACATAGGTGCCGTCAGGATTCCCAGGCTTGAGACCGAGATGCTGGTACTGCTCGGTTAAGTATTTGACAGAGAGCTCTTCGCCTTTAGTTCCTGGTCCGCGTCCCTCGAACTCATCGGCCGAGAGCACCTTGATGTGTTGCAGGATATCTGCCGCGGTGATCGCGTCGAAGGATGGCTTGAGTTCTGCCGGCACCGCGGCGGCCGTCCCTGCGGCGTTGGAATTCGCCGGTTGATTTGTCGGTGGGTTCTGCATGCAGGAAATTGCGCACAGCATCAGTGCGGGGAGTAGACCTAAAGAAAAAATACGCTGCTTCATATCTGGCGTGCCTCATTGGTGACTTGTTGGATTTGGAACCAGAGCATTTCTAAGCTGAAAGGCAACCATTGTAAAGCAAACTGCTAGTTTCGAGGGTGGTATGCAACGCCCGCAACTAACGGTTCGCGTTTCGCGTTACAGCATCAACGCGTTGTCTCTAGAAAAGCATCCCCGTAGTTGGGACCTCGCATAGCTCAACAGGTTCGACCATTCCCGCCTCATCAAGTTGGGCGTAGTTCACCTGCGCACTGACGGGGAAGCTTTTCATCTCGGAAGGGGCGTAGGGAACCAACACCTCTCGCAACTGTCCTGGCTCGGTCTCCTCGCGCAGCCAAACTGCCTCAGCTTCTTGAGAAAGAATTACGGGCATTCGATCGTGAATCCCAGTAAGAAGATCATTGGGAGTGGTCGTGATGATCGCGCAGGAGATGATCGATTTGCCGTTCCTTTGCCATTCGTCCCAGATCCCCGCAAACGAAAAAGCTCCTTCGTCTTTCAGTTGGAAGAAATAGGGTTGCTTTGATTTGCCTTTGCCCGTCCATTCAAAAAATCCATCCGCCGGAATCAGGCACCGTCGTCGTAGAAACGACTCAGTGAAACTAGGTTTCTCTTCCAGCGTTTCGGCGCGAGCGTTGATGAAGCCCTTTGGTTCTTTGCTCCATGACGGCACCAAGCCCCAAACAAGCGAAGACAGGTTGCGCTTGCCCATAGACTCGGTCACCACGAGCACTTCCTGACCCGGTGCGATGTTATACCGGGGAGCGAGAGGCAGCTGCGAGGACGCTGCCCTGTCAAACTTTATTCTGCCCGGAGATCGCAGTGCAAAGCGTCCGCACATTTTGAAGCCGTCCCTAACGATGTGAACTCTATGCCAGATACTTTCGCACGCACGAATCGTTACGACAACTTCACGCCACCTGGTAAACGCGAATCGCTTCCGGTCAAGCTAACCAGGTTAACTTGAACTGAGGCTTCCCGTGGAGTTTCACAGAGTCTCTAAACGCCAGAGGGAAAGCAAATCAGCAGTCTCTAATAATAATGATGTTGACTGGAGCGAGAGCATTCGTTACCTTTCGGCAGATGTTGCAGCGTTTCCCCTAAGTTCAGGAGGGTGAGAACCAAATTCGCTCCTACTCTCGCGCTTGCCCAGCGCGAGATTTTTTTTGAGACGTAGTTGAAACGCGGAAATAGCCCTACGGAGCATCGTCAGTTCGTATGAGTGAACTAAAACGCATCGGCGTGTTGACTGGAGGAGGCGACGCGCCGGGTCTTAATCCGGCAATCAAGGGCCTCGTCTATCGCGCTGCTGAACTGGGAATTGAAACAGTCGGCCTCAATGACGGTTGGCTCAGTCTACTCGACCCTCCGTTTGATGTCGTTCCGCTTGATCGCGCCAGAGTACGTCGCTGGGATCGAGACGGCGGCACGAATCTCGGGTCATCACGCACGAATCCTTTCCAGACTCCCAATGAGTTGGGTGAGCGAATTGACAGGTCGTCCGAGGTGATTGCCAACATCGAAAAGCTCGGTCTTGATGCGGTGGTCGCATGTGGTGGTGAAGACACGCTCGGGGTTGCCGCTCGTCTTGTGCAGCAGGGTGTGCCGATCATCGGCATTCCTAAGACGATCGATAAAGATCTAGCCGGGACTGACTACACCCTCGGCTTCGATTCGGCTTTGCGGAATGTTACTGAAGTTATCGAGCGTTCGCGCACGCCTGCGGGTTCGCATGGTTGGGTTCAGGTGATCGAAGTTATGGGCCGACACTCTGGCCATCTGGCCCTCTGGTCTGGTGTCGCCGGTCAGGCCGATATGGTTTTAATACCGGAACACCCGTTTCGTTATGAGAAGGTATATCGCCATTTGAAAGATCGTCTCGGGGATTCAACGTCGCACCCTCGCGATCCGCAGCACCCGCGGTACTCGGTAATCGTCGTCGCCGAAGGAGCGTATGCCGAAGACGGTGAGTTGATCATCATCGACGACCGTCACGACGCGTTCGGTCATGCTCGGCTGGGTGGGATCGCTGAAGTCCTTGCGCGACGCATCCTGAGCGACACGCCTTACGACGCGCGTTCCGTAATCGTGGGGCATCCACAGCGTGGAGGCCCACCCTCGCCAGTCGATCGGATCATGGGATTGCTGTTCGGCGCTCGCGCTGCAGATGCAGCGGCCAACGGTGAATTTGGCAAGATGATTTCGTCGCGCGGAATCGCACCGGCTTGCGACCTTTCCCTCGTAGACATTTCGATGGTGCTGGGGAAGATCGACAC
This sequence comes from bacterium, assembly GCA_040005515.1. Taxonomy (GTDB): domain Bacteria; phylum Acidobacteriota; class Blastocatellia; order Pyrinomonadales; family Pyrinomonadaceae; genus PSRF01. The sequence goes on from JBDTYQ010000046.1 coordinate 16,180, forward strand.
TGTAGACGTAGCAAGATTCTACGATACTGATCGTTATCATCTTAAAAACAGCGGAATGTGAAGGCGGGAGTGAAGCATGGCCAAAGCTGATCAAACCAGGACAGCGCTGCCGTCCTCGCTCTTGCGTGGACGCGTAGCAATTGTCACCGGTGGTGCGCGCGGCATCGGACGCGCGACTGTGCTGCGACTGGCCGAAGCGGGCGCGGACGTGGTTGTTAACTACGCGCGCAACGAAGCAGCGGCCGAGGAAGTCGCGCGTCTGGCTCGCAGTTATGGAGCGCGCGCAGTGGCAGTGCGCGCCGATGTTTCTGACCTCAACCAAACGACTGCCCTGGTCGACTCAGCAGTGAAACTATTCGGGAAGGTCGATGTGCTGGTGGCGAATGCCGGCATCTGGGATGGTGCACCGGTCGAAGAGATGCCGGAAGAACTCTGGGATCGGGTTGTCGATGCAAATTTGAAAGGAACGTGGACCGCGTGTCGCGCAGTCGTACCGCACATGAAAAAGCAGGGAAGCGGCTCGATAGTGATCATCAGTTCAACCGCCGGCCAGCGCGGTGAGGCAGGTTACTCAAACTACGCTGCTTCGAAGGGCGGGCAGATCAGCTTTACGAAAGCACTGGCGGCGGAACTCGCACCCGGAATTCGGGTGAACTGCGTCGCCCCGGGGTGGGTTGACACGGAGTTGAATGACGGCGTTTTTAGCGACGTTACTTTCAAGCAGAAAGTCCTCAATACAATACCGCTTGGACGAGTGGCCACCGCCGATGACATTGCCCTTCCGATCGCTTTTCTCGCGTCTGATTGGGCTGCAAGCATCACCGGAGAAATCTTCAACGTCAACGGCGGCTCAGTTCTCTGTGGTTAGGCGAAAGTGCTATGAACGCTCTACCGAACCAGATACAATCGCTTCCAGGCTTTGACCACCCCCATGCACGACAATCTTCAGGTGATGAAATTCGGCGGAACGTCCGTCGGTAATGCCGAGTGCCTTCGCCGCGCAGCGGAGATCGTTGTGCAAGCAGCGCGAGCGAACGCTGTAGTAGCGGTGGTCTCGGCTATGAGCGGAGTGACCAACCACCTGATTGAAGCTGCGCAAGCCTCGGCGCTCGGAGATCTCAACGCAGCCGACAAACTCGCTGACAATCTTCGTCAACAACATCAGGAAGCGATCAAGGTACTGATCGGTGATGAAAACAAACGCGCCGAATTATCGGCTGAGTTGACGCAAATCATCGAAGAAGTCACAAGTCTCTGCCGCGGTACAGCGCTTCTGCGCGAGCTCACCCCGCGCACGCTCGATGCTATTTCAAGCACGGGTGAAAGATTGTCGGCGCGGTTGCTGGCTGGCGCGCTCTGCGAGTCGGGACTCAATGCCGCCGCTGTCGACGCAACTGAACTCATCGTTACTGATCATCATTCAGGCCGCGCTGAGCCCTTGATCCCAGAAACACGCGCGCGCGCGCTGGCCAGGTTGGAACCAATGCTAGCGGCTCATTCAGTTCCGGTTGTGACGGGGTTTATCGGCGCCACGGTGGACGGAAAGTTGACGACGCTCGGTCGTGGTGGCTCAGACTATTCCGCAACGATTCTGGGAGCCGCGCTGGGCGCGAAGGAGATCATTATCTGGACAGACGTCGATGGCGTGTTGACCGCAGATCCGCGGCTCGTGCCGGATGCGCGTACGCTGCAGGAGATCTCTTATAACGAAGCCGCCGAGCTTGCCTACTTCGGCGCAAAAGTCCTCCATCCGAAAACGCTGCGGCCGGTTTCTGAGGCAGGAATTCCGGTCTGGATTCGCAATAGCTTCAAACCGGAGCAAGCCGGCACGAAGATCACGGCGACGGGCCATCCCACAAGGCGCGGTGTGAAAGCTGTGACGGCGATGAGCAACGTGACCTTGATCACAGTCGGTGGGCGCGGCATTGTCGGATTGCCCGGTGTTGCCGCGAAAACCTTCACTGCAGCGGCCAAGGCCCAAGCCAACGTTTTACTCATTTCTCAGTCCTCGTCGGGAAACGATATCTGCTTCATCATAGATTCAGCCGACGCGCCCGGAGCGGTGGCTGAACTGCGCGCGGCATTCGCGTCTGATCTTGCTCATCATGAGGTTGAACACATCACGGTCAATTCGAATATCGCGATTGTGGCGATCGTTGGCGAGATGATGAGGGGCACTCCCGGAGTTGCCGGACGAACCTTCAGTGCCCTCGGCCGGCTGGGAATAAACATCATCGCAATAGCACAGGGTTCTTCGGAGTACAACGTCTCGTTAGTGATTGAGGCTGCGTTGATGCGCGAAGTCGTGCGGGCCTTGCACAGCGAATTTGAACTCCAGATCCCCGCCTCGCGCGCCGATGCACCGGAAAGCGAAAGCACATTGACAAGCGCATGATCGAAGCCGAGAAAGTACAAAAAATGTCCTGGGAAGGCGCCGCGCAAGGCTGTATTGATCCGGCTTGCGGCGCACGTTACGGGATCAATGAGAGATTGTATGTCTGTCCGAAGTGCGGCGGACTGCTTGATGTGGTTGGTGACGCACCAGAGAAGATCGATGCAGCGGCGCTGCGCTCTGTCTGGAACGAACGACTTGCCTCTTTCAATCCGCGCGATCGAAGCGGCGTCTGGCGCTACCGCGAGTTGTTGCCTTTCGACATTAGCGCCCGAGTCATCACCCTGGCTGAAGGGAACACGCCGCTTTATGACGCGCCTGTTGCCGCGTCCTATTCCGGACTGGATGCGCTAACACTAAAGCATCAGGGTTGTAATCCGACTGGCTCTTTCAAGGATACGGGCATGACGACCGCCGTTACGCAGGCGCTGGTCCTCGGCGCGAAGACAGTAGTTTGCGCGAGCACAGGTAACACGGCGGCGAGTCTCGCGGCGTACGCCGCGCGGGCTCAGTTACAGTGCGCGATCCTTGTGCCGCACGGACAGATTAGTCACAACAAGCTGGCTCAGAGTCTGGACTACGGAGCGGTCGTGTTGGAACTGGACGGAAATTTTGATGATGCCATGCGGGTGATCCGCGAACTTGCGGAAGACGAATCGATCTATCTTGTAAATTCAATCAACCCTTTCCGCATCGAAGGGCAGAAGACCGTGGCGGCCGAACTGCTGCACCAGCGCGGTTGGCGTGCCCCCGATCACGTAGTCGTACCTGGCGGGAATCTCGGCAACAGTTCCGCACTCGGAAAGGGCTTTCGCGAACTCAAAGATCGCGGACTAATTGACCAACTGCCCCGCCTGAGCGTTGTTCAGGCAGAAGGCGCTGCGCCGTTTGCGAGGATGTTTGCGTCCGGGACAAATTCGCTGACGCCTGTCGCGCATCCTGAGACGTTAGCGACCGCGATCAAGATCGGAGCGCCCGTCTCGTGGCAGAAAGCCTTGCGTGAAGTGCTCGAGTCAGATGGGCGTGTAATAACTGTCAGTGAACAGGAGATTGCCGATGCGAAGGCGATCATCGGACGAGATGGCGTGGGGTGCGAGCCGGCATCGGCAACCACCGTCGCCGGTATCAAGCGTCTTGTCGCGAGTGGAGACATCAAGGCCGATGACGACGTAGTCGCGGTTTTGACCGGACACATTCTCAAGGACACTGATTACGCGATTCGCTATCACGGGGATGACCTCTTTGCGCACTCGGGCGCGACGGATAGCAAGCTTGCGGGGACATTCAGCAATCCCCCCGCGCGCGTACAAGCCACGAGAGAGGCGATACTGGAAGGCTTGAGGAAACATTAACAGGAGCGATCAGGGAAGTTGTAGACATTCCATTCGCAGTCGTGTTCATCGAAGAGCGTGGGCAAGCCCGCCTTCCTGACCTTGAGCTGATTTTTTTACATTCTCGTGGTCTAGCTGGATGGCATTCACGCTGATTTGAATAAACCAGGTTCGAACAATTCGCAGGTCAGGAAGGTGGCCTTGGCCCCGCCTCCGTTTGAAAAGACGGTCCACACTTTGAAAAACTCCGCCGGCGCAAATCCCGACTCGCAACGCTCCTTCTCCGTTCGTGTCCCTGCCTCAACTTCTAACCTCGGCCCAGGCTTCGACTGTTTCAGTCTCGCTTTACAACTCTACCTGACAGTCACCGCCACGCCAGTTCCAGACGGAAGGCCTTTGTGTCGCGTCACGAACTCCGGCGAGGGCAGCGACATCCTCTCTTCCACGGAAGACAACCTGATCTATCGCGCGATGAGTTTCGTCGCCGAACATGAAGGCTGGAGTCTTCCTCCCGTTCAACTCGACGTCCGGAACGATTTGCCGCTAGGACGCGGACTGGGCAGCAGCGCCGCCGCGATCATCGCCGGCCTCACTTTGTGTCCCTTGATCTGTGAGCAGCAATTAGCAACTGAAACTCTGCTTCGTTACGCTTTCGAACTGGAAGGGCATGCAGACAATGTCACCGCTGCGTACTACGGAGGCCTGATTGTGAGTTGTGTGAAACCGGATGGGAAGGTGATTGCCGTTAAAAGGTCCTGGCCGGAAGCGTTAAAGATAATTGTCGTTTCGCCCGATGCAATGCTGAAGACTGCGGCCGCCAGACAAGCACTACCCACATCATTGACGCGGGATGATGCCGTGTACAACCTGCAACGGGTTGCATTGTTTGGAGCAGCGATTGAGAACGGCGCTTATGACTTGCTGTGGGAGGCGATGCAGGACCGGATGCACCAACCGTTCAGACAGTCGCTTGTTCCCGGACTCACCGAAGCCCTTGCGACAAAGCCTCAGCCCGGGCTCGTCGGCGTCGCCTTAAGCGGTTCAGGGCCAAGCGTTGTCGCATTAGTCCTGGATAACTCGCAGGCGATCGGGGAATCGATCGCAAACAATTTTCGCAAGCAAGGCATGCCCGCGACCGTTCGAATGCTGGAAGTGGACCAGGACGGCAGAACCGTTTCCTAACGCCTCGAGTCGAATGAACGTCGTTGACCCATCCAGGAAAATCGATTCACCCCCGCCGGTCTTGATCACTGAGATAAGTTTAGGAGCGTTTAAGCCATCGAAGGCTGGCCCTGGTAAGTAAGGCGCGTTGCGATGGGCGGCTCAGGCGCTTAGGATAGTGAGACAAAAGGAAAAAACACTATGCTTTAGATGGCGCTGCCAGAAGAGCGTTTCGGCGAGCCAACGCGTGCAATGAAACCGGAAGACCTAAAACTATTCGAACTGGTACAAGCCCGTTACCAGACCTCGCCGAAAGACTGCTGCGCTTCGTTGAGCACAAGCTCGGGATCAAAGAACAAAATCCTCGTGTCTAAGCTTGGCCAAGTGCTATCCAGGCTGCTACGTGCTTACATACGCGTTCAGCGTTAGTCCCAGCAACGAGGTCGCGTTTACAATCCTCACACTCGCTAATCCAATCGTCAAGGAGCCTCAATGCAAATTGGTACTCGTGCGCTGGTCAGGTGCATTGCAATGTTCGTTGTCGCGCTGGCGGCCGTTACCATCGCCCACGCGCAGAAGCGCAGCGGCATTGAAGATCGTTTTGCAACCATCAACGGAATCCGCCTTCACTACTTGATCGCCGGAAAGGGAGACCCGGTAATCCTAATGCACGGATATGCGGAAACCAGCCATATGTGGCGTCCATTGATGGTTCAACTTGCGAAGACCCGTACCGTGATCGCGCCTGACCTGCGCGGATTCGGGCAGTCGTCAAAACCGATCGCCGGCTATGACAAGAAGACGATGGCCCAGGACGTTCATGCGCTCGCTACCTCTTTGGGTTACCGCCGCGAAACCATTGTGGGCCACGATATCGGGCTGATGGTCGCCTACGCTTACGCCGCGCAGTTTCCTGCGGAAGTAGATCGGATTGTTTTGATGGATGCGTTTCTTCCGGGTGTTGGTGACTGGAAGAGCGTCTGGCTGTTGAGAGATCTTTGGCACTTTCATTTTTACGGGAAGACACCGCTCGCACTGGTTGCCGGCCGCGAACGAATCTATTTCGAGCACTTCTGGAACGACTTCGCTGCCGACCCAAAGCACTCGGTTCCGGAAGCTGATCGCCGGTTCTATGCAGCGGAGTACGCGCGACCGGGAGGAATGCGAGCCGGCTTCGAGGTGTTCCGCGCTTTCGAACAGGATGCTAAAGACTTCGCCCAACTTGCAGAGACCAAACTAACGATGCCGATGCTTGTACTCGCAGGCGAAAAGGCATCGGGGAATTTCTTGATCGAGCAAGGGCGACTGGTCGACACCGATGTGAACGGGGTAGTGATCAAGGGTTCGGGCCATTGGTTGATGGAAGAGGCGCCTGATCAGGTGATTCCGCAGCTCGTTGCCTTCATCAACAAGTCGCAGCGACAAACTAATGAGTAATCCCGAGCCGACAACACCGGCACCCGACACCGGGCCGGCACCAATGTTTCCCACTCTAACGGAAGCGCAACAAGCCAGGGTTGCGTCTCAGGGCAAACTGCGCCAAGTGGCGCAAGGCGAAACGCTGGTCGAAGCGGATGAACAAGGCAATAAGTTTTTCGTCGTGGTTAGAGGCCACCTGAACATTCTCCGAATTTTGGACGACGCCGAAGAAGTTGCAGCTGTTGTGCCGGCCGGGAGCTTTTCCGGCGAGCTCAACCTGCTCTCAGGTCGTCGCGCCTTGGTACGTATACGCGCGGGTGAACCCAGCGAGGTCATCGAGATAAATCGGGAACGTTTAGTGTCTCTGATTCAAACGGACAGTGAGTTGAGCGACATTTTCCTGAGCGCTTTCATCCTCAGACGAGTTGCCCTGGTAACGCGTGGAATCGGCAATGTCGTGCTGATCGGATCCATTCATTCTCTGGACTCATTGCGCATCAAAGAATTCCTCACTCGAAATTATCATCCTTATTCGTATATCGATCTTGACCGCGACTCTGATGTTCAGGAACTGATGGATCGTTTCAACGTCAGCGCAACAGATCTGCCGGTAGTCATCTGTCGCGGCCAGCTGGTGCTGCGAAATCCAAGCAACCAGCAAATCGCAAGTTGCCTCGGCTTCAATGAGGGAGTTGATCAAATCCACGTTCGCGACCTGGTGATCGTGGGTGCTGGTCCCGCCGGTTTAGCTGCTGCAGTCTACGGCGCTTCAGAAGGATTGGATGTGCTGGTGCTCGAGTCGAACTCTCCCGGAGGACAGGCAGGTTCGAGTTCGAAGATCGAAAACTACCTCGGGTTCCCCACCGGTATCTCAGGGCAGGAATTGGCCGGGCGTGCGTACACACAAGCGCAGAAGTTCGGTGCGCAAATGCTGATCGCAAATGATGCCACGCACCTGGCGTGTGATCGTCAGCCATATGCAATCGAGACGAGCGACGCTCAACGCCTGCCGGCGCGCACAGTCGTCATCGCGACGGGTGCTCAGTACCGCAGACTGCCGCTCGAAAATTTGTCCCAGTTTGAAGGCGCCGGTGTTTATTACGGCGCGACTCACATTGAAGCCCAGCTCTGCGGGGGCGAAGAAGTTATTGTTGTTGGTGGAGGTAATGCTGCTGGGCAAGCGGCTATTTTCCTAGCGCAAACCGCTCGTCGCGTTTATATGTTGATTAGATCGAGCGGGCTGCAGGACAGCATGTCGCGATATCTGATCCGGCGTATCGATGAGAATCCTAAAATTGAGCTTCGGATCCAAACCGAAATCACGGACCTGGAGGGTACTGGCCATCTCGAACGCGTGCAGTGGCAAGACAAGAAAACTAAGAACGTCGAGACTCACGACATCGGTCACGTCTTCTCCATGACGGGTGCAATTCCAAATTCAAGCTGGTTAGAAGGATGCGTGGTCCTTGATCCGCAAGGTTTCATTAAAACGGGTTCGGACCTGTCCGCAGAAGAATTGAGTGGGGCTGGTTGGCCTCTCGCAAGGTTCCCCTTTCTTCTGGAAACCAGTTTGCCGGGAGTGTTCGCGGTCGGCGATGTCAGGGCCGGCAACATCAAACGTGTGGCCTCCGCGGTCGGTGAAGGTTCGATTGCAGTCTCTTTCGTCCACCAGGTGCTGGCAGAGTAGATGGGGGTGACGCCGCAATTTGCGCCTAACTGACGAATACCGCGTACCTCACCAATCATTCCTTTTGCTCTCACCCTTACCCGTGACTCAGTAAAGATATGGCTTGCTAATGGAATGGTTCGAAGAGCAATACCGCCGGACTCCAGCGCTAGCGGTGGGTTAAGGGCGGTTTGCTGGCTAAAGGCATCTGCCAAAATCAACTACCGCTATGTGTGCCAGCGGGCTTCGGCATGTCGTTCGGCGTGTCCTTGCACCCGGAAGATGATGGCACGGTGCGGCGCATCGTGAAGGCGGCGGACGATCGACTGCTCCGTAGTAAGCAGAATGTCCGACGCGCTCCTGTGAAGTTCGAAGTGGTTATCCGCCCTTGAGCCGGAAGAATCCCACCTACCTCGCGTGCGCTTTAGCGACTCATGAGTCTATAAGGCCGCGCAGTCACCACCAGGTTTGACTCTACCCGTCAATTCAAATACTGTTTCGTCACTAAGTTACAAGGTTGTGGTGCGCCCAGTACTTCGTCTGATCCACATCAACTCGGCCTAATAGAAAGATCCCTTCTTGTCTATTGAGCCTTCGACTCCCCAAAATGGAAAAGGAAACCCACATGAAAAGAATGCACAAGCTGATTCTGTCTTCGCTCGTCCCAGTTCTTCTGCTGCTGGCTTTTTCAGTCTCTGGACAGGTCTACAAATACTACTCCCCGGGTTCAGTCTGGGGTGTAACTACCATCAAAATACATTCAGGAATGGACCAGGCTTATCTGGAATACCTGGACACGCAATTCAAGAAAGAATCGGATATCTCGGTTAAGAACGGCTTCATGAAATCCTACAAGATTTTGCGCAGCCAGGATGATGATAGTGGGTGGAATATGCTGATTCTGCGTGAATACGACAGTTTTGCTTCGCTTGAGAAGAACGCGGAGAAAGCTGACGACGTGCTTCGTCAGGCGACCGGCATTGACGACCAGAAGAACATGCAAGGGTATACGGATCGTTCGAAGATTCGAGATGTCATGGGCACGAAGTTCATGCGTGAGCTGGTGCTGAAATAACACCGGGATAGCCGTCGTTGGCAGCCGGTGTCACAGACAGAATGGACGACCTTGCGAGGCTCGCGATCCAAAGGTGGAACGCGAGCCTCGTGCTTTTTCTGAGTTGGCGCTCCTCAGTTGGTTCGCCGCTATATCGCCCAGCCCCGAACACCCCCAGACAAGATCTATCGATCAACCTGCCGCTTTAAGTCCACGTAAAGTTGCTCTGTGGGTTTAGGCACAGACACCAAAGCCAAGCCGAGAGAGAATCAATGGTTTGCGGTTACCGCTCACGTCTTGTCTCTAAGTTCCAGCAAGGCAGTCGGAACGAAGCAGGCAACCACCGCGCAAGTACGGAATGTGACGAAGAGAGTTAGCGTAACTCAAGGATCCATTTGCAGGGAGATATCAATGACAATTGCTGAACTCGAAGATGTCCGATCAAGGACTGCTGCTCCAAACACAGCGACCACTATGAAGGCGCTGGTCTATCACGGTCCGGGGAATCGCGCCTGGGAGGACATGCCACGCCCCATGATCCTGGAGCCCAGCGATGCTATCGTGCGAATCACCACCTCGACGATTTGCGGAACCGACCTTCATATTCTTAAAGGAGATCTTCCGGCGGTGACTGATGGACGCATTCTCGGTCACGAGGGAATTGGCATCGTCGAGGAAGTCGGAGCCGGTGTCTCGGAGTTTCAGGTTGGAGACAAGGTCATCATCTCGTGTGTGACTGCGTGTTTGAAATGCGATTTCTGCAAGCGGGGAATGTATTCCCATTGCCGTCACGGCGGTTGGATCCTGGGTAACCTGATCGACGGAACGCAGGCAGAGTACGTGCGCATCCCCCAGGCCGATGGCAGTCTCTACAAGTTTCCCGAGGGGGCCGACGAAGAAGCGATGGTGATGCTGAGCGATATTCTGCCGACTGGTTTTGAGTGCGGCGTGCTGAACGGGCAAGTGAAGCCTGGTGACTCAATAGCAATCGTGGGCGCGGGACCGGTTGGACTCGCCGTTCTACTGACGGCGCAGTTCTATTCGCCGGGCGCGATCTTCATGATCGATCTCGACGACAAGCGGCTGGCGGTGGCGAAAAAGTTCGGCGCCACCTCTCTGATTAACAGCGGCGACGGCCTTGCTGCTCAACATGTGATGGAACAGACAGGCGGAGCCGGCGTCGATGTGGCCATTGAGGCAGTCGGCATTCCCGCCACCTTCGCTATCTGTCAGGACATTGTCGCGGCCGGTGGACGCATCGCGAACGTAGGCGTCCACGGCAAACCCGTAGAACTTCATCTGGAGAAACTGTGGGACCGCAACATTGCGATCACCACCCGCCTAGTGGATACGGTAACGACGCCGATGCTGCTGAAGGTTGTGCGCTCCGGCAAACTTGAGCCTGCGAAACTCGTGACTCACCGTTTCGCAATGAACGACATCATGAAGGCTTACGACACGTTTGGAAACGCAGCAACGGAGGGTGCACTCAAAGTAGTTCTCAAAGGCGGGGAAGCGGATTGATCGGACAATGAACTTTGTTGAATCATTCCGGCAGGCGGATGCGCCGGACCAGGTCCTTGAAGCGCTGGTCGTCATGGAGCGGGTCCATGAAGGGATCGGCCTTTAGTCTCGGCACAAACCAGTCGTGTGCCGCGTAGGCTTTTTCGAGTTCGGCAAAGGCCGCGTCCTTGTCGCCCAGCGCCGCGTAGACTGTAGCCATCCAATAGTCAGATATATATATCTTGTTATCCTTCTCCAAAGCCTTCCACCTGCTGAGCACGCCCTCAGCTTCCTGACGCCGGCCGGTCCTGGCGTACACATAACCCAGTTGGGCGAACATCTCAAAGTTTGACCCGAGTGATTTCTCCGCGATCGCAAGAGACTCCCGGTACATTCCCTTCGCGTCATAGCTGTGACAAAGCCAGCTGTGCGCACCAAAAAAAGTAGGATCGAGATCGTAGGTCTTTTTGGCCTGCTCCACCGCGAGGTCAAACTGCCTCGCGTACATGTACACTCCCGCAAAATTTGCACCCTGAATAAGGGAGAGCGGTTCAATCTCTGTGGCTCGTTCCATTTCGGCAATCGCTTCGCGGTGACGACCCATCGGGCTTAGATAAACCCAGGCGTACCGGTAATGCGTTAAGGCAAGGTTCGGATCGAGTTCGAGCGAACGTTTGAATTCTTGTTCGGCTTCGGTCCAATTCCAATCGAACGTGGCCGCGATCATTCCCGAAATCGTGTGCGCTTCCGGAAGCTCAGGATCGAGCTCCAGAGCTTTGGCGATCGCCGCCTTTGCTTGCGGGAACGCCAGATTCGGAGACATGTAAGGGAAGGAAGGCATCACCGCATAGGATTCGGCTACGCCTACAAAAGCGAGCGCGAATTTCGGGTCAAGCTTTATGGCCTCTCGATACGAGTCGATAGCGCGCTCAAGCTCGTCCCTTGTGCGCCGGGCGAAATGAAAGCGGCCCTTAAGGTAAAGTTGGTAAGCTTCATTATTGTCGGTGTAGCGCTTTGTCATCCCACTGGCTTCATTTCCCGCGAGCTTCAATTGCAGCTTTTGCACGATCGCGGCCGCGATCTCACGCTGCGTCGCCATCAGGTCAGACATCTTTCGTTCGTACTGCTCGCCCCACAGCACTTTGTTATTTCTTACGTCTACCAGTTCTACGCTGATGGTCAAATCATCGCCGCGTTGGGCGAGGCGACCTGTCATCACGGCACTGACACCGAGTTCGGCGGCGATTGTTTTCACGTCGGTCTCTTTGCCTTTGTAGCGCATGACGGAACTGGTGGGGCTGACTTTCAGATTGGGAAGCTTGGAGAGACGATAAATCAGTGACTCGGCCAAACCATCGGAGAGGTATTCCGTGTCGGCGTCTGAACTCTTGTTTTGAAATGGCAGAACGGCAATCGACTCGATCGCGACCTCGCTGTTACGAGCTCGAGAGTAGTAAGCGAACAGCGCTGCAGCGCCAATCAAGGCAACCAGCCCGACCGCGACGATGAGCTTGTGTCGCTTAAACCCCCGCACGACATATTCGGCACTCGAGATGGTAGTTGGGACTAGTTGGGATGCCGTCGCCGAGCTCATTCGAGAACTGTCCGTGTTGAGAGTGACTTCACTGTTCGTTGAAGTTGGTCCAGAGGTGTCAAACGTCTTGTTCGCTTCGAGCTCCCGCCTTAACTCCTTCAACTCAATCGCTACATCTTTGATTGTTTGATAACGCTCTTCTGGATCTTTCGCCAGGCAACGCCGAACGATACGCTGCAAATCAGCCGGTGCCGCTGGGTTCAGATCTTTGATGTGAGGAGCCGGCTCGTAAATTAATCTGTGCAACCGCTTGATGACTGAATCACCTTCAAAGGGTTTCTTTCTGGTTGCGGCCTCGAACAAGATGCAGCCGAAGGAAAAAATATCTGAGCGCTGATCGATCTCACCGGTCTTGCCTTCCGCCTGCTCAGGCGACATGTAGCCGACCGTGCCCATGATCACTCCCGGTGTCGACGGATGCGTCATTATCGCGGTCGTCGCATTTTGATGGTCTCCGGAGTTCGAAGCCGAGCGGTCAGGTTCGACCAGTTTCGCTAAACCAAAGTCGAGCACCTTGGCATGCCCATCACGAGTGATCATGATGTTGTCGGGCTTCAGATCGCGATGGACGATGCCCGAGGCATGGGCCTTAGCCAGGCCTTCAGCGACGTGTTGCAGGTAGCGAAGCAATCTGCGTAATTCCGAATTCTCGTAATAAATCTTTTCACGAAGCGTAACGCCGTCGATAAACTCCATGGCAATGTAGTGCGTGCCGTCGTGCTCGCCTATTTCAAAGATCTGCGCAATGTTGGGGTGGCTGAGAGCGGCCGCAGACTTTGCTTCGCGAATGAAGCGTTCCATGCGATCGCGATTGGAAGCGACGTCAGCGGGCAGGATCTTCAGTGCAACTTTGCGATCCAGCTTCGTGTCTTGCGCCAGATACACTTCGCCCATTCCACCCGCTCCGATTTTGGAAACGATGCGGTAATGCGAAAGGATCGTGTTGGGCGAGAAGCTGTTCATTTTTCTTTCAGATCGACTCTGACTATGAGCATACGATAGTTTGGTTCCGCTTGATAACAGTGCAGTGTCGACCCGGATGCTACTCCGAGAGGATTGTTCAATATTGCATGTGACTTCGATTGAATGTGACTAAGGATCTGCTTCGTTTCGCTGCGAGTTAGCTACTCGCTTGATTTAAAGAAGGAGTGTTGCTTGCTCGACACGTTACTTTCCTATTTCGCACGGTATGGCTATTGGGTCATCTTCTTCGGCGTCATGCTCGAGAATGCCGGGGTTCCGATACCCGGCGAAACGATTCTGTTGGCCGGCGGCTTCTTTGCCGCGCAAGGGCACTTCGATCTTTGGGCAGTAATGGCGACCGCCGCTTTCGGCGCAACGCTCGGCGATAATGCCGGCTACGCGATTGGTCACAAGATCGGGCGTAAAGCGCTGGAGCGCTATGGTCGCTACGTGTTCATGACGCCGAAGCGAATCGCTAAGATTGAAAAATTCTTCGCGAAACACGGTGACAAGACGATCCTCTTCGCACGCTTCGTGACTGGCATGCGGGTGTTCGCGGCACTCTTTGCCGGGGCTGCGCGAATGCGCTGGCAGACATTTGCGGTCTATAACCTGGCGGGGGCTGTGCTGTGGGCGGTCGTCATCACCCTCCTTGGATTCTTCTTCGGTCACAGCTGGG
>JBDTYQ010000047.1:0-29284 GCA_040005515.1 bacterium
CGTCAATCGCGGCAGCCAAAGCCTTGACCGTTCCCAGAAACAAGTCTCGATTCTCATTTGCTGATCGCTGCAGATCCTGAATAGAGCACTCAATCTGATCAGTCATGAGGTTGAAGGAATTGCCGAGGTCTCCGAGCTCTGTCTTACTGTGAATTTCAATGCGCTGCGAGAAGTCGCCGGATGCGATGCGATATGCGCCGGCGGCGAGCTGTTGAACAGGCTCGGTCAGTTTCTTGGCAAAGAAAAAACCAATTGCAAGAGTCAAAAGTGTCGCTACCAAACTAATCCAGATGGTCTGGTGACGCATGTCCGTGACTGACGCGAGCGCGGCAGCCTCATCTTGAATCGCGATCACGCCGAGCCTGGAGTTTTTGTCCAGTTCTGCTGTCGCGTACGACCCCAGCATCTCCACCTTACGTCCGTCTCTCAACGCGCTAAATGGTGCTAAGGCTGACTGTACTTGAGCGCCTGATTCCTGCCAGTCCTGGACCACCTTCAGATCAGTCATTGGCTTGGCTGAGAAGGCGACACTCGCCTCCGGGTGCGCTACGGCCCGACCGCTCTGGTCGACCACAAAGACAACCGGCAGACCGGCGTCAAGAAGCTCTCGTTCGCTCTTGGATGAAACCTGCTGAACCGCTTTGAATACATCCTGGAAAGAGACGATTGCTACGACCGCGGCGACGACATCATTGCTGTCAGGGCCTCCCATAACTGGCGCTGCAACTGTCAGTGCCATCTCCTGTCCCGACCGGATAATCTGTGGTCGACTAACAACCAAGCCTCGCCCGCTCATCTTTGCCAGGACCTCGCTGACGCGTTCGTCCACCTCTTCGCGTTTGATCACGTCGGCTTGGAAGGCTCGATGTAGTTCCCCGTCCACAGGCCAGATAGCCAGCGCGATCAGGTTCGGATCTTCCTGCAGTGTCTTTTGTAGCCGCGCATCGTATCCGCGATCGTTGGACGAATTGATTCCTCCAGCAAGTTCGAAAGCGCGCGCCAGGCCCGAAATGACGTCACGGTATCGCTGCCCGTAGAGTTCAATCTGGCGAGCCTTGTCTTGAACGAGCTGAGCTTGGTAACGTCCCTCCACCGCACGCAGTTCTTGCGCGCTGCGGCTCGATAGTAGACTCCCGGCAAAGGCCAGGGGCAGAAGGCCGACCAGGAGGAGGACGCCCAGGACTATGTATAGCAGGCGAATGCGCCCAAAATTCTCAAGCATTATTTAGCGATTAGACAGTGTCCGTAAGGAAATCAGACGGCTTTTGTGGGATGTTGCGGTGGCGCCCTCAGGAGTACTCGCTGCAGCGACCTTCATTATGGTTGAGTAGGAGCGCTTCTGTCAATTGGTTTTACTAACTTTAACCCCTTACTGCGTGGTGTTTTAAGGCGCCCGTAGTGCTCTCATGGCAGAGAATCCTGCCACACAGGAACTTCCTGGAACTCAGGGTGTTCCACTATGAGAAAAGTTCGGCCTGGGGTCGCTTCGGTGCGTCTAAATAGCTGAGCGCAAAGCCTTGGCAGCGCTCATCGCGGATTCGGCAGCGAGGATTCGCCTCAGTGGGCGACAAAGGATGGGCATAGTTACGAGCGACGAGCAGATCGTAGAGCGCGCGCTGACGGGGGACGCTGAAGCTTTCGGCGAGATAGTTAGTCGCTGGGAGCGGAGGATCTTCGCCCTTTCGTACGGGATGCTGGGCCGCGAGGAAGATGCTCGCGATGCAACGCAGGAGACTTTTCTTGCGGCGTTCAGAAATCTGCGAGGGTTTCGGGGAGAAGCGAGAGTTTCTTCTTGGCTGCATCGAATTGCGGTCAACCAATGTATTACGCGCCAGCGTCGTTCCAAGGTAAGAAACGAAGGTGCGATTGAAGATGAAGAATTGCGACACGCCGAGAGCTTTGCGACTCCGCGCGAGCTTTCCCCAGCGCGCGTCGCGGAGGGTCGTGAAAGTTCCGAGGCCGTTCGACGTGCAGTTAACAGTCTGCCGTTGGAGTTGCGGCAGATCGTGGTTATGAAGGAGTTTGAAGAACTAACCTTTCGAGAAATCTCGGATGTGTTGAATGTGCCGTTGAGCACCGTGAAGAGTCGGCTCTACACGGCGTTACGACAACTGCAGATGAGACTGGAAAAGTTTGGTGGCGAGGCTGCTTAAGAGATTGGAGAAAGCGATGGAAGAAAGAATGAGCACTGCAAGCTGTGAACGCGGAAACGATTTGATAGCGTTTCTGTATGACGAGATTAGCGATAGCGAGAGGCAGGATTTCGAACAGCACCTCGCGAAGTGCGCTGGTTGCAAAGGCGAGCTCGAGGCGTTTCGCGGGGTTCGCGAGTACGTAATCGATTGGCGTCGGGAATCGCTTGGCTTAACTTCCGCCCACTCCCTCGATAGCGTTCGAGCCTTCACGTCCACAACTCCCCAAAGAAAGCCGTCAGCCATAGCGGCGATTCGCGGGTTCTTTCAGCTCTCACCACTGTGGATGAAGGCCGCTTTGGCATCCGCCGTCTTGGTCTTTTGCGTGATGGCCGCACTAACTTTCGCGCGCTTCGGCGGCAGACCCACGCAAGTGGTAATTGCCGATAGCAAGATCTATTCAGAGAAAGAGCTGCAGATCAGGATCGAAGAAGTTAAAGCGAAGCTGCAGTCACCGAGTACTCAAAAGAGTTCATCAGATGCTGCATTGATTGTTAAGACGACTAAGTCTTCAAACAGCAATAGACCTCGTGGCATCGCAAAAGAATCGGCCGTTAATTTGCCGAAAACCAAACGCGCGCCGCTGACTCGCTCTGAGCGCGAGCAGCTCGCCGCCGACCTAAGACTAATAAATCCTAACGATGATACGCGTGTCGATCTCCTCGGTGAGGGGATCAATCAGTAGAATTGTTACCGTGTTGCCAGCGATTTCGGCATGAGGAAGACTATGACCAATATTAGAAGAACGACTTTTCCTTCCCTGGCGGTGGCTCTTATCCTGATAGCTACTCCTTTTTACTCGCGCTGCCTCGCGCAACAGCCACAGCAGGCCGAAGGCCAACCGGCTGCGCAGAGTGGAGACCCGATTCGCGAGTTAAACCTAAGCCCGGAACAGCGCGAGAAGATCCGCACGATCCGCGAAGAAATGAAAGAGGAGCGGGCAGCAATCAATCGTAACCTGCGAGAAACCAATGAGGCGCTGGACGAAGCGCTTGATTCAGCCAATCCGAATGACGCCGTTGTTGAGCAACGCCTGCGCGACGTGGCTGCGGCTCAAGCAGCTGCGATGCGCATGCGAGTGTTGACTGAAGTCAGGGTCCGGCGCGTCCTGACATCAGACCAACTCAGCACATTGCGCAGCTTGCGTCAGAGCGCCAGACTTTTGAGACGAGAGCGTCAACTGGAAAACAACGGGAACCGCCGTAGCGATGCGGTCCAGCGACGTGCACTGCGTAATCAGCAAAACGGTTTAGCACCTCTGCTCCCGCGCGGGTCTGCTCTTCCCAAACCACGCCCTTAGCCCAAACCAAACTGACGAGGAGCCGGTCGAGCTTTGCCTTGGCTGGCTTCCTTTTTATGTCATTGCACTTCTTCCTTGACGCCTCACTGTGAATTTGAGCATGATAGGCGCTCTTTCGAGGTTAGGCATCGGGCCGTCAGTTTGATTCTCAAGGCATTCGCTCGCATATCGTCAAAGCATGAACTTCGCCACGCGCGCTCTGCTCGAACTGCAAGAGACGACGTTGCTTGCGGCTCGAGCCGCTAGCGGCATTTTCAAACGTCCGCGATACATCCCAGAAATCATCGCGCAAATGGATGTTATCGGTGTGGGTTCGCTCACGATCGTGCTGCTTACGGGATTCTTTACCGGCGGCGTCCTGACACTACAAACTTTTCCTACGCTCCAGTTTTATGGCGCGCAGTCGCAAACAGGTCGACTCGTTGCAATCTCACTGGTGCGTGAACTGGGACCTGTGCTGACCGCGCTGATGGTCACGGGTCGGGTCGGCTCCGCGATTGCTGCTGAACTGGGATCGATGACGGTCTCGCAACAGATCGACGCGATGCGCGCGCTCGGAACGGATCCGACTCGCAAGCTAGTGACGCCCAGGATAATAGCGCTCCTCGTCACTCTTCCGCTCCTGACGGTGATTGCAGACGTCGTGGGTATCGGTGGAGGCGGCGCAGTTGCTACAAGCCTCTATGGTCTTACGATGGGCCAGTTTGTGACTTCTGTTCGTGACGGAATTACAACCGATGATATTATCGGCGGCGTCATTAAACCGCTCATTTTTGGACTCATAATCGGATCGATAGCCTGTTATAAAGGCTTGAATACCGATGGTGGAACAGTGGGTGTAGGACGCGCCACGACGCGGGCCGTTGTCACGGCGTCTATCGTTGTTATCATCGCCGACTTCTTCCTGTCCCGAGCACTGCAATACCTTCTCGGCATGCAAACAGTTTAGGAAATTTGGAGTCTCATGTCTTCAATGTCGACAAACGTTGCTCAATCGGATTCGCAAATGGACCGGATCAGCAGTCAGGCCGCTGACTCAACCTTCGCAGAGGTTGACGACCAGAAGCGCATCATACCGGCAATTGAATTCCGAGACGTGCATCTTTCCTTCGATGAACGTCCGGTCTTAAAGGGCTTGAGCTTCAAGGTGAATCGCGGCGAAACGAAGATCATTCTCGGCGGCTCCGGCGGCGGCAAATCTACAATTATCAAGCTGGTCCTCGGATTGTTGAAACCTGACTCCGGTCAAATTCTCGTCGACGGCGAGAACATCACCGAACACAACGAAGTGCAGATGATGAGCGTGCGCAAGAAGATCGGAATGGTCTTTCAGGAAGGCGCGCTATTCGACTCGCTTTCGGTTTACGACAACGTTGCCTATCGTCTGCACGAACAGGGCGTGCTCGAAGAGGAAGTTGAGCCCGAAGTACGTCGGATGCTGCGATTCGTCAATCTCGAAGACGCGATCGACAAGATGCCGGCTGAACTTTCAGGCGGCATGCGCCGGCGCGTCGGAATAGCGCGCGCCTTGATTGGCGATCCCAAGATTGTCTTGTTTGATGAACCTACCGCGGGACTGGATCCGCCTACCGCACGAACCATCTGCGAGCTGGCGATGAAGTTGCGCGATCTTGAAGACGTCTCGTCAATCTTCGTAACTCACGAGATGAACAATCTCGACTACCTCTGTTCCGAGTATGCGGTCGTCGACGAAGCAGGTGAGGTAGTGTTCGAACGTGAAGGCGAGCGGCTGTGCTTGATTAACAGCAAAGTGATGATGATGCGTGAAGGTAATATCATTTTCAGTGGCACGGACGAAACTCTACGTCACTGTGACGATGCCTATATTCAAAAGTTTCTTCGCGGACGTTAACGAAAGGATGAAGGATGAAGGGTGAAGGATGAAGTAGGGAGCAGGCCTGAAGGGCATCCTGCCCGTCTGTACCCCTCGTCTCTCATCTCGAATCACTGGACAAAGCTATGCCACCATCAAAAAAGACAGTCTCGCTAAGAGAATTGCGCGTCGGCCTCCTCGTATTGGGATCCATCGCGATCCTCATTTTTTTGATTCTCAACGCGTCCGGAGACATTAATCCTTTCACTAAGAAGCTCCACTTGAAAGCGCGCTTTGCCGACGCGAACGGATTACGCGAAGGTTCAGAGGTGCGTCTCGCAGGTGTGCGCGTCGGCAAGATTGATAAGATCACTTTGTTGCCTCCTTCCGATGTCCCGAATGCCCCTAAAGTAGAGGCGGCAATGGTCATCGACTCTAATATCGACGGCCGCCCTGCCAACGAAAGAATCCGCACTGACTCGACCGCACAGCAAGGCTCACCGAGTTTGTTGGGCAACGAAATGCTCATCAACATTACTCCCGGCTCCGCAGTCGGAGAACCTGTCAAAGACGGCGCCATCCTCCCCTCTTCATCGTCAAATACCGTCAACGACTTTGCGACCTCGGGTACAGATCTAGCCCAGCGTCTTAGCAAACTGTCTGATGAAATCAACGGAATGGTCCGCGATGTTAAGGACGGGAAGGGCACAATTGGCAGGCTCTTCTCGGACGAGGCGCTCTATAACAACCTCAACGCTACAATTCGAGAGACCGAAGATTTAATGGTCCAAATAAAGGCAGGCAAAGGCTCCGCCGGCAGACTGATTAATGATCCAGCGCTCTATAACAACGCGAATGCCATCACGTTGCAGTTGAAGTTGATTGCGGACGACCTGCGCGCTGGACGCGGTACGGCGGGCAAACTCCTAACAGATGATCAACTCTACGTCCGTATCAATCGCACTGCCGATCGACTCGATCAATCGGTCACTCAGATCAACGGCATGATCGGGGAGATCAACGCGGGTCATGGCACGCTTGGCCGATTGATCAAAGACGACCAGATCTATAACGACGCTCGCTCGGCGATTGCGCGCTTCAACACGACTGCTGAACGAGTTGACAACATGGTGTCGGCCGCGCAACGGGGCGAGGGGACACTTGGCAAACTGCTCACCGATGAATCACTCTACTCGAACGTAAACCAGCTCTCCTCTGAAGGCGTGAAGCTGATTTACGACTTCCGACAAAATCCGAAGAAGTACCTGACAATCAAATTCGAGCTCTTCTAACTCGGCAGAATCAGGCCCCGGGAGTTAATCGACTTCACTCCTCAGTGTAGTTAGAACGGGTTCTCGTCCGCTGACGGCCCGTAGATTGACGGCACGGGGATGTCGTTAAGCCTCAGGTAAACTCCGAGCTGCGCCCGGTGATGGACCGTGTGACTCAATACGAAGCCGCGCAGCACCGCAATCTTCGGCATGGTCATGAGAGTGTTACCGCTGCGCTGCAACGTCCACATGTTGAAGAGGTCTTGATCCGTGGCCGCCGCGATCGCTGCCCGCGCCTTTGCCACGTTATCGTCAAAGGTCTGGAGCAGTTCTGCTGTTGAGTTGAGTGCCGGAGGCCCCGCCATTGGCACACCGTTTGGCGCCATATCCAACGAATCTTCCTGGACAGCAACATTGGTCCAGGTCGGAATATTGCTCAGGTGAGTAGCCAGGGCTCCCATGGCCATCGATTTCGGATGCGGCTTCCAGTCGAATTTGCCGTCAGGAACACGCTCGAGGGTTTTGCGCGTGTTCGCCATTTCCATATCAAACTCCGGAAGTAATGCGTCGCTTAGTGCCATAAATCCTCCTTCGAATCAGCGGTGTGCTGGGGGTAAGTGAGAATAAATAAAAAGGTGCTGTAAGTCTACGAATCAAGTAAGGCGCGTTGGGTCGCGTGTTGAAGATTCAGGGAGTACGGTCGCATAGCGAACGCCTCAAAATCACAGTTTGCGTTACATTACCTTCCTCTGAACCAGCACTTGAAAACTACTGGCCATCCCGTGCGGAAGAATCATCTCACGAACGCTGGTACTGAGGCTCATCCTTTCCGCGTCGCCTTCTGCTTCATTGACTCTAAGCTCCAGCTCTTCAAGCAGTCCCGCCTGCAAAAGGAATCGATCCTGTTTCAGGTATTCGACGACATCCAGGCCGAGTCGCGCTCCGATCTTCTTAACGAACGTCCAATTTACAGAACTCGTTATGTCGTGTTCGCCCGGTTCCGCAAGCAAATCGTCGACGATCTTATGCTCCCGGAAACCCCGCAACGTCCCGCCTGGGCGGACGAGGGGATCGTACAGCTCTGAAGCCTCATCTCCATAGTCAACTGTTACGAGGTAACCGTCTCTGAGTTTTGCCGAGACTAAAGTCAGCCAATTCTCAATATCAGGGCTGGTTTCAAAGATCTGTCCGGCGACTGGTTCCGGTCCCATCTTCTCGATGCATGTCGCGAGTGCGGGATCGGAGAGCGGAGCCACCATCCATTCAAAATCGCCACTCGAACCAACGCAGACAAAGTACTCCTCTAGTTCGCCCTTCTGATTCGTGACCAGGTGAACCGGAAACGCATCCAGGAGCTCATTCGAAAAGACTATCCCGTGCGGTACCGCGTCCAATTCAGCAAGCTGACGGAAAGCAACCAGACGAAACTCTGCAAGTTTCTTCTTGGCTTGTGCTTGAGACTCTGGACTGAGTTCGTCAATAACGTAGGTAGTGGCCGCGTAGACCTTAGGGAACCTGCGGCGCAAGGTATCCAGCACCCCCGCAGCAAAGGTCCCGTTCCCTGCCCCCACTTCAATTAGACTCCAGGTAACAGGCGAACCGAGACTCTCATAGAGACTAGCGAAGTAGCGCGCAAAGGTGGCGGCGAAGAGTACGCTGCGCTCGGGGCTGGTACGATAATCGCCCGCCCGTCCCCATTTCTGGCGCTGCGGCGAACAGTAGTAGCCACGATCAGGATCGTAGAGCGCAGCCTTCATCCACGCATAGAACGAAAGTGGTCCTTCACGTCCAATTCGCTCTCGCAAATGATCGCCCAGCGACAACATCGAATGACTAATGGCTGTTGGGATCGTCTTTGTCCAGTAGGCGGGTAGTGTTCTCGGTAATGCTCGGCGGATTAAAGATCTCTGCTGTGCTTGGTCGTTGTCGCCAACCTGCTGCTGGATTGGCGGGTGCCGGCGGCAGCGCCGAGCCGCGTATCGGACTGTTTAGTTGGGCCGGCATTGGCGGTGAGACGTAGGTCGGCGGCATGGCTCGATTGTAAGTGGCTCCTTCTTCAAACAGCGCTGCGAACAGCATTCGGATCAATCCGCCCAGAAAGAAAATAATCGCAGCGAGCGCGACAAGGATGTCCAGAAAATTACCGGAACTGAAACTATTCAGCACTCCAAGAATCGGGACAACGACGACTCCGGCGAGCATGAGGCTTGCTCCCTGACGCACGCCCTTTCGACGTGGAGACATTTCCTTGGGCCCGCCCGTCGAAGAAAACGCCGGCATCATGCCGCCGTTTGCCAACAACTGCAGGACGCCCTCGAGCGGAAACCCGCACCGCGCGCAAAATCTCAAACTTGCCGAAGCTTGCTGTTGGCCGCACTGGGGACAATGCATACGAGACCTCCTGCTTAGAGAGTACAACAGCTGAACTGATGAAGCCCTGGTTATTTCTGCCGAAGTAACCCGTGCACTAGGGTAGCGCGGCCCTGGTAGTCACTCGCTCGTGCGAGAGTGTCCAGAAGTAAACCAACGAGCGGGGTCGGGTCACCATCAGGAACCGCAATCAGCTTCGGAAGATTACCATCGTTGAGAAATCGAACGAAGGCGCGTTTTCGCGTGTCTTCCACTTCCGCAAGATACTCCCTAATCAGATCTTTCGTAGAAAGCGTTTCCGGCAGGGTCCATTCAAATGGGTCATCCCAGAGGTTGGTTGTGAGCCCACCGAAAGTTTGCTCAACCACCCCAGCACTCCTTAAGACAAGCTGGCCCACAGATGGGATTCCACCAGACTCGGATCCCGGCGGCGGATTCACATAAAGGCTGTCGCAGGCAGTGGCATCTATGAGGCGACACAAGCGGACATACAAGCGCGCAAACTCTTTATCGAAGCTTTCGATCACCGTCCGTTCGGTTAGAGCTTGCGCGCTTACGGAGCTGTTCATTGGGCGGGTTGGTCTATCTGTTTTTGACGCGTCGATCAGTCTCTTGAATCACTGTGCCGAAATTCCTGCCGCCAAAATTAAAGCCTGTATAGACCTTGCCCTTGGTCCCTACCCTTGAGCCACGAGATGGCACACCGCGAGTGGTCACCACCCAAATCTTACCGGTTCCATCACTGAGTTCGTAAGCACCATTGCCGAGCACGCCGTAACTGTCACTCACTGTCCCGACGATGCCGACTTCTTTGTTCCGGTAGCGGCCGGGGTCAGCATTGATCCTGGAGATTGTTTCCTGCTGCGGACAAGCCGTCAGGAGAATTGCCCCGACCAAAATAATTGAACTGATAACCGCTCTTCTTGCTAAATGCATACGCGTCTCCTTTTTGATTCGAGTTAGCTTACTGGGAGAGCGCCGCATTCGAAGGCAAAAGAGTTCGAATTGAAGGAGCGGCGTAATAGAGATGCAAACTTCGCGCAAAGCGTTTTCCGCGAAGTTTGCGCCTCATGACTTACTTGCCATACCAGCCGATGGGCTTGCCGGAAAGATCGACCCAAACACTCTTCACGTGCGTGTACATGTCGAGCGCGTGCTTGCCCATCTCTCGACCATACCCGGACTGCTTGTACCCGCCAAAGGGCGACGCCGCATTGAACATATTGTAAGTATTGATCCAGATTGTTCCGGCGTGAATTTCCTTCGCAAAGCGATGAGCACGTGTGATGTCGCGAGTCCAAATCCCGGCGGAAAGGCCGTAGATCGTGTCATTCGCCTGCTTGATCAAATCGTCCTCGTCCTCAAAGGTGATCACGGAAACTACAGGTCCAAAGATCTCCTCCTGGGCCACGCGCATCTGGTTTTTTACATTCGAGAAGATTGTCGGCTGGAAGAAGTACCCTTTCTGAAAGGCTCCTTCGAGCTGGGGCGAGGCACCACCGGCCAGGACTGTCGCGCCCTCTCCCTGGGCAATATCGACGTAGCCCTTGATTCGGTTCAGCTGCTCTTCAGAAACTTGCGGACCCATGTGGGTTCCCTTGTTCATCGGATCGCCAACAACGATGTTCGCTGACTTTTCCTTGAGCCGATCGAGGAACTGGTCCTTTACTCCCTCTTGTACAAACAGTCGCGAGCCGGCGCAGCACACCTGTCCCTGGTTGAAGAAGATCCCCATCATTGCACCGCTGACGGCCTGTTCGATATCAGCATCAGCAAAGACAATGTTCGGCGCTTTGCCGCCGAGCTCAAGGGACACTTTAGTCAGGTTGTCGGCTGCAGCTTTCGCGATCAGCTTGCCGACTTCGGTTGAGCCGGTGAATGCTACCTTGTCGATACCAGGATGGGCCGCCAACGCAGCGCCGGCGGTTTCACCGTACCCGGGAACGATATTGACGACGCCTTCAGGAAAGCCTGCTTCCGCGATCAACTTGCCCAACTCCATCGCGTTAACTGGAGTCTGTTCCGCGGGCTTAAGAACAATGGTGTTGCCCGCCGCCAGCGCCGGAGCGAGTTTCCAGGCGGCCATCAGCAGCGGAAAATTCCACGGGATGATTTGTCCGCAGACGCCGACCGGTTCGCGCAAGGTGTAGTTGAACATTTGGCCGGGGACCGGAATCGTCTCGCCTTCAATCTTCGTGGCCCAGCCGGCGAAGTACTCAAAGTTCTCGGCTACTTGCGGCAGGTCGACGAAGGCCGACTCGTTGATGGGCTTGCCATTGTCGGCGGTTTCCAGCGCTGCCAGTTCGCTGCTGTGCTCTTCAATCAATTGGGAGAGCTTGTACAGCATTCGTCCGCGCTCGCGCGCACTGACTTTGGACCACTTGCCTTCGAACGCGCGTCGAGCGGCGATTACAGCTTTGTCGATGTCGGCTTTGTCTGCTTCGGCTACTTCGGCCAGGATTTCGCCGGTGGCGGGGTTTGGTGTGGTGAAAGTCTTGCCGGATTCGGCGTCGCACCATTTTCCATCGATGAATAGTTGATACTTGCGCGGGGTGTTCTTTTCGGCTGGTTGTGCGGATGACATCTTTGTACTCCTATTGGGTTTGCACGACGGGTTTGTTCCGTCGGAACATTTTAGAAATCGGTCGTTCCTGCGAGTAGCTGTCTCAGCACGTACGGCAGAATTCCGCCGTGCTGGTAATAGTCAATCTCGATCGGCGTGTCGATGCGAAGGACAACGGGGACCTCTTCTCTCGTTCCGTTCGCTCGCTGCACGACGAGAGTCACATCCTGTAAAGGCCTTACTCCATTTTCGAGTCCAAGGAGATCTAAAGTTTCTGTGCCGTCGAGTCCTAACGAAGCTGCGTTTACGCCTTCCTTGAACTGGCAGGGAAGGACGCCCATGCCTACGAGGTTACTACGATGTATGCGTTCGAAACTCTGGGCCACAACTGCCTTCACACCGAGTAGCCGAGTTCCCTTCGCAGCCCAATCACGTGAACTTCCCGTGCCGTACTCCTGTCCGGCGATCACCATAAGCGGAACAGGCTCTTCCTGGTAGCGCACGGCCGCATCATAAATGCTCATGCGTTCGCCGCTGGGCTGGTGAATGGTAACGCCGCCTTCAACGCCTGGCACCATCAGGTTGCGGATGCGAACGTTTGCAAAGGTACCACGCAGCATTACCTCGTGGTTGCCGCGCCGCGCTCCATAGCTATTGAAGTCTTCGATAGCGACGCCTTTAGCCTGCAAATACAAACCGGCAGGAGAGGCAGCCTTGATCGCGCCGGCCGGGCTGATGTGATCGGTTGTTACGGAATCGCCGAAGATTGCGAGCGGCCGCGCGCCGCGAATGTCGCGCCAACTCCCAACCGCATTGCTGAATCCTTCGAAGTAAGGCGGCTCACGGATGTATGTTGATTCAGAATCCCACTCGTACACATTGCCGGTCGAAGTGGGGATCTCATTCCACAAGGGATTCTGTTCAGCGAAGTTGCTGTAGAGACGCCGATACGTTTCCGGGTCAAACGCCGACCGGAGCAGCTCGTTGATTTCACCGATACTCGGCCAAACGTCGCGCAGGTATACAGGCTCACCATCCTTGCCAACTCCCAAAGCGTCGGTGTCCATATCCACGTCGATACGGCCGGCGAGAGCAAACGCTACGACGAGGGGCGGGCTCATCAGGAAATTAGCCTTGATACTCTGGTGCACTCGCGCTTCAAAATTGCGGTTACCGGAAAGCACACTCGCGGCTATCAGATCATGTTCGGTAACTACTTGTTCGATACTCGGGTCGAGCGGACCTGAGTTACCAATGCAAGTGGTACAACCATAGCCCACTAGATTAAAGCCAAGCTGATCGAGATAGGTCTGCAGACCGGTCTTCTCCAGATACTCCGTCACCACGCGAGAACCGGGAGCCAGAGAGTTTTTCACTGCGGGACTAACGGTCAAGCCGCGCTCAACTGCTTTCTTCGCCAGCAAACCAGCGGCAAGCATCACACTCGGATTGGAAGTGTTCGTACAGGAAGTGATCGCCGCGATCAGCACGTCCCCATGGCCGAGATCGACTTCGGCGTGCGGGAACTCTTCGGGATGGACCTCCTCCAGTCGATCGGGTGTCGGCCGGTTGTTGACCATTTCTGTTTCCGTCCACACACTCGTGTTCGCTGGTGTCACTACACCTCCTGCGGCGATCGGAAGAGTGCTTGGCCTTTGTTCGCCGCCTCCCGCCATCGCCGCCCTGACTATATCGAGTGTGCCGATCCGCGTGAAGTAACGGGCGCCGATCTCTTCGTCTGTTTTTCCGTAACCACCTTCAGATGTCGGTTTCTGCAGCAATGTCGCGAAGTGTTTTTTCAGATCGGGTAACTCGATTCGATCCTGGGGACGCTTAGGGCCGGCGACACTCGGCCGGATCTCTGCGAGATCCAACTCAAGCACCGTGCTGTATTCACATTCACCCTTTCGCGGAATCCCAAACATGCCCTGTGCGGTGTAGTAGCTTCGTACCGCTTCGACATGTTCATCTGTTCGGCCCGTCGCTTTCAGGTACAAACACGTCTCTTCGTCGATGGGAAAGAAGCCCATCGTCGCCCCATACTCTGGCGCCATGTTCGCGATCGTAGCCCTGTCTGTGACTGACAGCCTCGCCGCTCCTTCGCCATGAAACTCAACGAACTTGCCGACGACCTTTGCCTTGCGCAGCATCTCTGTAACGCGCAGCACGAGGTCGGTTGCGGTAACACCTTCACGCAAACTCCCGCTCATGCAGACTCCGACGACATCCGGCGTGAGGAAGTAAACCGGCTGGCCCAACATCGCCGCTTCCGCTTCAATGCCGCCGACGCCCCACGCTACGATTCCCAATCCATTGATCATCGTGGTGTGGGAATCGGTCCCGACGAGTGTGTCGGGAAAATAGAGCTCATGCTTCTCCCAAACGTTCTTGCCCAGATATTCCAGGTTCACTTGATGACAGATCCCGATCCCGGGAGGGATCACATTGAATCCATCGAACGCCTGCGTGCCCCACTTCAGAAACTGGTAGCGAGAGTTGTTTCGCTTAAACTCCATTCCGATGTTTTTCGAGAAGGCGTCTCTCGTACTGGAGAAGTCGACCTGGACTGAGTGATCGATGACGAGATCGACTGGTACCAGCGGCTCGATCACACCCGTGTTCTTCCCTAAGCGCGCGACCGCCGAACGCATCGCAGCGAGATCGACCAGCAGTGGCACACCAGTAAAATCTTGAAGCAGCACGCGCGCGACTACGAAAGGAATCTCAGCAGTCCGTTCGGCTTTAGGTTGCCAGTTCGCCAACCCGCGAACATCGTCCTCGCTGATCCGCTTACCGTCCAGATTGCGCAGCACTGATTCGAGCACGATGCGAATGCTTACAGGCAGTTTAGATACCGGACCAACGTTCTCTTTTTCGAGTTGCGGCAACGAATAAAACTGCCCGGTCAGGCCTAGTCCGGGAGTGAACGTTTGAAGCGAATTGAAAGGGTTCTTTGGCATAGGAAACTGGGAAGAGGAAGCACGAGAAGAGTTGCAATGCAGCTCGACTCGCTAATGGTTAATTGCGCGTTTTTGCGTTTAATTTCGCAATGTTCAGTGTAAAGTGACGCCGCTCAATCGTCAAGCAAGGCTACTTTTTCAGAATGTCTGCGGTCCAATGTCCGTTTGCAAAGTTCAGTTACTAGTTTGCGAAATTCAGAAACCAACTTTGATTTTTTAAAACACGCTTTGGCTAATTGCGCGCCGTCAAACGGAGTGGTCAGCCTCGCCTCGTTGCGCTATAGTCTTCCCATACGCTCCCCCGAAGATTCTAATAAATAATCCGGATGAGATGCTCGGAGTTCAACCCGGATTAGTTCCAAATGCGGAATCGGTTGACGCCGCGAGAGAGACGACTATGCCAAAGAAACCTACACAAGACTTTGAATACCTGGCTAATGATCCCAACTACGTGCCCGACCCGGAAATTGAGGAGTTCATGGAGGGTGAGATCTCTCGCGCCCCAAAGGACCCTGAACAACTCGCAAGCCGGTTGCTGCACAACACCGCTGCCTCGCCCAAAGATTCAGGTGGCGACTTTGATGCGGCGTGGGAAGAGGTTAATCAGAGCGGCGATGAAACCGTTGCCGGCGATAACCCCACACCCGATCAATCAGACGTAGAAGAAAACGCGAACGCTCTAGGTGTCAGTTTTGAGGACAACGAGGAGTTGGAGTTCATTGATAAAATCGAGCGGCGCGATCGAGATCGTTTTGAACTCGACGAGCGTTCCAAGACCGAAGATACAATCTAGCTGAGGCTTAAAGCGCAGTGAGATTCGCGTTTATTGCGGCCAGCGTTGTCTCGGTTGCAGCGTGATCTTCTTAATTACGATCTTATCGGCGGGCGCCTCGGTCTCCCCTTCAACAGGTGCTCGCATCAAAATTTCCGCATTGCTCATTCCTTCGACTACTTTTCCAAACAGCGTGTAGTCCTCGTCATAGTCAGGCTGTCGCTTGAGCGTGATGAAAAACTGACAGTTGGCCGAGTCGCGCGCCTGTTCCTCGGTCAGACCACCAGAATGTCCCTCAGCGTCCGGTTCGGCTTCGCGTCGAGCCGCACCAACCATGCGGGGCTCGAACGGGATATCACTGAACTCTCCCGGAAGGCTCGGATACTTTGAGTCTCCCTCTCCGTCGTTGTTTGGGTCATCGTCACGCGATAGTGGATCGCCTCCCTGGATCAAACCTGTGTCCGCATTGATGCGATGAAATGTGGTGCCGTCGTAGAACCCTTCCCCAATTAGTTTCTTGAACCGTTCAACCATCAGCGGAGCGATATTCGGGTAAAGCTCGATAACGATATTGCCGTATGACTCGGTCTCAATCACGGCCACTTGATCATCCGCTATGGGCTTGATTCCGGTCTTGATGCTTTCAGTATCCGTTGGGTCGGCGGTATTCGTCTCGGTAGCATTCTGGTTGGCCGCAGTCTGATCGGCATCCTTCACTGCGGCGCCCTTCCTACAGCCAATAAAACTGAACAGGACGAAGAGCGCAATCAGGAAACCAGCGATACTTCGAGTTCTAACTTGGGTCATTACAATGAAATCAAAATGCCTTCCGGCTATCGATCAGGATAGTCACCGGGCCATCGTTAACCAATTCAACTTTCATCATTCGGCGGAAGCTTCCGGTTGCCACGTGTGCGATCTGTTTCCTGACCCTCGTAACGAAAAAGTCGTAAAGCGGTTCAGCGACCTCGGGTGGCGCCGCATCGATCCACGATGGTCGCAAGCCGCCGCGCACGTCCCCATACAATGTGAACTGGGATACGACCAACATGCTGCCTCCCTCCTTCAACGAGAGGTTCATCCGCCCTTCCGCGTCATCAAAAATCCGTAATGCCACTATCTTGTCCGCGATGTATTCAACATCGACAGGCGCATCATCACGCGCGACGCCCAGCAAAACGACGAGACCTTTTTCGATCTCGCCGACAATCTTGCCTTCCACGGCGACGCTGGCGCGTGTGACACGCTGGACGACAGCTCGCATCTATTTCTTCGGCGGCTTGCTTGGTCTGATCTCAACACGACTGGGAAGACTACGTTCGTCATGATTGAGCAGATCAAGGACGACGCGGGCAATGTCACCAGGTTGTAGTTGCCAACTCTTGTCTTCGCTTGGAGCGTCTCCGCCAAATCCCGTGTTCACCGATCCAGGCATGATGTAACTCACTTTGATCCCGTCGTGTCGCACTTCCTGCATCATCGCCTCGCTGAATCCGTTAAGCCCAAACTTTGAAGCGTTGTAGGCCGCCATGCGAGGGTGAGCATTGACACCGGCAAGAGAGGAAATATTGATGATGTAACCACCTCCGCGCTTCTTCAACAGCGGGATCGCTTCGTGGCAGACGTAGTAAACGCCGAACAGATTAGTCTCAACCACGGCGCGAAAGTCCTCCGGCGACAGGTCCTCAACCGAATTGAAGATTCCGATACCCGCGTTGTTAATTACGATGTCGAGACCGCCGCGGTGAGTTACGGTCTGTTGGAGGAAGGATTTGACCTGAGGATGGTTCCGCACGTCACATGCGAAGCCAAGAACGTTACCGCCTCCCAGGCTGTTTAGTTCACTAGCAGTCTGCCGGACCTCTTCCTCATTGCGACCGCTGATCGATACGAGCGCTCCGGCCTGCGCCAGCGCTTCAGCGATGCCCCGACCGATTCCCTTGGTGCCGCCTGTAACAACCGCAACCTTGTCTTTGAGATTCATGCAACGATTCCGTTTCGGGCGACAGCTATTTAGACTTGAGCTTCGCCGCAAGTCTCTCATTGACCACCTTCGGGTTCGCTTTTCCCTTTGACGCTTTCATCACTTGTCCGACGAAAAAACCAAACAGCGCCTCTTTGCCTGCTCGGTAACCCGCGAGCTGCGCAGGGCTCGCCTTCAGTACCTCATCAATTACGGCATCAATCTCACCTGTATCACTGACCTGAGTCAGCCCTTGAGCGGCCACAATCTCGGCGGCGGTCTTGCCGCTCTTGAACATTTCCACCAAAACATTCTTACCCTGCTTGCCACTGATCTTTGCTTCATCAATCAGACGGACGAGCGCGCCCAACTCGGTAGCGGGAACAGGAGAGGCGCTGGCCGGGAGATTCGCCGTCTCCAGCTCGCGCAATAATTCAGACCTTAGCCAGTTTGCAGTAGCCCGAGGATTACCCGAGGCCTCTGCCGCAGCTTCATAATAGTCTGACAGCGAGAGCTCTGAAGTAAGTTGGGAAGCATCGCTGAACGTCAGGGAATATTGTTCCATGAATCTCTTGCGACGGGCTTCAGGCAACTCGGGCATGGTCGCGCGGACGCGTTCGACAAAATCCGGCGATACCTTTAATGGCGGCAAGTCGGGCTCGGGAAAATAACGATAGTCATGTGCTTCCTCTTTCGACCGCATCGCACGCGTTTCGTTCAGGCGATCGTCCCAGAGTCTTGTTTCCTGGCGCAAGCGCCCGCCGGTTTCCAGCACCCCAATCTGCCGCGTTACCTCGAACTCGATTGCTTTTTGCATGAAGCGAACCGAGTTGAGGTTCTTCAGTTCCGACTTCGTGCCAAACTTCTGATCGCCGATCCGTCTCACGGAGACATTTGCCTCACAGCGCAAGTTCCCTTTTTCCATGTCGGCTTCCGACGCTCCGACCCATTGCAGCGCACGACGAACGTGATTGACGTAATCGTAGGCTTCCCACGATGTACGAAAGTCCGGCTCGGTAACGATTTCAGCCAGAGGCGTACCTGCGCGATTTAGATCGATGTAAGAAAAGCGATCGACATCCGGCAGGCCTTCGTGCACGTTCTTGCCCGCGTCCTCTTCGAGATGCAAACGAGTAATCGTGATTTTCTTTGGACGCCATTCGACAGGGTGACCGGCTTCGTCGCGTTCTGCAGTCATGATTTCGAGTTCGCCGTTTGATGAGAACGGCTGATCGAACTGCGAGATCTGATATCCCTTGGGCAGGTCTGGATAGAAGTAGTTCTTACGCGCGAAGATGGAGGTGGAGTTGATATGTAGGCCCAGCGCCAGCGCTGCGCGTGTACCCAGTTCCACGACGCGTCGATTCAAGACCGGCAGTGCGCCCGGAAGTCCCAGACAGACAGGACACGTGTTCTCGTTTGGCTCGTCACCAAACCGAGTCGAGCAGCTACAGAAGATTTTGGATTCAGTACTCAGTTGAGCATGAATCTCAAGTCCGATAATTGTTTCCCAGTCGGTCATAAATAATCTTAGGTCTCAAGACTCACGTCTCACTCTGGTCTTGGTTCTTGGCCATTTTCTATCTTAAGTCTTGAGACTTGAGACCTTCAGACTTGGGTCTTGAGACTCTCTAGTTAGGGCCTTAGCCATCCCGGCTGGGCACCTGCGCGGCGAGCTTCGTCCTCCAGATGTTGCCATCTCACACGAAGTGCTGCTCTCGCCGACATCAGTTCGTCCAATCTCGAAACTAATCCTTCACGTTCGTATGAGTAGTCATTTGACTGCCAGGGCCATCCGAAGGCAGACGTGCCTGGCCAAACCGAATTGCCAAAGCCGCTTCTATCGCGATAAGTGAACTGCGAGAAGCCGGGGTCCCCAAATATGCGCCTGCGATTTCCGCGGCGACCGAAACCGATGCCGGATCGACCACCCGATCGCGGGGAAACCACGATATCCGGGCGCGGTGCACCGTTGACGTGCGGCTGTTTGAAGCGCGATCCACCGAACGGCGAACCAAACCCACCGATTGGGAACGCATCACTGACAAAACCAACCGAACCGGAAGAGAAGTTGGGCTCTGTCTCATCGAGTCGTTGGCGTGCGTAACGAATCTCAGCGTCGAGTGCTTCCATCTCGGTTCGCAGAGCGCTTGCTCGCTCACGCCAGTAGCTCTCTGATTCCGCTTCTTCCGACTTGCTGCGCGCAAACCTTTCGTCCATTGCAGCGAGTTCCGCGGCGGCTTTCTGTCGTGACTCCTCGAGCGAAGGCAGTCCCAATTCTTTCCTCCGCAGTTCGTAGGCGATCTCGCTCCGGACCCGCTTCTCCTTGATTGCTCTCAAATCTCGATCAGTAACCGTTTGGGCAGCGCCACTGCGCGGGACGGGGTCGCTGGCCGCGGGTAGTGCAAGCGGTGTCGACGAACCCGCCTGAGCGCGCTTAAGCAGACTCCCGGCCGTTTCGTTGTTGGCTCTTTCGGTTGCCGCAACGTCAATTGCGCTCACCAACAGCGTGATCTGAATACCCAAACTTACTTCATACGTAAGAGTGGTCGGCGTCACAACGAAGGCGGCGGGAATTTCGACCCGTCGCCCACCCCTCATGACAACGGTGTAAGCGTTGGCAACAGCGCCAAGCACAAGGAGGAGACACAGGGCAAAGGAAAGCTGACTCAGTGGTCGTCTCAAGTTCTTCACAACCATCTTCTTCACCTCCAAACCTTTGTAGGCAGAATGCGATTAACTTTGGGAAGCGGATAGCGTCATTATACCACCGCCCAAAAACAACCCGCCAACTCTATTCTCGTCCCGGCAAGTGTAAAAAGCTTTGCCAAGGGGCCGGCCGTTTGATATACAGTTGCCGATTTCACCCATTCCTCGCGTTTTTCGCGGGCTCACTGTTCGAAGCGGTGATGCGGCCGCCCTGTTAATCAACATTCGAAAGAGGAGAGAAAGCACAAATCATGGCAAAGACTATTTGTAAGATTCTCGGACTCGTATTCCTGCTGTTCGGGCTGCTCGGCTTCACTCATGTCCTTGATCCTCTGGGCGCCCATTTGAGTCCAATCCACAATATGATCCACATAGTCTCGGGAGTAATCGCTCTCTATTTCGGCTTTGCGGGATCGTTGTCCGGCGCCAAAGGTTTCTGTCTCGCCTTCGGGATCGTCTACCTGGCACTGGGCATTTTCGGAATGGTGCTCGGTGTTGGTCCATCAAAAATGTGGCACGTCGGACCTTTAGAACTCGGCACGGCGGATCATGGTATAAACCTAGTGTTGGGCGCTATCTTTTTGGCGGGAGGCCTTTTCACGAAGAAATAATTTGCCTGCGACTTTGTGCTCGTCGCCTTCATTTTCAGGTTGCAAGGAAGAGTTCGGTAAATGGCGCAATTGCGTCCTCGAATTCCAAAGCCTTGCAACCTGATCCCATTTAAGACTCGCCCGCAGATCAATCCGCAGATTACGCGGATTCATATATCTCAATCAGACTCAAAACACATTGGCCTTGTCTAGACGATGGTGCTCTAACATTTGCTGAGGGACATTCTTTTCCCTGCGGAACTTCGCTGGTTCGCGTGTGATCCTGTCTAGTCTGCGTAATCCGTGGATGCTAAAACCGAAACTTAATCCCACCACGCCCGACTATCCCAGGGGCACGAAAGCCGTTTTCGTAGTACGTTCGATCGAAGATGTTGTCGGCCCCAGCGAAGATGGTCATCGCCACACGGTCGGTCATTGTTCGTTCATAACTGACGAACAGATCGGCCTTCGTAAATCCCGGAAACGTCAGGTTCGCCGGGAACACCGTGGCGATGTACTCTCCCGTTCGATTCAACTCGAAGCTCATCAAAATCGAGCGGTACCGCTGCGCAAGCGACAATCCGAACATGTGTTTCGGCGTCACGAACTGCTGCTGTAGTCCCTCTGTGAGCGCCAAACGATCGGCATTAGTAAACGTATAGGACGAACGGATGGTGGTTCCCCGGTAGGGCGCCGCTTCTACGAAGGCTTCAACGCCGCGCGATATTCCACCAGGAAAATTCAGATAGCCACCGCTGCGATTCAGCCCCAGTGGATCAGGGTCTCCAGTTGGATTGAAAGGGCTGCGGAAACTCTTGAAATCGATCACGCGCTGCAGACGTGTGTAGAAGTAGGTCATTCCGAGCAGCGCCTTCTTACTCGCGAAATGCTGATCGAAGCCGCCATCAAAGGAGATCGACTGTTCCGCTCGCAACGTGGGGTCGCCGAACCTCGTCAACGCACCCTGAAACACGCCGTTACCAAAGCGTTCGTATAACGCTGCCGCACGAAAGCCGTTCCCTACATGCGCTCGCAACTTCGTACCTGTCGAACGGAAGAAATAGGCAATTGCGCCGTCGCCGGTCAGCGAGTTCTTTGAGGAGATGTCGCTAAGAATCCCGGGACGATCCGCAGCGCGAATCCGATACAGCTGTTCACGCACTCCCAGTGAAATCTGCAGGCGACCTTCGAGGAGAATGATTTGGTCCTGTGCGAAGAAGGCAAAGGTGCGCTGGCGATCCTTCATTCCCGGCGCCGCGCCGAACGCCGAAATGAATCGCTGGAACAGAGTCTCATTCTCAAACTCAAAGCCGGCACTGACGAGATTTGCCGCCCCGATACTAATGTAGGCCCGAGCATCAAGCGTGTCCGTGCCGCCATTATTGATACTGTTGAATTCAAACTCCCCGAAAGGATTGAAGGCTACAAAGCGCGGATCAAAGTCAGGACCGTTGTAATTACGTCGCCGGGTCGACACTTTCTGGTAGGCCACTCTGTAAGCCAGCGTTTGGTTGACGCGTTGCGTGAACCTGATTGAGCCAACGAGGATTGAATTGCGACGCCCCTGATCGGGATTATTAAAGTCAGGCTGAAACGTTACTCCGGGAATTGCCCGAGGATACCCGTCGGCCGAGTTTGTCGCTGCGGCGAGTGCCTGGGGACTGTCGTTTGTTATCGCGTTGGACGAAGTCCCGTAGAAATTAGCGGCGACATCAATTGACGGGCTGACTTGAAACTGAAAGCGACCGATACCTGACGTATTGCCGTACTGATCATTGCCGTCGATTCCCCTGCGCACATCGAGTCTGGTCACGCCCAGACTGAACCCGGCACGCTTGCCAATTCCACCGAAGCCTTGCAGCCGCTCGCGAAACAGCGCCAGGTTTCCACCTTCGAATCCCGCTTCAAACCGCGGCTCTCCACTGCCGACTTTCGGAACGAGATTTATGACGCCGCCGATCGCGTTCGTTCCATAGATCGAAGAGCCGGATCCTCGCACGACTTCTACCCGGTCAAGATCGCCGGGGGTAAGATCTGTTACAAAAGGAAAAACCGAACCGTTGATGTCCGCTGCATCGCGAACGCGCAAGCCGTCAAAGAGAAGTGCCGTATCGAAGTTTCGCTGCCCGCGCAGACGTAATGAAGTCAATGTGCCAAACGAGCCCTGCTGTTGCACTCGCAACCCCGGAGTGCCGCGCAGGCCTTCCGCTAGAGAAACCTCCTGCCTGGTTTCGAAGTCCTGACCGTCAATGACTGTAACCGCCTTGGAAACCTCATCCGCTCGCTGCGCTGTACCCGTCGCGGTAATGATCACGCTCTCATTTATCGCGGCGAGATTGAGGACTAACTTGAGACGTTCGGTTGCGCCGCGAATGATCTTGATCGGCTCCGAAGTGAGATTGGAGAACCCGTGCGCCTCCACCTCGATAAGATATTGACCGGGATCTACTCCGGTGAACTCAAATGATCCGTCCTGGTCGGTTTTGGTGTCGCGCTGCTGCCCATCGCGTGACTGCAAGCGTACGGCTGCACCAATCACCTTTCCGCCTTGTTCGTCGGTGACAGTTCCGCCGATTGAAGTTGTTGCTTGAGCGAATGCGCTTGTGACAGAAAACAGTAAGAGCAACGCCGTTGTGACGAGACTATTACCAAGTTTAAGTTGACGGATACAGCGGATATTTCTTCTCATGTTAGCTTCTCCTGCCCGTCGCAGTGCGAGCTGAAAGAGAGCGACGGGCGGATGTCCTGACTTGCGGCTGTGACTCGGGCTTTTGAAACCTGAATCGCCTCGGCTCCTGCCTTCCCGGACGACGGGCGAAACGCCTGCCGTATTGGCCCAGTGGCAAAACCTTGGAGCTTTGTCGCCGTCTACAGTTGCGCGGGCAGTGGCGGCCTCGAACCGCCTTCCCCATCCCACCGCTCAAGGTTAGCGATTACCGGCCGGCTTCGTGTACCGGCGTTATACGTGGCACACCAGAAATCGGGTGCGCATCAACAAGGACCTCTACATTGAAGACTTCTCGGAGCAACTTCGGTGTTAACACCTCCTCGGGTCGACCAAAGGCCGTAATCATCCCGTTTTTGATCAGCAAGACGTGATCGGAAAACTGCGCCGCGAGGTTGACGTCGTGTGTGATCACAACTGCACCTACCTCGTGCTTGTCACAACGCCTTCGCACGAGGCTGAGAATGGTCGCTTGATGAGCCAGATCCAAGTTCGCAGTGGGCTCATCGAGCAAAAGGATCCTCGCTTCCGTCGCCAGTGCTCTCGCTAGAACCGCGCGTTGTCGTTCGCCTCCGGACAGCTCGCTCATCAGCCGGCCACTTAGTTCTTCCAGTTCGGTTTCATGGAGCGTCTCTTGCGCAACTTTGATGTCGCTTTCAGTTTCCCATCCCCAGGCACCCGAGCTGGCCCACGCATACCTGCCGCCCAGAACGAATTCCAGAACAGTCACAGGGAATCGCACATCGCCCTCCTGTGAGACTGCTGCGATGCTCCTGCCGATCTCTCGCCGGGCGTAGCTGTTCAGTGGTTTCCCGTCGAGAAGCACATCGCCGGATATCGTCTTCAATCCTCCGTTGAGCGCGCGAAGCATCGAGGATTTTCCCGCTCCGTTCGGACCCAATACGGTGAGGATCTCTCCGAGTGCGATCTTCAGTGACACACCTGACACTGCGGTTCGCGATCCATACTTGATAGTCAGGTCACGCGCTTCCAGCATGGTCGTGTTAGGAACTTCAGACATTTCAGATCCGGGTTAATCCCTATCCGCGTTTCAGCAAGTAGATAAATAGCGGCGCACCAATCAACGCCGTGATCGCCCCTACAGGAAGCTCACGCGGCGCGATGACGGTGCGGGCGACAGTGTCCGCGATGACAACGAACAAGGCGCCGGACAAAGCTGCGGCAGGTATCGTGATGCGGTTGTCGCTTCCCAGGGAAAGACGCACGAGGTGTGGAACTACCAGACCGACGTAACCGACGGAGCCTCCGGACGCAACCGAGCTACCGACTAGCAAACTCGCTACGATGAATACCAGCAAACGTACGCTACTAACCTCAACACCGAGATCGAATGCATCGCGTTCACCCAACATCAGGAGGTTCAACGACCTCGCGTTCGCAGCCAGCACTAAGGTTCCGCCTACCGCAACAACGAGAGCAATGACGAGAAGACTCGTAGTGGTGCCTGAAAGATCGCCCAGCAACCAAAAGGTGAATGACCTGATCCGCGTGGCGTCCATCAGGGTGGTAACGAAGACAATCGCGGAAGAGAGAAAAGTGGTAACAATCACCCCGGCGAGAATCAGTCTTTCCGGCGTTGCCCCAGCTCGTCCCTGCGCGAGGCGGTAAACTACGAACGTCGCGAGGAGTGCCCCGGCAAAAGCCATGAGCGGTCGGCTCCATTCCTGGGAGCCAAAGAAGACGAGTGCGATCATCGTGCCGACTGCTGCGCCGTTAGAGATACCGAGGAGGTACGGCTCAGCGAGAGGATTGCGCAACAGCGCCTGGTAGCTTGCTCCCGCTGCGGCAAGGGAAGCACCCACGGCGGCGGCGAGAAGGATTCTCGGAAAGCGAATCTCCAGCAGGATGGCGGACTGTTCTGCAGTAAGTCCGCATGACGAGCTTCCCAAGGAGAGAAGCGCGCACATTGCACCGCGGGCGGGAAGTCGTTCACTACCCAGGAGCGACATCAGAAGCACTGACGCGAGGAGCGTGAGGAACAACAATCCGCAGGCAATAAGCGTCTTGCGTAGCGTCACTCGAGCGCCAATTCCCAGATAGACGCCAGCGGAGTTGGGCACTGAACTAGGCACGGTCATTTGTTGAAAGCTTCCGGATGCAGTGCGCGTGCGAGTTGTTCCAGCCCGTCCACGGATCTTGGTCCAGGTCGTGACAGAAAGTCGCCGTTGATTTTGAAGATCCGGCCACTGAGCACAGCAGGCGACCTTTTCAATCCACTGGCGACCTTCGAGTTTGCATCACCCATTGAACCGCCAGTAGGAAGAATGACTGCATCCGGACGTGCGGAAACAGCAGCTTCTTCACTGTATCTCGGCCAGGCACCGGGGATGTCTGCTGTCACCGAGATCCCGCCTGCTCTTCGTATGAGGTCCGTAACAAATGACTCTCGTCCGGCGGTGTAGAGCGGCTCTTCTGAGAGCTGATAGAAGACTCTTACAGGTTTCCCGGCGCTCAGCGCGCTCTCAACTGTTGAGGTGCGGGCGCGAAGGGAGGATACGAGCTGTTGAGAAGTCAACTCCTGATTCAGAAGGTTTCCCAGGTTGGTAATCGATTGGAAGACACCCTCTAGATCGTGCGGGTCCGTTACATACACCGCGATGTTGTGGTCATTCAGCTGCGTTGTAAAAGCTTCGAGCTGTGAAGCGGTTGAGATCAGCACGAGTTGCGGGCGAAGGGCGATTATCTTTTCGATGCTCGGCTGCAAGGTGTCACCCACCTTCTGTACCTTTTTCGCTTCTTCCGGGTAATCGCAATAGGTCGTATCGCCGACCAGCCTGTCACCGGCGCCGATCGCATAAGCAGTTTCGGTGAGGTTGGGTGCAAGAGAGATGAATCGTTCGACCCTGGCAGGAACTTTGATTGTCCTGCCGGCCTCGTCCGTAACCTGGCGTTGTCCGCTCTCAGTTCGTGAAGGAGCTATCGCGCCGCGATTCGCGCAAGCGGCGAAGACGGCAAGTCCGGCCATGACAATGCAGACTAGTGGTGCGAAGCTAGATTTAGTTGTTGGAGAACGTGTAAACAAGAAAGTCCCGCCAAAGTTCTGTCCCCACAAAAAGGTGAACAGGCTATGTGCGGAACTCAAATGGAGTGCTGGAATCCGTGCTGCCTGAACACCTATTCGCGAGGTGTTCGAAAGGCTGCAAAGCACTTGGGCAGGTCTCCTGGCTTAGAGTTTTCCGGCATCTCTACAGAGTTAAGCCGAACTTCTCATCACAGTGGCGCGACCGCGCGGGATTCTCACCCGCTTCCCTATTCTCCCCGCTTTAGGCGAGGCACCCAGACGCTTTGTAGTGCAAAGATCGATGATTTCGCTAACTGCGGCGGACAGTATCATGGCGATCTTTGGGGTGTCAAACTCGACGTCTCAAGCCCTTACTTTGATTCAACTGTACGCGTCCAGTAAGATTCACCGGACTTTACAAACAAGGAAACTATTGCCCAATGATCAAAACTGTCGAGTGGACCAACGAAGGCGTGCGCATGATCGATCAGCGACTGCTGCCAACAGAAGAGAAGTACTTGATGCTTCGTTCTTACGATGAGGTGGCGGAAGCGATTAAGAAGATGGTGGTGCGAGGAGCTCCAGCGATTGGTGTTTCCGCTGCGATGGGTTTAGCTCTCGGAGCCAAACAGTCGGTTGGCACCTCGGTCGCGGACCTCGAAGATGACTTTACTTACATGTGCGAAGTCATGAGCAAGACACGTCCGACAGCAGTCAATCTGTTTTGGGCAATTGAGCGAATGAGATCCGCCTTAAATAGGGAAAAGGCTCGGACGCAGAACGTCGAAGAAGTTAAAGAGAAATTGATCGCGGAAGCACTGAATATTTTCCAGGAGGATCTGGACGCTAACCGGGCGATCGGAGGGTTTGGCGCGCCACTGATTCCCGACGGGGCGACCGTGCTCACTCACTGCAATGCCGGAGCATTAGCCACAGCCGGAGACTACGGCACTGCGCTGGGAGTGATCCGTGGCGCCCGTGACGCGGGAAAGCGTGTTGCAGTAATTGCGGATGAGACGCGGCCATTCCTTCAGGGCCTTCGACTAACCGCATGGGAACTGGCTAAGGACGACATTCCTGTCACGGTCATAACCGACAACATGGCTGGCCATGTGATGAAGAATGGGAAAGTTGATTGTGTCGTTGTGGGAGCCGATCGGATCGCGGCTAATGGCGACACCGCCAACAAGATTGGCACTTATATGGTCGCCGTTCTTGCAAAGCAAAACAACATTCCGTTTTACGTCGCGGCGCCAGTGACTACGTTGGATCTCACACTCAAAACCGGTGAAGAAATCCCCATCGAGGAACGTGACGGGAGAGAAATCACCCACATCGGAACTCATCAAATAGGACCTGACGGAGTCAAAGTTCACAATCCCGCCTTCGATGTCACGCCCAACGAGTTCATCGCAGCCATCATCACCGACAAAGGCGTCGCACGCTCGCCCTATACAGAGAGCTTGCGCGCGCTTGTTGAGGAGAGAGCCGCTCGTTCGAATGTCTAGGATGTTTTAGCGGACTGGGCAAACCTGCTTTGCTTCCACCAATCAATCGTGGCCAGCAAACCTTCTCGTAGTCCGACACGAGGTTCAAAGCCGAGAAGCTCCTGTGCTCGCGTAGTGTCAGCTAGACTGTGAAGCACATCGCCCGCACGTGTTGGCTGGTAGTCGGCTTGAATGTCGCGGTTACCCGTGAGGTCCTTGAGTTCATTCAGCAGGTCATTGAGTGAGATTCGTTTCCCGTTCGCTACGTTAATCACCGCGCCGATTCCCCTGGTTGTTTCCG
Organism: bacterium; assembly: GCA_040005515.1. Classification (GTDB taxonomy): domain Bacteria; phylum Acidobacteriota; class Blastocatellia; order Pyrinomonadales; family Pyrinomonadaceae; genus PSRF01. The sequence continues at coordinate 28,060 of JBDTYQ010000047.1, forward strand.
CCGCCTTGAGGTTCGCGTCGACGACATTTTGGATGTAGGTAAAGTCTCTTGACTGTTCGCCATCGCCATAGATGACAGGTGTGGCGCCGCTCAATAGGGCGGCAATAAATCTGGAGATGACACCGGAATAATGAGAGCTGGGATCCTGGCGCGGACCAAATACATTAAAATAGCGGAGGGAGACGGTCTCCAACTTATACACTCGCGTGAAGACCTGGCAGTAGTACTCGCCAACCAGCTTCGCGACTGCATAGGGAGACAGAGGTTCCGGCAGCATCTGTTCTACTTTCGGGAGGGTGGGCTGGTCACCGTAAGCGGAGCTTGATGCGGCGTACACGATCCGCCTTACCTTTCGTTCTTTCGCGGCGAGAAGTAAAGAGAATGTTGAGTCAACTGATGCGATGTGAGTCTGCCGAGGGTTTTCTACCGAACGCGGAACCGAAGGGATAGCCGCTTCATGAAAGACTAACTCGACGTCCTCCAACGCACGGCTTAATGCCGCTTCGTCCGCCAAACTGCCTTTGACAAAGTCGACATCTCCACCAATCTCCTCCAGGTTTTCCATGTAACCCGTCGAAAGATCGTCGATCACACGCACTCGCGCTCCGGAAGAGCTTAGTGCTGATGCGATGTGCGAACCAATAAAGCCGGCACCACCGGTTACTAGGACGATTCCTGAGAGGGGCATAGCGGTCTCCTCCTTATGAAGTTGCTATCGACCCACACCGGTGTAGTCAAACCCCAATTCACGCAGGTGTGCCGGCTCATAGATATTTCGTAAATCCGCGACCTTCGCAGTTTTCATCAGGTCACGAACTCGCCTCATATCAAGCGCGCGGAACTGATTCCACTCAGTGACAATCACCAGAGCATCCGCGTCCTTTACGGCATCATACTCGTCATCGGCATATTCAATTTCAGCCAAAATCTTGGTTGCCTCGGGCATCGCCACCGGGTCATAAGCGCGCACGCGAGCGCCGCGATTCACCAGCCCTTTAATGATTTCCAACGCGGGCGCTTCCCTGAGATCGTCAGTCTCGGGCTTAAAGGCCAGTCCCAAGACAGCGATTGTCTTTCCCTGTAGGCTACCAACGAGCTTTTCGATCTTCGGCAACATCGATTCGCGTTGGCGACGGTTCACTTCAATTACGGCATCAACCACAAGAGAGTCGGAGCCGAATTGTCGGGCGACGGAAGCGAGCGCTTGAGTGTCTTTGGGAAAACA